>NZ_BAAJNQ010000008.1:0-273826 GCF_054558365.1 Rhizobium sp. No.120
CTCTCCAACTGAATACATCGCCAAGACCCTATCGCTGGCGCAAAGCATTCCGCTTTGCTGGCGATGCTAGCTCGTCGTCCTGCGCACCATAACCTGAAGGGTGAGGCGCGCTCGAGCATAGCTCGATCGGACAGTCCAGTGGACTGTTCGAAGCAACAAACGGTTCAAATCCTGCCACCAAAACCAAAACCCAAATTTGACCTTCTCAGCATTAAGCTACTCCGCGTAAGCATCTAGCAGCTTTTAGCGTTTGGCTTCTGTTTCAAATTCATCCGAAGCAAATCCGAATCATCAGATCGCTCTGGGCTGCGGTCGCGGGAACTTATCAGCGGCCGCAGTAAAATCTCCTTCAAGAGCTTCCACAAGCGCTCGTTCACGAGATTTCCACTTTGACAAAACGCTATCAGTGGAGCGCTGCGATTTGAAAGGTCGCCTTGTTGGCTGGTCCTTCCATTTATTGCGAAAGTCTTGTGACGCGGGCGGCGAGTTCCGCCCTGTTTGAGCAGCCCATCTTCTCAAGGCAGCGCGTAAGATGTGTCCGCACCGTTGCAAAACCGATGTTGAGGACGCGCGCAATGTCTTTGTCAGAGCAGCCGCGTGCGGTGAGGAGCGCGACGTCTCGCTCGCGATCGGTCAGAACGGAGAGTGTTACGTCAGGCGCGACGGACAGAGCGCGCTTGAGTAGGGGCGCAAGGACTTTTAACAGGTTGATTTCGCGGTCCGCGAAGTCCGGTTGGCGCTTGGTACGCCAGATGCGTAGATCCGCCAGTGCTCGTTCGTTATCCTTGAGGAAGACATTAATGCCATGATCAAGCCCGTCCTTCATCAGAAAGTCGTTGAAGAACTCCGTCTTGCTCAAGTCCGGTTTTGAAATCACTTCGTCGACATAGGCCGGACGCCATAGGCTGCGCAATTGCCGGGTCATGGGATCGCGATACTGGAACCAATTCCTGTAAGCCTTGATGCTGTCGGGGGACTGGTTGATCACGAACGGCTCATCATAACAGCTTATTTTCGGGTTCCATTTGTATGACGCCAATACATCGGCCCGCATCAGGCGCAGGATGTCAGGGAAGACAGTTTCCCTGATCTCCACCGAGCCTGGGCTTGTCAGTCTTCCGACAATATCCGCGAACAGACTGGCCTCATCGAATGTCAAATCAAATGCAGTCCCGCTCATGAGACCCCCAATAATTGCGGAATCTTCTTGTCCGCTTTGTTCCCTTTTTAGGAATGGAAGCAAACCACGTGCCAAAGATCAAGAGTTTTCGACTTGTCTAAGATGAACCTGCCAGCCGGAAAGTGTGCCGGCTCGCTAGCCACGGGACTTTTCCTCAGCCCGGACTAATGAGAACAATCATTCACCAGCAAAATTGCGGATGGTGGCACGCCGGTCATCTCGGTAGCCCTTCACATGTCGAAATCTTGTGCGGGCACTACAATGACACTCAAGGCATTCACGTTGACCGAGGTTTCCGCCGCCATGGCGCGGGGCATGCTCGGCGCTGAGGAACTCGTCACCGATCTGTTGAAGAGAAAGGCAAGCCTTGCCTCGATCGATGCCTTTGTGTCGCTTGACCAGGATCGGGTGCTTCGGGATGCGCGTCAGGCGGATGCGGAGCGGGCAACAGGACGGTTGCGGGGGCCGTTGCATGGCCTGCCCATCGCCTTCAAGGACAACATCAATATCGCCGGCTATGTTACGACGGGCGGAACGCCAGCGCTTCGCAGTTTTAGGCCGGTGCAGGATGCGCCGGTCGCGGCCCGGCTTCTGAAGGCTGGCGCGATTGCCTATGGCAAGAACGGCATGCACGAGCTGGCCTATGGCGCGACGTCCGCCAATGCCGCCTATGGCACGCCGCGAAATCCCTTCGATGAGGCCCGCACCTCGGGCGGCTCCAGCGGTGGCAGCGGGGCAGCCGTCGGCGCGCGGCTTGTGCCGGCCTCCATCGGGACCGATACCGGCGGCTCGGTGCGCATTCCTGCTGCCTTCTGCGGCGCATGGGGCTACCGCCCGACAACCGGGCGGTGGCCAACTGCCGGTATCGTGCCGATTTCAACGACGCGGGATACGCCAGGCCCGATCACGCTCTCCGCGGCAGACATGATGCTGCTGGACAATGTTGTAACATCATCACCACCGGTTTTGGCGTCGGCTATAAGGGGCACTCGGCTCGGCATTCCCCACAAGCATTTCTGGGACCTCGTCGATTCCGAGGTCGCCGCGATCTGCATGGAGGCGCTTCAACGGCTCGTTGCTGAAGGCGCGGAGCTTGTCGAGGTCGATTCGCGAGCACTTCCCGAGCCCTATGCCGCAGCCGCGATGTCCATTTCGATCTACGAAGGAAGGCTCGCACTATCCGCATTCCTAGCCGATCACGAAATACCGTTGACCTTTGCGGAGGTTGCCCATCAGGTCGCGAGCCCGGATGTGCGTGAAATCCTTCTAGCCCAGCTCGATGCGGCGACGGCCGTCAGTTCCTTGGCTTACGAGGCCGCTAAGACGGAGCATCTCCCTGCCTTGACGTCGGCCTATGCCGATGTGTTCAAGACCAACAGGGTCGACGCACTCGCATTTCCCGCCTGCCGTTTGCCGGCCCCGGAGCTTGACCAGTCCTCAACGGTAGTAATCGCCGGTAAGGTCTTGCCTATCTTTCCAGCACTCATTCACAATACGGATATCGGCAGCGTCGCGAGCCTGCCTGGGGTTTCCGTTCCGGTCGGTCTCACGCGGGCAGGTCTGCCCGTGGGCCTGGGACTGGACTTCCCGTTCGGACAGGATCAGGCGCTTTTGGCATTCTCGCTTGCGATCGAGACGCTTTTTCCCGTTCCGTCACCCCCGGTATGAAGAGATACCGGAAGCGCTTCATGGCGTGCGTTTCCGGCGAACGGCGGCTCGCCCCTATCCTCAATATTGCTGATGAAGAAACCCTCGATCGGCGCTATTCTTAGCCCATTTCGTGATATTCCAGAGGACTTCGATGAGCCACGACGATCACACGATGCCACCTTCAACACTCGCGCTCCGGATCAAGGCGATCGAGACGCTGATGGTTGAAAAGGGCAAGATCGACGCCGGTGCGGTGACGGAAATCGTCGATATTTTCCAGAACAAGCTCGGCCCGCGCATCGGTGCTGGAGTTGTGGCGCGTGCCTGGTTCGATCCGGCGTTCAAGGCGCGATTGCTTGCAGACGGGACTGATGCCCTGAAGGAGATGGGGATCGGCGGCCTGCAAGGCGAGGCAATGGTCATTCTGGAGAATACACGGGACGTTCACAATGTGATCGTTTGCACCCTGTGCTCCTGCTATCCGTGGACAGTCCTCGGTTTGCCGCCGACATGGTACAAATCCGCACCTTATCGCAGCCGCATCGTCATCGAGCCACGCTCCGTGCTTGCCGAATTCGGCCTGAATATTGCCGACGACCGCGAAGTCAGAGTCTACGACAGCAATGCGGAGATCCGCTACATGGTTCTGCCAGAGCGTCCGGCCGGTACGGAGGACTGGAGCGAGGAGAAGCTTGCAGCTCTAGTCACTCGCGATTCCATGATCGGTGCTGGCGTCCCGCTGGCGACTTCGGCAGTCTGAGAAGAGCAATATCATGAGATCGATAGCAGATATGGGCGGAATGCAGGGCTTCGGCCCGGTCAACCGCGCGGATGATGACACGAGGTTTAAGGCGGAGTGGGAAGCCAAGACCTTTGCGGTCAATCTCCTGTCGCTGGCGGCCGGCTGCTTCAACATCGATGAAAGCCGCTACTCCATGGAGCGGATGCCGCCGGTCGAATATTTGAACACCTCGTACTTCGAACATTGGCTCTACTCGCTTGAGGATCTCCTCACGACGAAGGGCGTCTTCACGCTTCAGGAATATGAAGCGCGGATCGCCGAGCTTGCGGCGAAGGAGGCTGACGATGCTGCCTAAGGAGATGGTCGCCGTCGCCATCGCCACCGGGGCGCCTACTTTGCGCGCCATTGGGACCCTGCCGAAATTCAAGGTGGGTGACGCCATCAAGACCACCAACGATAATATTTCCGCCCATACGCGCCTTCCAGGCTATGCTCGCGATAAGCGTGGGACCATCGTCGCGTATGAGGGAGCGCATGTCTTTCCGGATGCCCATTCGATCGGGCTCGGGGAACGCCCCGATCATCTCTATCGCGTACGATTCGAAAGCAAAACACTATGGGGCAAGGGAAGTGATGGACCGGGAGCCGTCTACCTGAACCTCTGGGAAAGCTATCTGACGGTGGGAGATTTGTCGTGATGCCCCGCGACCTGACGATTGATCAGCAATGGCTCGACAAAGGGCCGGCCTTTTCCGAGCCGTGGCAGGCAGAGGCCTTCGCGCTTACAATGCAATTATCGCGGGCCGGGCATTTCACATGGACGGAGTGGGCTGCGGCTTTCTCACGCGAAATCGAAACCGCGCCCCAAAGAGACGATGAGGATGTCAACACGGCCTATTACCGTCAATGGACGCAGGCATTGGAAAAGATCGTCGCGGCGCGTGGTCTGATAAGCGGCGGGGAGGTTGAGGAATACGAGGAACACTGGCGACGGTCCTATTTTCATACGGAACATGGCAAGCCGATCGACTTCAGAAAGGGGCTTGCGCCGATCCCTCCAGGTGCGCTTCAAGAGCTTGAGCACGCACATGAGCATATCCACCACGGGCATGAACATCATCATTGTCATGCCGGTGACCACGATGCGGATATAGGCCCGATCGCTGTCAGCCCGGCGAGCCGGCGAGCGACAGCCTAGTCTCTCCTCCACGAATGAGATCCCACTTTTAGGCGAGCGACCGATTGCGGGACCTAAGGGTGCCGCTTTCGCCTTTTTGCCTGAACTTGAAGCGCGAATCCCCGGGACAGCAAAACCGGAATTATCCGCAAAACTGTTGATCCCGCCCTCGTACGCCCACCCGTATCATGCTGCAGATCGGTTGCCAGTTTCCGCCTATCGACGGATCTGCAGCTGCAAAAAAAGCCGCACCGACGGCAACAAAATCGACAGAGGAAGAACAATGACATTCTCGCGCGACAACATGAGGTTCACTCGCCGTAGCTTCCTGCAGGCCGTAGGAGCCGGTGCCGCCGCCGGAGCGGCGGCATCTGTTCTGCCGGCTCCGGCTATCGCGGCCAGCCCGACGATCAAGATTGGCTATGTCAGCTCGAAGACGGGTGCGCTTGCGCCGTTCGCCGAGGCGGACCCTTTCATCCTCGGCAAGGTGCGCGAGGTGTTGAAGGATGGGCTTGTCAACAACGGCAAGACGTACAAGGTCGAGATCACCGACATTGATGACCAGTCGAACTCCGACCGCGCTGCCACTTCGGCAAGCCAGTTGATCAACAGCGATGGCGTCAATCTCATGCTGGCGCAGGGTGCGCTGACCAATGTTCCGGTCGCATCACAATGCGAAACCGCGGGCATCCCGAGCATCACCACGATGGATCCGTGGCAGGGCTGGATGTTCCCGCTCAAGGGCAAGCCGGACGTCGGGTTCAAGT
The DNA here is from genome assembly GCF_054558365.1 of Rhizobium sp. No.120. Taxonomy (NCBI): domain Bacteria; kingdom Pseudomonadati; phylum Pseudomonadota; class Alphaproteobacteria; order Hyphomicrobiales; family Rhizobiaceae; genus Rhizobium; species Rhizobium sp. No.120. The sequence goes on from NZ_BAAJNQ010000008.1 coordinate 5,517, forward strand.
ATGTGAACCATTTCTTCTGGGGTATCGAGGACATCATCTCGACCTTTATCGGTATATGGGATTCGCAGACCACCAACAAGAAAGTGGGCACGGTCTGGTCAAACGATCCGCCCGGCAAGGTCTTCGGCAATGCCGAAATCGGTTTCCCCGCATCTTTGGGCAAGGGCGGCTACTCAATTGTCGACGTCGGCGAGTTCCAGCCGGGCGCAGATGATTTCTCGCGCCAAATCGTCGCTTTCCGCGATGCCGGCTGCGATATCGTGACCGGTCTCTTCTCTCCACCGGAATGGGCCGTGTTCTGGCGTCAGGCGCAGCAGCTCGGCTTCAAGCCGAAGATTGCCACGCCCGCCAAAGCTCTGCTTTTCCCGTCCGGCATCGAGGCTCTCGGCAAGGCCGGAGACGGAATGTCGACGGAAATCTGGTGGACGCCGAACTACCCCTTCAAGTCGACGCTGACGGGGCAGTCATGCGTCGAGATCGCCGCTGAATATTCCAAGTCATCGGGCAAGCGTTGGACACAGCCGATAGGTGTTGTCCATGCCCTGTGGGAACTGGGGATCAATGCGTTGAAGAATGCCGCCGATCCGACCGATCCGGATGCAATCCAGGCAGTCATCAAGTCGACTAGGATGACGACTATTGTCGGCGATATCGACTGGGTCGGAAGCCCAATCAAGAATGTTGCCAAGCTCAAGATCGCAGGCGGCCAATGGCGTCTTCAGCCGGATGGTACCTATGACCTGAAGGTGACCTACAACAAGAACGCTCCTGAAGTTCCAATCCAGGCCGACTTCACGATGGACTTGGCCAGGAAGGCTGGATGATGCCGGCGACTGATACAACCAGGTCGCTCATTGTCGAAAATGTCGTGAAGTCCTATGGCGGACCGATCGTCCTGGACGGTGTCAGCATCGAAGTTGATCACGGGAAAATTCTCGGAATCATCGGCCCAAACGGCTCCGGTAAGACGACCTTGTTCAGTGTGATTTCGGGAGCCTTCGCGCCCTCGTCCGGCAAAGTATTCCTTGCCGGGCGGGACGTGACCTCGCTTGGCGCTTCGGCGCGCGCAGCTGCCGGCATCGGTCGGACGTTCCAGGTCCCGCAAACCTTCTCGCACATGTCGGTCTACGAAAATGCGCTGGTCGCCGCCGCGTTTGCGGGAGCTCTCAAAGGGCGCGCGGCGGAAGAGGCGGCGCTGCAGGCGTTGGAAATCTGCGGGCTCAAGAGCCGAGGCGACCTGATTGCCGGCGGGCTCCCGCTGCTTGACCGCAAACGGCTGGAGCTTGCGCGAGCGCTGGCTACCAAGCCTTCGGTCCTCCTGCTCGACGAAATTGCCGGTGGGTTGACAGATGACGAGGCCGCCGGCGTTGCGGGCATCGTGAAGTCGCTCGCGGCAAGCGGCCTTGCGATCATCTGGATCGAACATCTGGTTCACGTCCTGACACATGCCGCTGACGAACTCGCGGTGCTTGGTGAAGGACGCATCATCGCGCATGGCGAGCCGCATGAGACGATGCGGATGCCGAAGGTGCGTCAAATCTATCTGGGCATGGAGCCTGACATCGATGATATCGATCACTGACTTGCGGGCATCCTATGGCCCGCTGCCGGTCCTGTTCGGCTTCGACCTCAATGTTGCGCGGGGCGAGACGCTCGCGTTGATCGGGGCGAACGGCGCCGGCAAGACCACGACCTTTGCCGTGATGACCGGTCGGCTGAAGCCGCAGAAAGGCAGCGTCTCGGTCAATGGCCGCGACATTGCCGGTCTCACCCCCATGGACATCGTCGCTCATGGGCTGGCGCTGGTGCCCGAGGGGCGGCAGCTCTTCCCGAGCCTCACGGTGGAGGAGAATTTGCTTGTCGGCGCGCATTCACGCCGGTCGGGCGGATGGAACATCGAACGCGTCTACGAGATCTTTCCGACGGTCGCGGAATTCCGCCACCGTCCGTCCATGGCGCTTTCGGGCGGACAGCAGCAGCTCGTCGCCGTCGGTCGCGCGCTCATGTCCAATCCTGACGTTCTGCTCTGCGACGAACTCTCGCTTGGTCTCTCGCCGGCTGCCGTCGATATCGTCTATTCAGCGCTTCAGAAGCTGCGAGACGAGGGGCTAACGACGGTGATCGTTGAGCAGGACATTGCCCGCGCGCTCTCCGCCTCGGATCGCTTCGCCTGCATGCGCCATGGTCAGATCGTGCTTTCCGGCGCATCCAAGTCGGCTGACAGGGTGGAAATCTCAAACGCCTATTTCGGGATGAGCTGATATGCTGGAAACACTCATCAACGGCGCGTTGGTCGGCGCACTTTACGGCCTCTATGGTCTCGGACTGTCGCTCTGCCTCGGTCTCATGCGGCAGATCAACCTGGCACATGGCGACTTCATCGTCTTCTCGGCCTTTCTGGCCTTGCTGCTCATGACGCATCTCGGCATCCATCCGCTGCTGGCACTGCCCATCGTGGTGCCGATCATGTTTGTGATCGGATGGCTCTTGCAGCGCTTCGTCATCGAGCGAACGTTGGGGCGTGGGGAGATGCCGCCCATTCTCGTGACCTTCGGTCTGTCGGTCATTCTGCAGAATGTCATGTTGCAGCTTTTCAGCGCCGATACGAAGAGTCTCGATCCCGGCCCGCTCGGAACGGCTGCCATCAATATCGGCTCGGTGGCCATCGGTGTTCTGCCGCTTCTTACGCTGGCGGTAGCGGTCGGGATTTTTGCACTCACCGCCGCCGTCTTTGGCCGCACGCGCTTTGGCCGCGCGGTCCGGGCGACCTCGGACAATGAAGCGGTCGCGCAACTGATGGGCATCGGGACACGCCGCGTCTTTGCCAATGCCATGGGCTTTGCGCTGGCGATTTCCGCCGTTGCCGCGATCTTCTACGGGATGCGCGGCACGTTCGACCCGTCTACGGGGCCGGAGCGGATGCTTTTCGCCTTCGAGGCGGTGATCCTCGGCGGGCTCGGCTCGATCTGGGGAACGCTCGCCGGTGGCATCATTCTCGGCATCTCTCAGGCGGCCGGTACGTTCGTCGTCCCAAGCCTGGGGCCGCTTGTTGGCCACGTCGTCTTTCTCCTCGGCCTGCTGCTAATGCCGGGCGGTCTCTTTACCAAAAGGATACGTGCATGACGCTCGCCTCGCCTTTCGCCCGGTCGCTCGTCACAGTCGGATTGATCGCTGCCGTCCTAATTGTGATTCCGTTTGCCGGCTCGCGTTATGCCGTGCTGCTGACGACTGAAATCGCGGCAGTGCTGTCGATTGCCCTGATGTGGAACCTACTTGCCGGTTTCGGCGGCATCGTCTTCATGGGCTTCCAGGTCTTTATCGGCATCGGCGGCTACACGCTCTTCTTGGTCGCCAACGGTCTCGGCCTGCCGCCCTTTCCCTTCGTCATCATTTCGGCGCTGGTCTGCGCAGCCTTTGGGCTGCTGATCACGCCGATCCTGTTTCGCCTCTCCGGCGCGCAGCTTGCCATTGGTTCGTGGGTGATTTCCGAGGTCGTCCGGCTGATCGTCTATCATACCGCCGTGCTCGGCGGCGGCGGTGGCGTCGCACTGACGGCGGTGCGCGGCATCGACCGTTCGGTCCGGCTTTTTGCCACCTATGGGACGGCAGCCATTGTTCTGCTCATTGCGCTTCTGACCTGCGTCGGTCTCATGCGCGGTCGCTTCGGGCTGGCCCTACGCGCTATGAAAGACAGTTCACTCGCGGCTGAGGCCATGGGCGTGACCATCCGCAAGACGCAGACATACGTGCTTCTGATCGCAGCGGCGATCGGTGGCGCGGCCGGGGCTTGCTATTACATGGTCGCCCTGCAGGTAAGCCCGACGGCGGGCTTTTCGATGAACTGGATGGCGATCATCCTCTTCGCCGTCATTCTAGGCGGTATAGGGACGCTCGAAGGGCCGATTGTGGGTGTGGCGATCTATTTCCTGCTCCGCGAAACCATGGGCAATATCGGCTCGTTTTATTTTATCATCCTGGGCCTGCTGGCGATCGGCGTCACGCTGTTCGTTCCGGGCGGAGCCTGGGGGCTCCTGAAATCGGTAATCAGGGTCGATTTGCTGCCGATCCGCCGCTCAATGAGGGAAGCAGGCCAGAGCGCGTAAGCCGGACAAGGAGCAGAAGGAAATGATGGCCACTTCCCACCGATGATACGCTTGCCAGGGCGCCCTATATCGAATTTATTCCCAGGATCAATCCAGTTGCGGATTCGCCATTCCAATCAGGTTCTATTTCAAGAACAGAAATGCGAGTCCAGGTCTCGCATAAGCCTCCGCCCGAGATGTCTAGGCGACCGGGCCGGCATCGTCAAAAATGGTCAGCAGATTGGCAAACGTCGTCGTCACAGGTGTTGCAACGTTAAGCGTCGTGCCCGCCTTGCTGACGGCCCCGGTGATCGTGGAGATTTCCATACGCCGGCCGGCAAGCCGATCCTGCAACATGGATGGTTTATGCTGCCCATGATTGGCAAAGGCGTGTTCGATCGACTCTCGAATATGATCGGTGTCGACGGCAAGACCGCGCGCCTTTGCGACGGCGACAACCTCATCGATAATCGCGAAAGCGATGTCTCGGGCTTCCTGCCGGTCGCCCATTTCGCCGACCGTCAATGCCGTGACTGCTGCCAGTGAATTGAGTGCTGAATTGAAGGCGAGCTTCTCCCAGATGCTCACTTCGACATCTGGGTCCAGCTTGCAGTTGAGGCCCGCCTCGTCCAAGGCGCGGCTGATCGCTTCCAGTCTTGCGGAGGCTTGACCGTTCGCCGCCCATACCTTGATCTCGCCTTCACCTGGAACAGTGATCAGGCCCGGTTCGATCAGCGTCGAGGGCCAGTTGGTCATGCCCATGACGATGCGGTCTCGTGGCAGGAAGGCCTCGATCGCCTCGACATTGCCTATGCCGTTTTGAACGGTGAGCACCCATGTCTGCGGGCCGAGGAGGTGTTTCGCAGCTTCCATCGCAGCGGTCGTGTACATGCCCTTGGTGAATACGATCAACAGTTCGAAGGCCTCAGCATAATGAGCCGCCAGAGCGATCGGCAGGCTATAGGCCTTCTCACCAAAGAGGCCGGTCATCCGAAGCCCCTTCTCGTCGATGGTGTCGATCATGACGCGGGAGACTTCGACGAGAGAGACCGAGTGATCCTTTTCCGCCAAGCGTGCGGCGAACAGGCTTCCCATGGCTCCAGCCCCGATAACAGCGATCTTCATGCATTTCCTCCCATAGCTTTCGGCTTTCCATCCTCAGCCGCATTTGGTCGCGCAATGCTCACATCAAAATAGTTTGACGTCAAATATTTTGATGTCAAACTATCTTGCGAGGCTGATGCAGGTTGGATAAGCTTCAGGTGTAGAGGAGGCAGGGCGAACAGGCACAGCATAATGACTGGCGTATCTGCACAGAGCAGCGTGGCGGTTTACAACCGACGCGACCTTGCCGTCCGAGGAGGAGGATCATGGATAACATTCAGCTTTTGATCAACAATGAAGACCGCGCAGCCCTTTCGGGCGGGGTATATGAGCGCATCGATCCCGTGACCGGAGAGATCGCGACCAAGGCGCCCGCCGGCCAGGCGGACGACGCCCATGCCGCGGCCGATGCTGCCGCCGCGGCCTTCGCGCAATGGTCGGCATCGGGTCCGGGCGAACGCCGCAAGCTGCTCTTGAAGGCGGCCGATATCATGGATTCCAAGGCGGGCGAATTCATCCGCCTGATGACCGCCGAAACGGGTGCAACCGCGCCCTGGGGCGGGTTCAATACCATGTTCGCCGCCAACATCCTGCGCGAGGCCGCAGCGATGACGACGCAGATTTCCGGCGAGATCATCCCGTCCGACAAGCCCGGCACACTTGCCATGGGCATTCGCCAGCCAGCCGGCGTCTGCATTGGAATTGCGCCCTGGAATGCTCCCGTCATCCTCGGCACGCGCGCAATCGCCATGCCACTTGCCTGTGGCAACACGGTCATCCTGAAAGCCTCCGAGATGTGCCCTGGCACGCATCGGCTCATCGGCCAGGTGCTGCGAGAAGCGGGCTTCCCCAATGGTGTCGTCAATGTCGTCACCAACGCACCGGCCGATGCGGCCAAGGTCGTTGAGACGCTGGTCGCCCATCCGGCCGTCAAGCGCATTAACTTCACCGGCTCTACCCGCGTCGGCAAAATCATCGCCAAGCTTGCGGCCGAGCATCTCAAGCCGGTTCTTCTCGAGCTCGGCGGCAAGGCGCCCTTCATCGTTCTCGATGACGCCGATCTCGATGCGGCAGTCAATGCCGCCGCTTTCGGCGCCTACATGAATCAGGGCCAGATCTGCATGTCGACGGAGCGCATCATCGTCGATACGAAGGTGGCGGATGCTTTCGTTGAAAAGCTAGCGGCCAAGGCGAAGGCGCTTCCGGTCGGCGATCCGCGCGGTCACGTCGTTCTGGGTTCACTCGTCACGCCCGAGGCGGCCGAGCGAGTGCAGGAAATGGTCGATGACGCTATTGCCAAAGGTGCGGTACTCGTTGCCGGTGGTACGCATAATGGTTCCATCATGGCAGCAACGCTCGTCGATCATGTCACGCCCGAGATGCGCATCTATTCCGAAGAATCCTTCGGTCCGGCCAAAAGCGTCATCCGTGTGAATGGCGATGAAGAGGCGATCCGCGTCGCGAATGATACGGAATATGGCTTATCATCTGCCGTCTTCAGCCGGAATGTCGAGCGCGCCATGGCCGTTGCCCGCCGAATTGAAAGCGGGATTTGCCACATAAATGGCCCGACCGTGCATGACGAAGCTCAAATGCCGTTTGGTGGGGTCAAGGCTTCAGGTTACGGCCGCTTCGGCGGACGTGCAGCGGTTGCGGAATTCACCGATCTGCGTTGGATCACGGTGGAAGACGCACACCAGCATTACCCGTTTTGAAGGCACAACGGAGAGCGATCGTGACAGTATCAGCCAAAACAGCCGAAGATTTGCCGAGCGAAAACGAAAGCGACGTTCTCATCCCGACGGCCTTCAGGGACGTCGTCGGTTATCACCTTCGCGTGGCTCAAGAGGTTTCTTTCCAGGCGTTCAGCGCAATGCTTGAAAAGAGCGACCTGAAGCCGGGCTGGTATTCGATCCTGACGATCCTCTCCGAATATGACGAGCTGACCCCTTCGGACTTGAGCAGGGTCTGCGGTCGCGACCGCTCGACCTTGACCTCGACGCTGAAGGGGCTTGCAATTCGCGGCCTGATCGAACGGCGACAAAACCCGAACGATCAGCGCAGCTACAGTGTCAGCCTCACGGACGAGGGTCGCAAAATGCATCAGCGGCTGCACGCCGTCGCGCGCGAGCATGACCGCCGTCTCGATGCGATCGTCGGAAAGGACAAGGAGGCGCTGATCGCGATCCTGGCAAGGATTGTCGGCGCGCTCGGCAAAGGCTGAAGTCGCTCACAGCGTCGCTGGCCGCCCCTACGGCAACGCTTCGCTGGCGATTGGAAGACATTTCGAACCCCGGGATTTCCCGCGCAATTCGGCTTTGAGGAGAGCCGGAAACGGTTGCGGCTTGCCTGCAGCCTTCAACAAGGAGGAAGACATGTTCGACAGAATTCTGAAAAGCGGTCTCATAATTGCCGCTATGGGGCTTGGATCGCTTTTGGGCGGCGCTGTTTCGTCCGCGGCGGCTGCGGATAAGCCGATTAACCTGAAGATTTCGCTCTGGGTGCCACCGACGCATCCACTCGTGAAATCCGCGCAGGATTGGGCCGACAGCATCGCCAAGGATTCCGGTGGCACCATTACCGCCTCGATCTTTCCGGCCGAGCAGCTTGGCAAGGCATTCGACCATTATGACATGGTGCGGGATGGCATTGCCGATGTCGGTTATGTCAGCCCCGGCTATCAGCCGGGCCGGTTCCCGCTGATCAATGCTGCTCAGCTTCCCTTCACGATTGCGAATGCGGCGGGCGGCACGGCCGCGGTCGATAGCTGGTATCGCAAATATGCTGGCAAGGAGATGGCGGATACGCATTTCTGCCTCGCTTTTGTACATGATCCGGGCAGCCTGCATTCGGTCAAGAAGATCGTTCTACCCAGCGACCTGAAGGGTCTGAAAGTCCGCCCCGCGCAACAGACCATAGGCGAAATGGTGACGCTTCTCGGCGGTACCAATATTCAGGCATCAGCGCCGGAATCACGCGATGCACTGGAGCGCGGCATTGCCGACGCCATCACATTCCCATGGAATTCGGTCTTCCTGTTCGGCATCGACAAGGTGACGAAATACACGCTCGACGTCCCGCTTTATACGACCGCCTACACCTGGTCGATGAATAAAGATGTCTACGACAACGCCTCACCCGAGCAGAAAAAAGTGCTCGACGCCCATTGCAACACGGAATGGGCCGTCAAGCTCTCCTCCGCCTGGACCGCGTTTGAGCATGCCGGCCGCGCGCGCATGAAGGCGGCCGCCGGCCATGAGGTCGTGGAACTGACGCCGGAGCAGATCGATTTGTGGCGCAAGGCCGTAGCTCCGCTGCAGAGCAGCTGGGAAAAGCAGGTTACCGCGAAGGGGGGCGACCCTAAGCAAGTACTCGATGACCTGAAGAAAAGCCTTTCCGACAATAACGCCGCCTTCTGATGCGGGTCGGACCGGTCCCGTCAGGGGCCGGTCCATCGCTCAGGGCAAATGGGAGGAAACCATGACGCCTGAAATAACAGAAGGCCAAGCACCTGCCGTCCAGCCGCCGCAAAACGGCATGGATCGCTTCATCGCCGGGATTGAATGGATCGCTGCCGGATTTGTCGGACTTGTCGCTGCGGACATCTTCATTTCGGTCATGCTGCGCTATTTCTTTTCCTATTCCATTCCCGATGGTTATGACTTCGGACGCCTGTTCCTGGGTATCCTTATCTTCTGGGGGATTGCTGCCACCAGCTATCGGGGCGCGCATATCACAGTTGATCTCGTCTGGGAGAATGTTGGCCCGAAATACAAGCGGGCGATCGACATCTTCGCCACACTCGTCCTGCTCCTCGTCGTAACGGTGCAAACCATCATGCTGTTCGACAAGGTCGTCCAGACCCGCGCCCAGCATGTCCTCACCTACGATCTGCAGCTTCCGACCTGGCCCTTCTTTCTCGTTGCCTGGCTTGGCGACGTTGCCGCCGTGCTGCTGATCGCCGTGCGCACGTTCCGCCTCGTCTTTTACCCGCACCGTGTGAATGAAGAGCACGTCAACGATCCGGTGGAATAAGCTTATGACACAGAACCTTGTCGCCATTTCCGGATTTGTCGTTCTCTTCGCGCTTATGCTGCTGCGCGTTCCCGTCGGCATGGCCATGGGCCTCGTCGGTGTAACAGGCTTCGGCCTTCTTGCCGGATTCGGCCCAGCGCTGAAGCTGATCGGCCAGACGTCGATGCGCACCGTCACCGACTACACGTTCGGCGTCATCCCCATGTTCCTGCTGATGGGGGCGTTCGTTTCCAATTCCGGCATGAGCCGGGAACTGTTCCGCGCCGCCAACACGCTCATTGGCCATTTGAAAGGCGGCCTGGGGCTGGCCACGATCCTCGCCTGCGGTGGCTTTGCCGCCATTTCCGGCTCATCGGTTGCCACTGCTGCAACCTTCTCCACGGTCGCTTATCCCGAGATGCGGCGGCTGAAATATCCAGACTCTTTCGCCGCGGGCACGATCGCAGCCGGCGGGACGCTGGGCGCGATGTTCCCGCCCTCGACCGTGCTCGTCGTTTACGGAATCATCACCGAGCAGGATATCAGCAAGCTGTTCATGGCGGGCCTAATTCCGGGAATAATCGCCGTCCTCATGTATATGACGACGATCGTCATTTTAGGCGCCGTGCGTCCCAACCTGCTGCCGGCGGCGGCCAAAAGCTCGTGGAGCGAGCGCTTCCAGGCGATCAAGGACATCTGGGCGCCGCTCGCTCTTTTCGTGTTCGTGATCGGCGGTCTCTATGGCGGTCTCTTCACACCGACGGAGGCTGGTGGTGTCGGTGCTGGCGGCGCGTTCATCATTGGGGTTCTCCGCCGCAAGCTCGGGCGACGCCAAATCCTGACGTCGCTTTTGCAGGCGACGCGCACGGCTGCAGCCGTTTTCACCGTCCTCATCGGTGCATTGATCTTCGGCTATTTCCTCACGATTACCGGTACGCCGCAGAAGGTAACGGCATTCCTGACCGGGCTTGGCTTGAATCCCTATGGCGTACTCTTGCTGATCCTGTTGATGTACATCGTCCTTGGCTGCCTTATGGATGCCATGGCGATGATCATCCTGACGGTTCCGATCGTCTATCCGGTCATTCTGTCGCTCGGGTTCGATCCGATCTGGTTTGCTGTCATTATTGTCATGACCGTGGAACTCGGGCTCATTCATCCGCCGGTGGGCATGAACGTCTTCGTCATCAAGAGCGTCGTGCCGGAGCTAAGCTTCTCGAAAATCTTCAAAGGCGTTACCCCCTTCATCGTCACCGATCTCGTCCGGCTAGCGCTCCTCATTGCCTTTCCAATCCTTGCGACCTGGCTTCCCAGCCACCTCTAACATAGTGAAAGCGAGTAACATTCATGACGGACGAAAAGACTCCAACGATAACCGCCGGCGGTGCTCTTCTCGCGCGCCTGAAGGCCGTGGGCGTCGATTACATTTTCGCCAATTCCGGAACGGATTTCCCGCCGATCATCGAGGGTCTGGCGGAGGCATCGGCCAAGCAGATCCCGCTACCGAAGGCCATCGTCATCCCGCATGAAAACGCGGCCATGGGCATGGCGCACGGCTATTATCTGGCGACGGGACGCGCACAGGCGGTCATGGCTCATACCAATGTCGGCCTTGCCAATTGCGCTATTGGCGCAATCAACGCGGCGACCGAGCATGTTCCCGTGCTCGTCTTTTCCGGCCGCACGCCCGTCGTCGAAAAGGGGCGCCTCGGCGCCCGCACGGTACCGATCGGTTGGGGTCAGGAAATGCGTGACCAGGCCGCCATGATCCGCGAATCGGTCAAATGGGACTACGAGCTGAAATTTCCCGAACAGGCCGTCGACATCGTCGACCGGGCCTTTGCCATCGCCAATTCGACGCCGCGCGGGCCGGTCTATCTGAGTCTGCCGCGCGAAGTTCTCTGTGAGCCTTGCCCATCGGACGAGCTCGAAGGTCGGGCGACGATTGCGGCCGCGAGCGCTGGGCCGCGCCGCGCCGATATCGACGCAGCCGCGAAACTGCTGAGCGAAGCCAAGAACCCGTTGATCATCGCACAGCGTGGCGCAGGCTCGCCGGAAGGCTTCGAGACCCTGTCGCGCCTCGCCGAGGAGTGGGGCATTCCGATTTGCCAATATTGGGCGATCCAGCTCGCGGCGCCGACCGACCATCCTATGGCGGTGGGCGGCGACCCAGCCGAATGGCTTGCCAAGGCCGATCTCGTACTGGTGATCGACAGCCTTGCGCCATGGTCGCCCGATATTCATGCGCTAAAGCCCGGCTGCAAGGTTGTGCATATAGGCGAAGATCCGCTCTATGCACGCTTTCCCATCCGCAACTTCCCCTGCGATCTGGCACTTGTCGGCGATACGGCCGATGTCATCATTGAACTCTCTGCCGCCGTTTCCGGCTTCTTGCTGCAGACGGAAAAGGTTCGCGATGCCCGCCGCGCCGAGGTCGCAACCGCATCCTCCAAGCGCCGCGCGGCAGTCCTGGAACGTGCAGCGGCAGGCCGTGGCCCCGTGATGTCGAAGGCTTTTGTCAGCACCTGCCTGTCCAAGGCTATCGAGGGAATGGACGCGGCGGTGCTTTCAGAGCTCGGCGCGCCGCTCGAGGAGCTGACATTGCGCTCGCCCAATAGCTGGTTTCAGGAACCGCATTCCGGCGGCCTTGGCTGGTGCTTCCCCGCAGCGCTCGGCATGAAGCTCGCCCGGCCGGACAGGCTGATCGTCGCCACCATGGGAGACGGTTCCTACATGTTCTCTAACCCGGTTGCCTGCCATCAGATTGCAGAAGCGGCTGACATTCCGCTGCTTATTCTGGTTCTTAACAATTCCGAATGGGGGGCGGTACGCCAGTCGGTGCTCGGCGTTTACCCGGACGGATATGCGGCAAAGGCAAACACTATGCCTCTGGTTTCGCTTGCACCGGCGCCGGACTTTACCAAGGTGGCGGCGGCAAGCCGAGCCTGGACTGCCCGGGTGGATCGCGCTGAGGATCTCGACGCGGCTCTGATAGCCGCGATCGAACAGGTGACGATACACAAGACCCAGGCCCTTGTCGAAATCCGGATCGCGCCCTAATGACCTTTCTCAACGTCGAGGAATACAGGCGGAAGGCGCGGCGCCGGTTACCTCGCTTTGTCTTTGACTATCTGGACGGCGGCTCAGAAGACGAGGTCGCGCTCAAGGAAAACCGCAGGGCTTTCGAGGCGATCAAAATGACGCCGCGATTGCTCAACAATGTCTCCGTCCGCGACCAGAGCATCGACTGGTTCGGGCAACGCCTGCCGATGCCGATCGTCATCGCGCCGACCGGCCTCAACGGCCTTTACCGACGCGAGGGCGATATTTTGCTCGCCAGGGCTGCTTCCAGATTGGGTATCCCCTTCACTTTGTCGACGGCCTCGAACAATTCCATCGAAGAAGTCGCCAAGGCTTCGAACGGCGATCTGTGGTTCCAGCTTTATGTTATGAACCGCGATTTCGCTGATCAATTAGTGGATCGGGCGCTTGCGGCCGACTTCAGTCATCTGGTTTTGACGGTGGATGTTGCGATGGGCGGCAAGCGGGAGCGCGATGAGCGGAACAACTTCGTAATGCCGTTCCGCTTCCGTCCCAAGACCATCGCAGATGTCCTTTGTCATCCGCGTTGGCTGTGGGACGTTGGCCGGCACGGCGCGCCATTAATGGCTAATCTCGCCACAGACACGGTCACAGATCCCAATGCCCAGGCAGCACTTCTTTCCCGCAAGATGGACGCGAGCTTCGATTGGGACGATCTGAAACGTCTGCGCGACCGCTGGCCACGTCATCTGCTGGTAAAAGGGCTTTTACACCCCGACGACGCTGAGCGTGCTGTCGCTCTCGGCGTTGATGCCGTCGTTGTCTCCAACCATGGCGGCCGCCAACTCGACATAGCTCCCGCACCTATCGACGTTCTGTCTCGCTTTTCCGTCGTCAATGTTCCGATCATCATCGATAGCGGCATCCGGCGTGGCAGCGACATCGTCAAGGCGATCTCGCTGGGTGCGAGCGCGGTGATGATTGGCCGCGCTGCCTTGTTCGGCCTTGCTGTCGGCGGTGAGCAGGGGGTAGTCGAGGTAATAGAGCTTCTGAGACGCGAGATTGACAGAACGCAAGCGCTATTAGGCACGAGGGCGCTTATGCGATCAACTTCCGGCGCATTTTTGCCTGATGCTAGAGGCGCGCGCGAGGCCGACTAGTTTTTGCGTTGGCTAATGATGGGCCTTAGCTTGAGGGAGGCAAAACTCATGCTAAAATCGCGGGCGCGAACCTAAAGCGGGTGTTCGCAGATCCGCGCCGTAACGCAATCGCCCGGAAAGGTGGAGGCCACTTAGCCATCGGCCCGATCGGCGGTAATGATCCATGCGCGGGAGTGGAAGAGCACACCTTCAGGGGTCATATGCGCCTCCAGCAGATCGTGCAGACGCTGCAGTGATTGGTTGGCTGTCCCGTCCGTATGCGAGAGCGCGTCCTTTACCATATACAGGTGGCTCAAGGCATCGACGGCGGAATCGACGTCAGGTCCATAGAAGACCGGTTCGCGCACGTCTATCAAGTCGATCGAGGTGAAGCCGGCAGTGCTTAGTAGCTTCGTGGCAATAGCGGGATCCCCGAGCGAAAATGCCTTGCCGGCTTTTGCAGAAATGGTGCTTCCTGGCGCCAGCGCCTGCCTGATGGCGCTGGACCATTTGTTGTGCTCTTCGCCTTGCCATACCATCCAGGCGATGCGTCCACCGGGGCGGATTGCATGGGCGATATTGGCAAATGCCACCGGCGGATCGGCAAAGAACATGACGCCGAACCGGCTGATGCATAGGTCGAAGTCGGCAGCTGGAAAGTCGTGAGCTTGTGCGTCACCCAGCTCGAAGCTGATGTTGCGCAATCCCGCATCAGCGCTACGCTGACGCGCTATCTCAATCATCTCGGCGGACGTGTCCACGCCGATCGCGCTGCCTTGTGTTGCGGCAAGAGCTGCTTCGCGGGTGGTTTGTCCGGCTCCGCAGCCGATATCGAGTACACGGTCATGCGCCCGGACGTGGGCGGCGGCTCGCAAATGCCGGTTATGCCGTGATAGTTCAGCGTCGTAAAAATCAGCACATTGCAGCACTACAAGCCTCTCTCATCTTGTCTCAATCGCCATCGGGCTCAGTTCTCGCAAGACCCTCGAACAGCTCTAATCCATTGTTCTTGCACAATTCCGGATGGAAAATTGCTGGGCACTTTTCTGGAATTGCTCTGATGGAAGTCGATACCCCGTATTTCAGCCTCATAAACTGATTGCATAATAAGATCAGTTATGCAATACGATTCCAGTTGCAATTTGCAATCGGGTGGATTTTACCATGGAAGAAACGAGATCATTCACTGCCACCCAGACGTCAATCGAGGGCAAGGGAGCGAAACTGCAGACCCAGGCTTTCGGTGATTCCTCCAGTCCGCCCATCATATTGATCATGGGAATGATGGCTTCGATGCTGTGGTGGCCGGACAGGTTCTGCGAGGCGCTTGCCGCCCGCCAGCGCTATGTGATCCGATACGATCAACGCGATACCGGCGTCTCGACACATTATCCGCAAGGCGAACCGCCTTATTCGTTCGGCGACTTGGCCGACGATGCCATCGCCATTCTCGAAGGCTATGGATTGGAAACAGCGCATGTAGTGGGCATGTCGATGGGTGGCGCCGTTGCACAAGAAGTCGCGTTGCGCCATCCCCGGCGTGTGCGCACGCTTACGCTGATCAGCACATCACCGCTTGGAGTCGAGGGCTTGCCCTCCTCGACGGAGGCCTATCAGGAGCATTCCAGGTCGGCCGAAGCAATCGACTGGTCGAACCTCGAAGCTATTGCCGATTTCCTGCGTCGCGATACAACGATGCTTGCCGGCACCAGGCATCCGCACGATCCTGACGCTGCAAGGGCGTTGATCGCCCGCGACATGGCACGGGCGTCGTCATTTGCCAGCGCTACGAACCATTTCACGCTCGTGAGTGAGGAAAGGCCCGAAAGACTTCACGCTTCCGATATCAAATTGCCGGTCCTTGCGATCCACGGCACAGCCGATCCGCTGTTTCCCATAGAGCACGGGGAGGCCTTCACCAAGGTCGTGCGAGATGCACGGCTGCACCGGGTCGAGGGTGGAGGGCACGAAATCCACGAGCGCGATATTGACGAGATCGCGCAGGCCATCATCGATCACACGGCCTGACAGACGTCCGGTCCGACAGACAACCAGAAAGCCAGGCATGACCTCGCTTTCCGGTTTGTTGGAGATCAGCTTCTCGGCTTCAGGTTCTCGGCGTCGTAGAGCGGTTTGTAGCCGACGCCGGCGACCTCGACCGGGTAAGTCTCACCAAAATATTCGACCGTCAGCTTGCGGCCTTCCTGGGCATAGGACCAGGGGAGATAGGCGAGCGCAATGTTCTTGCCGATGGTAGGGCCGTAGGCGATCGAGGTGGTGAAGGAGCGGCGGCCGAGCTCGTCGACAAGGGTTTCGCCGGTTTCGGGATCCATGACCGGCAGGATGCCGACGGGGTAGCGGGCCACGCCGTTGGAGTCGATATTGTCGGTCATCACAAGCGTGCAGAGCATGGCCGGCTGATGCTCGCGGGCGCGGTATTCGAGGTGCTTCGCCTTGCCGCGGAAATCGGCCTCCTTGACCTTCGGGCGGGCGAGATCGGCTTCGAGAAGATTATATTCCGTCAACAGGTCGGCATTCTGCAGGCGCAGGCTCTTTTCCATGCGGCGGCTGTTGGCATAGGTCTCGACGCCGACAGCGATGGCGCCCGTCGAACGCAGCGCATCCCAGACGGCCAGCGCGTCACCATAGGCCATGTGCAGTTCCCAGCCCTGTTCGCCGACATAGGAGATGCGGAATGCGGTGACGTTCTTGCCGGCAAGGCGGATCTGCTTGATGGCAGCGAAAGGGAAGTTCTCGTGCGAGAGGCTTTCCGGGTTCTCGACCACCTTCTGCAGGTTGGTGCGGGCATTCGGCCCCCAGATGCCGATGGTGACATAGCGTTCGGTAACATCGGTGATGGTGACGTCGAAGCCCTTGTCCTGAGCAACGCGGCGCATGTAGTGGAAATCGCGCGGGCCGGCATCGGCGCCGTCGATGAGGCGGCAACGGTCGGCCATACGGATGACGGTGAAATCGGCCCGCACCATGCCCTCGTCGTCGAGGAAGTGGGTGTAGATGCCCTTGCCGATATTGGCATCGCCGCCGATCTTGGCCGCGCAGAGCCATTCCAGCAGCTCGACATGATCGGGGCCTTCGATGTCGTACATGGCGAAATGCGAGAGGTTGATGATGCCGCAATCTTCGCTCAGCGCCAGATGCTCGGCATTGGAAACGCGCCAGAAATGGCGGTTGTCCCATTCATTTTCGCGCACGGGGATGCGATCGCCATATTTTTCCAGCAGGTGCTCGTTGGCGGCATAGCCATGCGCACGCTCCCAGCCGCCAAGCTCCATGAAGTAGCCGCCGAGCTCCTTCTCACGCTCATAGAAGGGCGAGCGGCGGACATTGCGGCCGGTCGCGTAGGGTTCGCGCGGGTGGACAGCGGGATTGTAGATCTTCTGCGCAGCCTCGGTGCAGCGGCCTTCGATGAATTTCTCTTCCAGCATATGCGGATAGAAGCGGGAATAATCGATCCGGTTGTGGTCGATCGGCGTGCGGCCGTCGGTCATCCAGTCGGCGACGAGCTTGCCGAAGCCGGGGCCGTCCTTCACCCAGATGGCGACACAATACCAGAGGCCGCGGACCTTCTGGCTTTCGCCGACAGACGGACCGCCATCGGTGGTGACCTGCAGGAGGCCGTTGAAGGAATGGCCTTCATTATAGCCGAGTTCGCCGAGGATCGGCGTCAGCTCCATGGCGCGCTCGAGCGGCTCGATGATCTGCTCCATGTCGAGATCGCGCTGCGACGGCGAGAGGCGTGCCTCATGCTTTTCGAGGAGATCACGGGGATGGCAGAGGCGGGGGTTCTTTTCCTCGTAATAACCCCATTCGATCTGGCCGCCCTCGGCGGTCTTCGGATCGCCGGTGTCGCGCATATAGGCGGAGTTGCCCTGGTCGCGCATCAGCGGGAAACCGATTTCCTTGCCGGTGTTGGCGAATTCATTGTAGGGACCGAAGAAGGTCAGCGGATGGTCGACCGGCATGACTGGCAGGTCTTCGCCGACCATTTCGGCGATCAGGCGGCCCCAGAGGCCGGCGCAGACGATGACATAGTCTGCCTCGATCGTGCCGCGATGGGTGACGACGCCGCTGATGCGACCGTCCTTGACGATCAGCGACTGGGCCGGCGTATTGGCGAAGGATTGCAGCTTGCCGCTCTTTTCGCCCTGGTCGATCAGCTTGCCGGCAACAGTCTGCGAACGGGGAATGACGAGGCCTGCATCCGGGTCCCACATGCCGCCCTGAACCATGCTTTCCTCGATCAGCGGGAATTTTTCCTTGATCTCGGCGGGCTCGATCAGGCGGGCGCGTGTGCCGAAGGCCTTGCCCGAGGTGACTTTGCGCTTGATTTCCGCCATGCGGTCATCATCGCCGACGCGGGCGACTTCCAGACCGCCGACGCGGGCATAGTGGCCGAGCTTATCGTAGAAATCGATGGAATAGAGGGTTGTCCAGCAGGAAAGGAAATCGTGGCTCGTCGTGTAGCAGAAGTCGGAGGCGTGCGCTGTCGAGCCGATATCCGTCGGGATGCCTGATTTGTCGATGCCGACAATATCGTCCCAGCCGCGCTCGATCAGATGGTGGGCGATCGATGCGCCGACGATACCGCCGAGACCGATGATGACGACCTTCGCCTTTTGAGGAAATACTGCCATTGCGTGCGACCCTGATTGATATTGAAGACGGATTTTATGATGTGTGCGGCGGCGACCAGAGCCTGTCTACGACATATTGAAGATGCTTGCACGACGACCGTCACGCTGGCCCATCAGGAAATGGCTGGGTTTGGCGGCGACATATGCTGATCGGAGATGTCGCAAAGACGACTTTATAACCGTCTGCACGCTATCCCTTATTATTGAGGGATCGATTGCATCATGATTTCGCGGCGCAAGACGGGGCCTTCCTGGCCGAAATAAGTGGTCAGTAGCTTGGCGAAATCATCCGACTGGTAGGTCTCGGTCAGCGTCTGGTCGACGAGCAGGCGGAAGGCGGAGTCATCCTGCCGGAGTGCGATCCCATAGGGCTCATGCGTGAAGAGGCGGTTGCCGATGGCGAGCGCGGACGGATTATGCGCATGGGAAGCGAGATCGAAGAGCAGGGCGCGATCGGCGAAATAGGCATCGATCTTGTGGTTTTCGAGCGCGACCAGACCGTCCTGATGCGTGGCGAACTCGGCGATCCGCGTCTTCGGCACGTCGGAGCCTAGCGCCTCGCGCAGGGTCGTGCCTGTTGTCGTGTCGGCGCGAACGCCAATCGCACTCGTTGCGGGGGCGGGCTTGGCGGAGACTTGCGCCAGCCGCTTGTCGAGGAACAAAGACATCAGATAATCAGGCGAATCCTTGCGCAGCAGGGCGCTGGCGCCGGTGATGAAGATCGGCTGTGAGAAATCGACGCTTTGGCGTCGCCCGAGATTGATGGTGATGGCGCCGCAGAGAAGGTCGACCTGGCCGCTTTTAACTGCATCGAAGCCATCGGCAAGCGTGGTTTCGACATAATCCCGCTTGAGATTGACGACCTTGGTACCGACAGCATCGGCAATCTTGCCGCAGAGGTCGATGGCATATCCCGTTGGATTGCCGTCCTTCTTCTTGAAGGAGAAGGGTTCTTCATCGCTGATATAGCCGATGCGGATCGTGCCCTTTTGCGCGATTGCGTCGAGTGTCTGCGCGGCGGCTGCCATACAAGCGGATATGCCGAGGATGATGCCTGCCAGAACCAGTCGTCTCATGCAATGTGCCGGCATGATCCTGATCTCCAAAAGAAAATTGGGCAATCGCAAAGGCTTAGACGCAGATTATGGGCTGGCAGTTTTTTGTCAACGACGGATTGTCCTCGATGGTTAGCGATCGAGCAGCAGTAGCGCAAGGCTCCTGCTCGATTACGAGGCCTATCTGGACAAGGCGTGACGATCCGCCCAGTCGGAAATAGCTGACGCGATGGCCTCCGGTTGATCTTCCGGCGCATTGTGCCTGGCCGGCCCGCAGTTTCTGATCTCGAGATCGGCTATGTTTTCCCGGCACCAGGCCGTCATCACCTCGCTAATCAGCAATGTCTCTGCTGGTCCTTCGAAGGTCAGCAGCAGCTTGGGAATGCCGGCATCTTCCGCCAGCCAGGCGTCATAGGCTTCGATGCGCTTGATCACGTCGGCCGGTTTGCCTTCGATCGGCATCGAACGCGGCCAGGCAAGCAGCGGCCGGCGGCTTTCGCGCGTCGGATAGGGTGCGGCATAGACAGCGTGATCCTCTTCGCTAAGTCCGTTGAGAACGGTAAGCCTCAGAGCCTGTTCGATGAAGAAGTTCTCGTCCAATACCTTTGTCTCACCGATACCGGGCGACCGGAGCGCTTCAAAGCGAGGGCGTGCGCCGGGGAAGTCGTCCCAGGTCATCGGCCGCACGATCGTTTCCAAGAAGGCGATACCACGCACGCGTTCCGGATGGCGGGCTGCCCAATCAAAGCCAAGCGCACCGCCCCAGTCATGACCGACCAATACGACTTCCTCGAGCGCCAGTTCATCGAACCAGGCGTCGAGATAGCGCGAATGGTCTTCGAACGTGTAGGCGATATCGGGCTTGCCGGAGCGGCCCATGCCGATGAGATCGGGCGCGAGACGACGGCCCGGTGTGGTGACGGCAGGCGACACATTCCGCCACAGGTGAGATGAGGTCGGGTTGCCGTGCAGGAAGACGAAGGGCGTTCCCGTTCCCGTTTCCTGATAGAAAATTGTTGAATCCAGCACGTTGAGCGAGGGCATGTGGGGGTATCCTCTCGTGAAATACAATGGTAAGGTACCTGTCTATTTATCATAATGGTCAGGCACCTGTCTATATGGAAAAAGATGCTCCAGCTCATCTGTCGCTGGGTCTGCTGTTGCGGCTCGTTCATCAGCAATATGCGCAGGCTGTCGACGCCGCGCTGGAGGAGGCCGGCTTTCGTGACATCCGCCCGCCGCATTCCAACGTCTTCACCTTCGCGCGTCCGGAAGGCATCCAGGTGAGCGAACTCACCCGGCTTGCCCATGTGCGCAAGCAGACGATGACGCAGGCGGTGGAGGAACTGGAGCGCCTGGGTTATGTCGAACGGCGACCGGATCCGAACGACCGGCGCGCTCGGCTGGTGTTTCTGACCGAGCGCGGCAAGGGCGTGCGGCCGGTCGCCATGGCTGCGGGCAAGATGGTGGAGCAGCGTTGGTCCGACATGGCCGGTTCGGGCGAAATCGAAGTGATCAGGCAGGGATTGCAAAACCTGCTGGAGAAGCTGCGTGGTGGCGAAAAAGGTAGCGAACAGCCGTCCGACGATGCTGCCGGCGCCTAGCGGCTCCCTGTCGCTCGCCGTGATCTGGGCGGGCGGCGCATCACGAAGAGTTTCGGTGCCCGGTCGGAATTTATGTCCTATCTCTCTTCCACCACCGTCAAACCAAGAGGACGTCGATGCAGGAGGGGAACTCGGTTAGAAAAACAAGCGGCAGGGTTGGCAAGACCAGCTTTGCATTCGGTGCGGGTTTTGCAATCCTATGCATAGGCTTCAGTCCTGCGCTGATCTCACCTGCCGCGGCGCAGACGATCATCGACGACTGGCAGAAGGTGAAGCCGCCGGCGCCGCCAGAGCTGAAGACTGTTGCCGTCGATCCGAAGGCGACGGCCCTGCTGATCCTCGATTTCAATGGCGCGCAGGACCCGACCAAGGGACCGTGCAACGTGAAGACCAAGCCCCGTTGCCTCGCCTCCGTCCCCAAGGTCAAAACCCTGCTCGATCAGGCTCGAGCCAAGGAGATGCTGGTGGTCTTCAGCCTGGCCGGTGTCGGCGAGCCGCAGGATATCGCAACGGCGCTCGCACCTCTGGCGAGCGAGCCGATCGTCAAATCCGGAGCGGACAAGTTCATCGGCACCAACCTGCGCAGCATTCTTTCCGACAAAGGCATCAAGACCGTTATCGTCACGGGTACGGCCTCGGAGGGCGCGGTACTCGATACGGCAACGGATGCCGCGCTCAACGGCATGAACATCGTACTGCCCGTCGATGGCATGTCCTCCACCGAGCTGTACGGCGAGCAATATGTGGCTTGGCACATGGTCAATGCACCTGGCGTGGCGCAGAAGACGACGCTCACCAGCATCGACAGGATCAAATTCTGATTTGCTGCAGCCCGCCATCCTCCAGAAGCGCCATGCTCGATCATTTATCGATCAACATCTCTTGAGTTTCGGCGCTTGGTGTTCGTGACATAGTATCGCCGGCAATGACCGCTATGCGATGATCCCTTTGGAGGATGCGATTTCATGTCTTTTCGCCAGATGGTTCCCGGCCTGGCGCTGGCCTTTTCCCTTATATCGGTAACGGCTTCCGCCGCTCCGCCTGAGCCGGGTCATGGCGCGCCTGCCAGTGCGAGCGGCGTGCTCTCGCTCCTGCCGCCCGATGCCGTGAGCGATCATGTGCTGAATGCTGATGGCAAGACCATCCCCTATACGACGACAGCGGGTACGCTCGATCTCTTTGGCCAGGATGGGCAGCGCAGTGCCGCGATCTTCTACACCGCCTATGTCGCAAAGAACCGGGATGCGAACCGGCCCGTCACTTTCGTGTTCAATGGCGGGCCAGGTGCCGCTTCGGCCTTCCTCAATCTCGGGCTCGTCGGTCCACGCATCGTCGATTTCGGCGCGGACGGGCGGGATGGCGCCAATGCCAAGCTGGTGGACAATCCGCAAAGCTGGCTCGAATTTACCGACCTCGTGCTGATCGATCCGATCGGTACCGGCTGGAGCCGCACTGCCAAGCCAGATGATCAGAATGATTTCTATGGCGTCGACAGCGATGCCGAGAGCCTTGCCAAGGCGATTGCCCTCTACGTCGCACATAACAGCCGGGCAGCATCGCCAAAATATATCCTCGGTGAGAGCTATGGCGGATTTCGTTCGATCAAGGTTGCCAACAGCCTGCGCGAGGATCAGGGCATTCTGATTTCCGGCGTCGTGATGCTGTCGCCGCTGCTGGAGGGTCGGTTTGTCTTCGGGGGCGGTGAGGATGCGCTTGGCGCGGCCCTGCAGCTGCCGTCACTGGCAGCGGCCGAACTGGAGCGTCAAAACGCCTTCAGCGAGAAAGCAGTCCAGGATGCCGAAGCCTTCGCTTTCAACGAATATTTGCCAACTCTTGCCAGACGGCCGCCATCAGGAGACTCCGGCCAAGCCTTCTACGGACTCGTCGCGAAGCTGACCGGCATACCGCAGGATGTCGTCGCCAAGAACCAGGGCTTTCTTGGCGGCGTCTATCGCAAGCATTCCAATGGCGATGGCGCGGATGTGGCGAGCGCCTATGATGCTTCCTTTCTGGCGCCCGACCCCTATCCGCAGTCCGAGGCCGAGCATGGCGGCGATCCGGTTCTGGATGGCTTCGTCCGCGCCTATGGCGGTGCCTTTTCAGGCTATGCACGTGACGAGTTGGGCTTCCATACCGACATGACCTACACGCTGCTGTCGTCATCCGTGAACAGGGAATGGAAATGGGGTGGGCGCAATGGTGGCTCGCGCGGAACCGCGGGCGTCAGCGATGATCTCAAGGAGCTGCTGTCGCTCTCGCCATCCTTCCGGGTGATGATCGGGCAGGGCTATAGCGATCTCGTCATTCCCTTTGGCGTGAACAAATATGTGCTCGACCATATGCCGTCCGATTTTGCTAACCGCGTGGCGATGAAGCTCTATCGCGGCGGCCATATGTTCTACACGCGGCCGACGTCGCGCGAGCAGTTCACGGGCGACGCCAAGGCGTTTTATGCTGGGCAGCTCAAGGCGGTGCCGACACCGCAATCGAACTGACCGTCGTTCGGGACTTTACCGGGAACCCGTTCTCACCTGTTTCTCGCGACCATGGCCTTGATGGTTTCACGGAGCTCGTCCTTTGCCTGCTGTGGGCTGATGTCGCCTGTCGTCGCAGCATAAGACAGGGCTTCGGCGGCACCCAGCATCGCCCAGAGGCCGGCCGATTTGATGGAACTTGCATCGGCGAAAGGAGCGAGCAGCGCGCGGCATTTCTCAATGAAGGCCATGTCATATTCGCGCTTGATTTTTTCAAGCTCCGGCGTGCCTGCAAGGGCGGCGATGATACCGGGTATTTCGCGTCCCTGCAGCAGCACACAATCGACATAAGAGGCGGCTATCACCTCCGCCCTGCCTGTCAGCGTCGGGCTGCTTGCATCCAGCGCCTTGTCCATCACCGAGGTCTGTCTGATATCGTATTCGCGATAGAGCGCGGCAAGCAGGCCGGAACGGGTCGTGAAGTGGTCGTAGACCACAGGTTTCGTCACGCCGGCACGCTCAGAAAGCCGCCCCAATGTCAGGGCTTCCGTTCCCTCTTCGCCGATGATTTGCCAGGCAACCTGGATGAGCTGCCGGTAGCGCTCCTCCCGCGTCAGGCGGCTGCGGGATTCCGGTTTCTTTATCTGCATGCTTGACATCGCTATATACCAAAAGTAACTTACTAAAAGTATATAAGACTGGGCCGCCGCTCACAATGTGTCATCAGGAGTTTTTCACATGCACGCGCTTATCGTCATTGCCAATCCGAATCCCGAATCGTTCAGCCACGCCGTCGCGGCCAAAGTCGCCGAAGGTGTAACGGCTTCGGGGGCTTCGTTTGAAATCGCGGATCTAACGGCGGAAGGTTTTGATCCGAGGTTCAGCGCCGCCGATATTGCGGCTCATCTCAGAGAAGGGCCATCGCCCGAAGATGTTGTTGCCGAGCAAGCGCGAATCGATCGCGCCGATGCGTTGGTGCTGGTCTATCCGGTTTATTGGTGGTCCATGCCTGGGCTCCTTAAGGGATGGATCGACCGGGTGTTCACAAATGGCTGGGCCTATGACGACATGCCCGGTGACAGGGCGATCAAAAGATTACGCCATCTTCGCGTCCATCTGATCGCTATTGGCGGTGCAACCATGCGGACCTATGCGCGCCATGGCTATTTCGGTGCCATGAAGATGCAGATCGATCATGGCATTTTCGGATATTGCGGCGCTCCCGTCGCGACCTCCGAATTGCTGCTGACGGAGACGCAGGATGTGAGCTCCCATTTCAATACCGCCCGCGCCATCGGGCAAAATCTCTTAGCTGTTTCGCGATCGACGAAGGCGGCGGATGCGGCCTAATCGTGCTGCTGCAGTTGAAAGAGATGCTTGATGCGCGAGCTTAGCGAGGTCACGTGAGCGCCATGGCCGAGCATATCAACATTGGCGAAGAGATGCTGCTCCGCCTCGATGCGTTTTGCCAGAATGGCGCCGAGTTCTTCGGCAAGGGTCGGCCGGTCATGCAGCAGCGGCGCCAGACATTCCTCGCCGATTTCATAGGTGACGACGAAGGTCAGGGCGCGAACCGTCCCGACTTCGCCCGACCCCATCAGCAGCCCGTTCTCACCGAAATAATCTCCCGGCGCAAGGCGCGTCAGCTCGATCTGGCGATGCCCTTCGCGGCGGGTGATGCTGACGACGCCCGAGCGGACGATCGTCAGCGCCCGCATGCGGGCATCCTGTTCGGCGATGACGGCATCCTTGCGGTAGGTCCGACGCTGCATATGCGATGCCAGATGTTCCTTTTCATCCTCGGTAAGCGAAGAGAACAGGGGGATATTGCTGACAAGCCGCCATGGTGTTCCGGGCGCATGTTGCTTCTCGTCGGCCGCTTCAGGCTTTTGCTCCATCGGAAGCACGATCGTGCCGGGGGGATCGGCGAATTTCAAGTTTGCCGCCTTGGCGTGGCGAAATAGCAGATCGTAGATCTCGTTCTTTGCGGCTTGGGTCAGCGACATGTCGCGCACGCGAAAAGACAGCTGCAGTTCGATCGCCTGCCCATCGATGGAATTGATGGCGACATTGGGTTCCGGGTTCTTCTGGATCGAATTGCAGCTGATCAAGACGTTTTGCATCACATCCGCGATGATGCGCGGCAGAGTGGTCGGCTGAATCCGAACGGTGACGGTGGCGCCATGACTCTCGTCGGGCGCGGAGAGATTGGTCAGCCGCGTCTTGGCAAGGACGCTGTTCGGAATGACGACCAGATCGTTGGTGCCGCTCAGCAATTGCGTGGCGCGCCAATTGGTTTCGACGACGCGGCCCTGGACATCATTTTCGAGGATGATCCAGTCGCCGACGGAGTAGGGGCGGCCGAGATTGAGGGCGATGCCGGAGAAGACATCACTCAGGGTGCTTTGCAAGGCAAGACCGAGAATGATGGCGAAGACGCCCGATGTCGCGATCAGTGTGCCGATCGGGACGCTGAAGACATTACCGACGATGGAGAGAATGGCGCCGAGATAGATGACGCCGACGATCAGATCCTGCAGCAGCCGGCCTTCGCGGGGTTTGCGCTCGAAAATCAGGAACAGCCGCACACAGGCGATCAGCACCCAGGCACCATTGACCCACCAGACGATCTTGGCAAAGCCCGTGAAGGTGCGCAGCGTCACCGAGTCCTGCGGCGGGCTCGGCTCATAGGGCACGATGCCGTGATAGAACAAAAGTGCGGTCAGGCAGACGAAAAAGGCGATCTGACCGATCAGACGCCCCGCGCGCTGGTGACGCAGCATGATGCGGCTGACGAATGTGCCGACGACAACCAGAATGAAGAACTGGACGATCGGATCGCCAAGAAGTGCAATGGACATGGGGACTTGGTCGCACTCGGTCTTTCGGATGGGCGCTAAATTGGCACGAAAGAGGCGGCAGCGCCATATGCAGAAAAAGTATGATTAATTGACGCCGACGCCTTGATCTCAGGACTTGTACCTTGATAATTAGATGACGATTATCATCTTATATCTGTCATCCCGTCCTGCTATCTGCTCTCGCAGCGCCACCTTAGCGCTCCGACATCATTAAGGAATACCCATGATACAGTCTTTCGAGATTCGCGGCGATCTGCTGATCGGCTCAGATTCTACCGGCGGCAACAGAACCGTGCGTGCCATCAACCCGGCAACCGGCGCAAGCCTGGAGCCGGCTTTTGCGATCGCCGGCGAGAGCGAAGTTGCCAAAGCGTGCGAACTGGCGGCGCAGGCGTTTGACGTTTACCGTGCGACCACTCCCGAACAGCGCGCAGCATTCCTCGAAAAGATTGCCGACAATATCATGGAAATCGGCGATGCACTGATCGAGCGGGCGGCGGAAGAGACCGGCCTGCCGGTGGCGCGCCTGCAGGGCGAGCGCGCCCGCACCGTCGGCCAGCTGCGGCTCTTCGCGCAGGTGGTCCGTGCCGGCGAGTGGCTCGACCTGCGCGTCGATCCGGCCTTGCCTGAGCGCAAGCCGTTGCCACGGCCGGACCTGCGCCTGCGCCAGATCCCGCTCGGCCCGGTCGCCGTCTTCGGCGCCAGCAACTTCCCGCTCGCCTTCTCGGTTGCCGGTGGCGATACGGCATCGGCACTTGCCGCCGGCTGCCCGGTCGTCGTCAAGGGCCATCTTGCCCATCCGGGCACGGGCGAGCTTGTCGGCCGCGCCATCCGCGCCGCCGTCGCCGCATCCGGTCTTCCGGAAGGCACATTCTCGCTACTGACCGGTGCCAATGAAACCGGCGCAACACTGGTGCGCGATTCCCGCATCAAGGCCGTCGGCTTCACCGGCTCGCGCGGCGGCGGACTGGCGCTCGGCGCCATTGCCGCGGCGCGGCCCGAGCCGATCCCGGTCTATGCCGAGATGAGCAGCGTCAATCCCGTTTTCTTGTTCCCGGCAGCGCTTGCCGCGCGCGCCGAGGCGATCGGGACCGGCTTCATCGATTCCCTGACGCTCGGTGCCGGCCAGTTCTGCACCAATCCGGGCCTGCTTTTTGCAATCGAGAGCCCCGACCTCGACCGCTTCGTCCAGGCTGCCAGTGACGCGCTGACCGGCCGTGCGCCCGCGCCAATGCTGACACCCGGCATTCACGCCGCCTTCGACAAGGGCGTTGCGGCACTGGCGGAACATGAAGCTGTGAAGACCGTCGCTCACGGCGCTCCGGCTGAAGGTGTCAATCGCAGCCCCGGTATCTTCTTCGAGACCGACGTCGAGGAGTTCCTGGCGGATGAACGTCTCGGCCATGAGGTCTTCGGTGCAGCGAGCCTTCTCGTGCGCTGCAAGGATATCGACCAGATGATCGCCGTTGCGGAAAAGCTCGAGGGCCAGCTGACCGCGACGCTGCAGATTGAAGCGGAAGATTATGCGGCGGCCACCAAGCTCGTGCCGGTGCTGGAGCGCAAAGTCGGGCGTATTCTCGCCAATGGCTGGCCGACTGGCGTTGAAGTCTCCCACGCCATGGTGCATGGCGGGCCGTTCCCGGCGACCTCGGACAGCCGCACGACCTCGGTCGGCACGCTGGCCATCCGCCGATTCCTGCGCCCGGTCTCCTATCAGGATCTTCCGGAAGGGCTGCTGCCGGCGGAATTGCGTGACCAGGGCGTCAAGACGTTGCCGCATCTGCTGGATGGCGTGCGAAAGAGTAACTGAGCCGCCCCCGACGGGATAGATGACATTCTTTGAAGCGGGTCAGGTTGGCCCGCTTTTCTTTCAGTGCGGCTACGTTGCCGCACTTTGTTGACGGGCCTCGAGATGTGCCTTGTAATGCTGAAGCGATAGCTCGGCTCCGAGGTGAGAAAGCTCCGTCGCTACGGCCTCGGCGGCCTGTCCTGCTGGCTCGATGACCCGCTCGAACATCTCAGCTTCATAGGCTTGGACGGCACGTTTCCAGTCGGCCTGCTCAAGAAGCTGGCGGCTGAGCTCCGCTGCGTCCAGCATCGCCATGTTCACGCCTTCGCCGCCGAAGGGCGACATCACATGTGCGGCATCGCCCAGCAGTGTGATGCCGATGCGGTTCTGCCAGTGGTGGCCAACCGGCAATGCGTAGATCGGTCGAGAAACAATATGGTCGTTGCTGGCTTCGATGAAGCGCAGAATCTCCGGCGTCCAGCCTTCGAACTCGGCCATCAGCCGCGCGCGGGCTTTTGCCGGCGTTGAAAAGTCGAAGGTCTCGTCTGCCCAGTCGGCCGGCACACGGAAGATCGCGTAACCTCTGAGATGGGCGTTGCCGTTGCGCTGGACGATCAGGCCTCTTCCATCGGCTTCGACGCCGATCTTGCCGCGGCCGACAAGGACTGCGAGATCCGGATGGCTGGCGTCGACATCGTCGATGCCGAATTCGATGAAAGTGATACCGCTATATTGCGGGTGGTACGAGGAGACAAGCGGCCTGACCTTGGACCAGCTGCCGTCAGCGCCGACGACAAGGTCGAAGGGACCAGCCATTCCGTTTTCGAAGACCAGATCGTACGTGCCGTCGTCGCGCGGGCGGACTTCGCGCAGACCGTGGTTCCAGCAGATGACTTCCGATGGCAAAGAGGCGAGCAGGATTTGCCTGAGCGCGGTGCGGTCGACCTCGGGCCTATCGGATTCATCTGCGTCGTCATCGGCGAAGAGCAGCGCGCCATGCTTGTCATAGAGCCGGCTTCCTTGATCCTCATAGCGGGCGATTGTCAGGAATTCTTGGTAGAGGCCGGCGCGGCGCAGCGCGAGCTGGCCGGATTCTACATGGAGGTCCAGCGTGCCGCCCTGCGGCCGGGAAAGTGCATGTTCCTCGCGTTCGAATACGATGGTCGGCACACCTGCCTGGTGGAGGATGCGGGCCAGGGTCAGACCACCGGGACCTGCGCCGATGATGGCGATGCGGGGATAGGATGTCATGGACAGAGTTCTCATAATTTTTTATATAGGTACCTATATAAATTAACATAGGTACCTACTCAAGTGGTGAAGACATGATTGATTGGGATTTATTCGACACACCGGCGCCGCTCATCAACATGGCGTCGCGAGCGTTTTCACGTCTTGGCGAACGTCGGGTGAGAGCTTTGGGCTTCAATATCGGCCAGCTGCCGGTGCTGTATTTGCTCCGGAATGGCGCGCAGATGTCGCAGAAGGATTTGGCGAAATTCGCCAAAATCGAGCAGCCATCGATGGCTCAGATGCTGGCGCGCATGGAGCGGGATGGTCTGATCCGGCGCACGCCCGACCCGGCCGATGGCCGCAGTAGCCTCGTGTCGTTGACCGAGGCCGCAGTCGCGAAACTCCCGGCAGCGCGCCAGGCGCTGGAAGAGGGGAGAGAACAGGTTCTTTCTGGCTTCAGCGCTGATGAAATTCAGACGCTGGTTGAACTCATGCGGCGGTTAAACCAGAATCTGGATCGGATGGTGGCCGAGGAGGATGGGTCGTAGGCGCGCTGGTGTGCGCCTACGACGATCAACATTCAGATTTCGGCGTAGACGATACCGGTGAACGAGCCGGCATGATGAAGAAGTTCGCGCTCGCCTGAACCATCGAGGCTTGCCGAATAGAGGTTGCCGCCGATGTCGGTGAAGAACATGCGGTTGTTGGGGAGATCGAGCGAGAGGCCGATGCCTTCGTCTAGCCCTTCGAGGACGACTTCGGAGGTTGCGGCGATATCGTTCATCGCTGCGCGATTGACGGTATTACCGCGCGGGAGATTGCCGCGGTCGGTCCAGTAGATCGTGCGCGTGGCGAGATCCAGCTCGAGGTCGATCGGTTCCGGCAGCTTGTCCAGCAGGATTTCTATGTCGCTGCGGCTCGTCGCGGTTTCGCCGGCCGGGATATTGATGCCGGCACGGAAGATGCGGCCGAGGCCGGCATCCGGCGGCCCTTTCTGGGTCCAGTAGATCTGGCCGAGCGGCAGGTCGAGGGCGATGCCGACGCACCAGCGTTCGATATCGGCGCTGTCTTCCGGGCTGTCGCCATTCTGCACGAGGGTTTCGATATCGCTGCCGTCGATATTGGCGCGCATCACCCGCATGCCCTCGCGGTCGCACCAATAGAGCTTGCCGTTTTCGCGGTCGAGCTGGATCTGCTTCGGTGTGACGAGCGTGCTGCCCGGCGGGATTAGCGTGATGTGGTTGCTGCCGTCGAGGTCCATGCGCTCGATGGAGCCGTCATGGGCGTTGTAGTCGTTGCCCATCTCCGTCCAGTAGATCCAGCCGTTCTCGCTGTCGACGAGAATGCCGTCTGGGCTGCGGCCTTGCCGCTGGACGATGAGCTTCAAATCAGTGCCGTCGATGGCGGAGGAGAGGATTCGTCCGTCGTTGATATCGAGAAAAAATAGTCTTTCGGTCTTGTCGGTGGTGGTGGCAGGCGTCCGTGCTTCTGACATGAGAGCATCCTTTCGAGGGGCGGATCTGCGGATCACAGCGCGGCAATCATGACATCGGTTGATGACAGCATCATTCGCCGCGCGATCGGAGCGAGCATCTGCTGCGCTGCAGCAAAGATCAAGGGTCGGATTGTCGCGGTGCGCGGAGGGCTGTCAAATAAGTGTCATCGGTCTGATATAAATCCCCGACATTCCCATAGGGCTGCACCAGTCGAGCGCTGAAACCGAAGCCGGAGGTGATTGATATCATGTCGACGCTCCAGCAGATCGCCTTTCGCGCCGGTTGCTCGGTCGCGACCGCCAGCCGGGTGATGAATCGCAGTGGTCCGGTGAGCGATGAAATGGTGCGGCGCGTGCGCCGGGCGGCGGCGGAGCTTGGCTATCGGGCCGGCGGGCGTAGCGGCCCTGGCCGGCCGGCGATCGGGGTGCTCATTCCGAGCATCACCAATCCGGTTTTCGCGGCTTCGCTCTCGAGTATCCAGAACCGCGCCCTTTACGCGGGGCATAGCGTGCTGATCGCGCAATCGAACTACGATCCGGCGCAGGAGGTCGATGCCGTCGCCTCGCTGCTTCAGCAGCAGCCGACCGGGTTGATCCTTACACTCTGCAATCCCGAACGCAGCCTCGTCCTATCCTCCGCCTTGCCACCCACGGTCCTGCTTGGAAACTTGCCGACCAACCGCTTCACGGCGGCCGTCGCGACCGACAATTTCGGTGCGGGCCGGGACCTGACCGATCATCTCCTGTGCAAGGGACATCGCCGCATCCTGTTCATATCAGGCCATTTCTCCGCGTCGGATCGAGCCAAGCTGCGCTACCTCGGCTATATCAAGGCGATGGAAGCAGCGGGTCAGCTGCCTCTCGATGCGCTCGAAATTTCCTTCGTAAACAGCCTGGAACAGCTCGATCTTTCAGATGCGGTTTCGCGGTTTAGCCCAACGGCGATCATTGCCTCCAACGATCTTCTCGCGCTCGGCGTCATGGGTGCACTTCGGCGTCAGGGTCTTTCGATCCCGCGCGATATTTCCGTCGCCGGCTTTGACGGGATTTCCCTCGGTTTTCTAGGTGAAGTAGCTCTGACGACGGTGGAAATTCCGGATGGAACCATGGGGGCCGCTGCCGCCTCGCTGCTGCTCGACATGGCTGAGAATGCCGCGCCGCCACGTCATCTGACCGTGCCCTACCGGATGCGTGCGGGCGGCACAGTACGCGATCTCACCCTCCAATCCTGACATATCTTCGCATATGAAAACGCCGCCTCCTGTTGCGAGACGGCGCGGATCGTTCAGATGGGTTCGAAAGATCAGCTGCGCGGCAGCAGACCTTCGACGTCGGAAGCGGCGTCGTCGAGCGCTTCCTTCGGCTCTGCCGAGCCATCGACGATGCGTGAGAGGTTGTCGACGATGGTCTGCGTGACCTTGACGCCGTTGGAGCCCGGGAAGGCGTACCAGGGAACCATGATCGACATCTGGCTGAGGCCGGCCTGGAACAGCGGGTTCTTCTTGTAGAAGTCGCCGAGATATTCGGCCGACTTGGCAGCAAGCTCATTGTTCGGAACATAGCCGGTGCCGGGAACGACGACCGAGGCGCCATAGGGGCCGGCGGCGAACTTGGCGAATTTCCAGGCGGCTTCTTCCTTGACCGGGTCGTGGGTCAGGATGACGACGGCGTTGCCGCCCGTCGGCAGACGACCATTGACCGGGTCGATCAGCGGCAGCTTGGCAGTGCGCAGGTCGAACTTGGCGCCGACATTCTTGATGGTGTTGACGAGAGCGCCGGTCGTCTGGAATTCGAAGCCGACCTTACCGGCTGCGAAAGCCTGTTCGCCAGCGGCCTTGGTGAAGACCGGCATGCCGCCTTCCTTGACGAAGCGCTGGATCAGTTCGACGGCCTTCTGACCCTCGGGACCGTTGAAGGCCACCTTCGTCTCGTCGTCGCTCAGCATCTTGCCGCCGGCGCCGAAGAGGAGGGCGGAGAACATCCAGTCGTCGCCCTGCCAGCGGAAGTCCATGCCGTCGACGCCGTTGCCGAGCGCCTTGATCTTGCCGGCAAGCGCGATGACCTCGTCCCAGGTCTTCGGCGGGTTGTCCGGGTTGCCGCCGGCAGCCTTCACCAGATCGGCATTGTAATACATGATCGGGTTGGACGTCGCGAAGGCGAGGCCGACCTGTTTGCCCTTGACCTGGGCGAGCTTCAGGATCGTGTCCGAGAAGCCTTTCTCGGCCATGTTGCCCTCTTTCTTGACGAGGGGGCCGAGATCGACGGCGACGTTGCGCTCGTCCATCATACGCAGACGGTTGAGGCCGATGAAGGTGACATCGGGCATTTCGCTGGTGCCGGCCTGGCGCAGGATGGTCTGGATGCCTTCCTCATAGGTGGCCGAAGGAGCGGCGAACTGGATCTTGATATCCGGGTTTTCCTCCATGAACTTCTTCGAGATCGTGTCCATCACGTTCTTGAAGAAACCGGGCATGGGGTAGTGAACCGTCAGGGTCGTTTCGGCGTAAGCCGGGACCGACACGACCATCGAAATGGCCGCGGCGGCGAGAATCTGGGTGATATGCTTCATCGCTCGTTCTCCGTTGTCGAACCGATCAGCCTTTGAGACCGGTCATTGTGATGCCCTCGACGAAACGCTTCTGTGCCAGAAGGAATGCCGCGACGAGGGGAAGGGTGATGATGAGGGTTGCAGCCATCAGAGCGCCGTAGTCGTCGCCTGCTTCGGCGGCGCGGAAATACATGAGGCCCAGCGGCGGCGTGAAGTATTCCTGCTTGGTGATGACGATCAGCGGCCAGTAGAGGTCGTTCCAGTGCGCGACGACCGAGAAGATCGCAAAGGCTGTCACCGCCGGCCAGGCATTCGGCACGATAACGCGGGCGACGATACCGATTTCCGACATGCCGTCGAGGCGGGCTGCATGGATCAGATCGTCCGGCATGGAACGGAAGAACTGCAGGAACATGAAGATCGCGAAGACCGAGATCGAGAAGGGCGCGACGAGAGCCGTATAGCTGTTCAGGAGCGACAGGCTATTGAAGCCGACATAGAGCGGTAGCGCCGTCGCATGGATCGGGACCAGCAAGCCGAGCATGACCAGCACCATCATGGTGCGTGCCGCCGGGAACTTCAGCTTCGCCATGGCGTAGGCACAGGGAATGGCGATCAGCACTTGGAAGAAGAAGATCAGACCGCAGACCAGGACGCCATTGAAGAGCAGCGTGCCCATCGAAACCTTGCTTAGCGCCTTGGCGATGTTTTCGACATAATAGAAATGCGTCGGGATCAGCTTCAGCGCCGAGGTGAAGATATCGTCCTGTGCCTTGCCGGCGGTCGAGATCATGAAGATGTAGGGCGCGAGGAAGATGAGCGAGCCCAGGATCAGTAGAGAGAGGCGCAGGATGCGGCCGGGAGTGAAGCCTGTCGAGGTCATGTGTAATGCACCTGCCGGTCTTGGACGCGATATTGCAGGAAGGTCAGCACCACGAGGATGGCGAGAAACACCGTGGTCATTGCCGAAGCATAACCAACGCGGAGATAGACGAAGCCTTCCTGGTAGATGCTGAAGAGGAGGACTTCCGAAGCATGGTTTGGGCCGCCGTCAGTCAGGGCTTTCACCGTGTCGAAGACCTTCACCGCATTGATGATGCTGATCGTGGTGACGAAGAGCGTCGTCGGCCCGAGCATCGGCCAGGTAACGAGCCAGAAGCGGTCCCATGCGGATTTCGCGCCATCGACTTCGGCGGCGGCATAGAGTTCACGCGGGATGGCGGTGAGGCCTGCGAGAAACAGCACCATGTTGAAGCCAACCGATTGCCACACGCCGATGATCGACAGGCTGTAGAGGGCGGTCGCCGAGGCGCCGAGCCAATTCGGGCCACGCACGCCGATCTCGCCGAGCAGCGCGTTGATCGGGCCGATCGTCGGATGGAAGAGATATTGCCAGACGGTCGCCATCGCGACGATCAGCGAGGCGACGGGCAGGAAATAGGCCGTGCGGAAAAAGCTGCGGCCGATGCCTTCGCTCTCAATCAGTAATGCGACGCCGAGGCCGAGGACGATCGAGACGGGTGCCACGATGGCGGTGTAGACCGTCGTGTTCCAGAGCGATTTCTGGAAGGCGCGGTCGCGCAGCAGATGCGCATAGTTTTCAAAGGCGACGAAGCGCAGGCTCTTGTCGCCGAGCTGGAAATCCGTAAAGCCGAGCACGACGACGGCGACGATCGGCACGATGATGAAGAGCACAATCAAGATGATGGCAGGCAGGGCGAAGAACAGCGCCGTTCGGGCTTCGCTGCGTTCGCGTGCCGCGGCCGTCCTCATCGGCAGGGAGGTGGCGGCAATGCTAGCCATGCGCCTTCTCCCGTGTCGCGTCAACGGTCGTGGGGCTTGCGCGCAGGCGGCGGCCGTCTTCGGCGAAGACCATGGCCCGTTCGGCTGCAAGCGTCAGCGCGACAGGCATACCGGCGGACAGGCCGGCGACTTCCGCCGGTGCAAGCTTGACGACCATGGTTTCGCCGATGGCGTCGAGCTTGGCATAGAGGATGACTTCCGAGCCGAGGAATTCCATGCGCTCGATATGGGCGGCGAGCGCATCCTGACGGTCCTGGGAGAGCTGCACGAATTCCGGGCGGATACCGAGAGTCACATTCCTGCCGGCTAAGCTGCTGTCGTCGAGTGCCAGCCGGATGCCACCGAAGGCGACGGTGCCGTTTTCGGCGAGCGCCGGCAAAAGGTTGATGCGCGGCTGACCGACGAAGCGGGCGACTTCGACATGAGCCGGGTCGTCATAGATCGTCTGGGGAGAGGCGAGCTGCAGCAGCTGTCCACCAATCATGACGGCGACGCGGTCGGCCATCGACAGCGCCTCGGCCTGATCGTGAGTGACGTAGACCGTGGGCACGCCGGCACGGCGGTGCAGATCGACGATCTCGCCGCGAGCATGGACACGCAGATTGGCGTCGAGATTGGAAAGCGGCTCGTCCATCAGGAAGACGGCGGGACGGCGCACCATGGCGCGGGCGAGTGCCACGCGCTGACGCTGACCGCCGGACATTTGCCCGGGCTTGCGATCGAGCAGGTGATCGATCTTCAGCGATACGGCCATTTCGCGGACATCGCGGATAATGCCGGCGCGGGTCGTGCGCTGGCCGGGGATGAGCGAGCCAATGAAGGGTAGGCGCTGGACGCGCGACAGGCGGCGCATTGCGAGCGGCACGGCGATGTTTTCCGAGGCTGTCAGGTGCGGATAGAGCGCGTAAGACTGGAACACCATAGCGATGTTGCGGTCGGCGGCGGCAACACCGGAAACGTCGCTGCCGCCGAGGACGATTTCACCGCTGTCGGCATGGTCGAGGCCGGCGAGGATGCGCAAAAGCGTGCTCTTGCCGCAGCCGGACGGGCCGACGAGAGCGATGAATTCGCCGGGCTGGACGTCGAGATCGACGCCTTTGAGGATGGCGTTGCCGCCGAAGGATTTGGCGATGCCGCGAAGCGAAAGCGCACTCATTCGGTCGGCTCCTTTGCCTTGGGGGCGGCTTGCGGATAGACTTCCATGACGACGTCATCGAGGAAGTAAGCGGTCATGCCGGGTACGGCGACGAGCTCGGTCGATACACTCTCGCCAAGCTCGTGGATCGCCGCGCCGATCAGGCGTTCGCCCGGCATTTCGCGTTCCATCTCGCCGAGGATGAAGGCGCCAGGCGGCGCCCAGACCAGCTTCGTGTCGTTGAAGCGGCCTTCCCAGGTCCAGTGCAGGTGGCCACTGCCGAAGAGGGCGACATCGTGGGCCGCGATAAGATCGTAGAGACGGCGGCGCTGCGCCGGACGAACGCTCCAGTAGCCGGTATCGCCCTCATCGGGCGCATCGACGAAAAGCGGCTTGTGGGCAAAGAGAGCGATGCGGCGCTCGCCACGGCTTTCGAGCTTCTCCTGCAGCCAGTCGAACTGCTTCTGCTCTTCGGCATCCTCGAAGCCCATCAGCAGGCTGTTGAGGCCGATCAGGCGCCAGTTGTCGACGTCCTTCGCCCAATAATCCGGGCCGACGAGGCGGCGCCAGCGGTCCAGCCGCTCTGGATTGACGGGCTGATAGGAGCCGGGCAGGTGGCCGACATCGTGGTTGCCGGGCACGATCAGCATCGGCACGGAGAGTTGGCGCATCAGTTCCATGGAGAAGATGAGATCTTCATCCTTGTCGGCGCCATCGACGCTGAGATCGCCGGTGTGAATGATGAGATCGGCGCCACTTGCCTCGATCCATTTCGCCAGCGGCTCCCAATTGCCGTTGAAATGCGGCTTGTTGGGGCTCAAATGCGTGTCGGTGATCTGGATGATCTTCAAGGCGCTTCTCCGCAGTCTTCAGAAAGGGTGCGCCCGCGGAAGGGATTGCCCTCATACCGACGCGTCTCTGCGCTCTCTTTAGAGGGGCCCCATGTCAGTCAGGTAACAGGTGTTTTCAGCTGTTTTTCAGTTTTGTCACATCACCGTCAAATGATGCTGCCGCTTGTCTCATGCCGGAAGGACTGTACGCGGCGGTACCGGTGCTGTAGATCGTTGCGAAAGGGATCAGACATGTCAGACGAACAGAGCCGCATCACCAAACTTGAGGAAACCGTCGCCTATCAGGCCAAGACGATCGAGGAGCTTTCCGATCAGCTTGCCGAGCAATGGAAGGTGGTCGAGCAGACCAGGCAGAAACTTGATCGGCTGACCGAGCGGTTTCTGACGCTGGAGGAGCAGTCGCTCGACGCGCCGGCCATTACCAAGCCGCCGCACTACTGAGCTGCGTCCGGCGTTCACATTTCGGTGTTGCACGCGGGCGCGCGTAACAAAAATGCCTGTCCTCCCGTATTCCCTTGTGACTGTAGCATTTACAATCGCGGTCGAGAGGAAATCGTCATGAAGATTTTATCGAAGGACACGATCAGCATTTATTCAGGGCGCGTCACCCGCTTGGCCGGCTTTGCGGCGATCGCGGTATTGCTCGGCGGCGTTGCGCTGCAATTCGCCGGTCGCGCCTCTGCCGAGGACGCCCGCGTCATTCCCGCGCCGAGCATGGATGAAAAGGCATCCTCCGCCAATACGGAGACTGCGGTGCTTGCCGGCGGCTGCTTTTGGGGCGTGCAAGGCGTCTTCCAGCACGTCAACGGCGTGATCAGCGCCACATCCGGTTACACCGGCGGCAGCAAGGATGCTGCGCACTATGAAATGGTAGGCTCGGGCGAGACAGGCCATGCCGAATCCGTGCGTATCGTCTTCGACCCCCATAAGATCAGCTACGGTCATTTGCTGCAGATTTATTTCTCGGTAGCGCATGATCCGACGGAGCTGAACCGTCAGGGGCCGGATACCGGCACGCAATATCGTTCAGCCATCTTCCCGACCAGCCAGTCACAGGCCGATATCGCCAAGGCCTATATCGATCAGCTCAACCATGCCAAGGTCTTCGACGCTGCGATCGTCACCAAGATCGAGCCGGCGCGGCAATTCTATGCCGCCGAGGCCTATCATCAGGATTTCCTGACGACGCATCCGGACTATCCCTATATCGTCATCAACGACCTGCCGAAGATCAAGAACCTGCAGCATCTCTTCCCGAGCGATTATCGCGCCGACCCGGTTCTGGTGACGGCAAGCGCCAGCGCGAAATGATGATCCACCCTGACCGGCGAGCGATGCCTGCTGGTCAGAGCCGCCTTGCAAGAAATGATCGTTACTGCCGGTGCGTCTGGTGTATTTCTGCTTCACCAGATAGTCATCGAGAGTGCATTTCGTCATGATCGTCCGCGACCGGCCGAATCTCTTCCAGCTTTTCTTCATCGTCCGCGGGTCGATCATTCGGCGCATCCTGCCACAGATCATTGCCATCTTTCTGCTGTCGGCATTAATCGTCTGGGGCCATGAGGAGCGGCCGAACCTCATCGTCTCCTTCAATGGTTCGGCGCTTTCGCTGCTCGGCATCGCGCTTTCGATCTTCCTCGGCTTCCGCAACAATGCCTGTTACGATCGTTGGTGGGAGGGCAGGCGCGATTGGGGACAGCTCATCAATGTGTCACGCAGCTTTGCCCGGCAGACGTTGGTGCTCGAGGGAGCGGGTGGGGCCGGCGTCGAAGCACGCAAAAACCTGCTACGTCTGACCATGGCCTTCGCGCAGGCGCTGGTCTGTCTTCTGCGGCCCGGCAGTGACGAAGGCAAGGTGTTTCGCCTGCTGACCCCGAGCGAAGCAGAGTTCTACCGTGCGGCTCGCAACAAACCTGATCTCATTCTGCGCCTGATGTCCGCCGATCTCGCGCGGCTGAAAGCATCGGGTGTGATTTCCGATATCCAATATCAGATGCTGGACATCACGATTGGCCAGATGGGTGCGGCCCAGGCGGCTTGCGAGCGGCTCCGAAATACGCCGCTTCCGTTCGGTTATACGCTGCTTCTGCATCGCACCGCCTATCTCTTCTGTTTCCTGCTGCCCTTTGGCTATGTCGACACGCTCGGCTGGGGCTCGCCTTTCGTGACTGCCCTCATTGCCTACACCTTCTTCGGTCTGGATGCGCTGGGCGACGAGCTGGAAGACCCTTTCGGCAAGCGACCCAATGCGCTCGCGATCGGCGCGCTTGCCGATACGATCGAGATCAATTTGCGCGAAGCGCTTGGGGAAACCGACCTGCCGCCGCTGCCGCAGCCCAGGGATTTCCTGCTGATGTAAAAAATCGGCAAAAATATTCGCCGGGCGATGGAATAGAATCCGGAGTGCTTCCGTATATAGGTGTATGGAACGCAAAGGACGCACATTCGATGTTTTGGGGCAGCTCGGGTCGCTGAGACGATACGCCCGTTCGCTTGTGCGCAATGCGGACGAGGCCGAGGATCTGGTGCACGACGCGCTGGTCAAGGCCTATGAGCGCAAGGCATCCTTCCGGCGCGACGGCAATCTGCGCACCTGGCTGCTGTCGATCTTGCACAATGTGCATATCGATCGCCTGCGCCAGAAGAAGTCGCTGAACCGTCGTCACGAGGAGGCTGCGGCCGATCTCGAAACGGCGCTGCCGGCATCGCAGGACCATACGGTGCGTTTGAACCAGGTCCGCGAAGCCTTCTTCAGTCTGCCCGAGGAGCAGCGTGAGGCGCTGCATCTCGTTGCGATCGAGGATCTCTCCTATCAGGAGGCGGCATCGGCACTTGGCATTCCTCTGGGCACGCTGATGTCCCGCATTGCGCGGGCTCGCGCGACGCTGCGTAGTTTCGAGGAGGCTACCTCGAAGGTTTCACATCTCAGGCTTATCGAGGGAGGCGGCAATGAAAATCGTTGATCCGATCATCGATACCGATCTCGACGCCTATGTCGACGGCGAGCTGACGCTTGCGCGCCGTGTCGAGGTGGAATCCTATCTCTCGGAACATCCGGAGATCGCAGCCAAGGTGATGGCTGACATGAGCATCCGCGGCGAGCTGCGCATGGCGCTGGCCGGAGAAGGCCATGTGGTTCGGGCGGAAACGCGTGAGGCCGCGCGGCGGCTGGAGCGCGGGCTGGTCTACGGCCGCATGCTGGGTTCTTTCCAGCGCGTCGCGGCCATTGCCGTACTGGTTACGACCGGCTGGGTCGCGCATACGTCCTTCGGCGCCTTTACGGCGAGCGAGGTCAGTGCATCGACGCGGCCGCCAACCTTCGTCGACGATGCGGTGCGCGCCTACAAGACCACGGCCGTACGCGAAGAGCTCAAGCCGCAGTCGGCGGCTGCCAATTACAATCCGGATGAAATCCGCGCATCCACGGCAATCATTTTGCCGCAGCTGCCGGGGGACTGGCGCGTCACGGACGCGCAAATCTATCCGTCCGAATTCGGTCCGAGTGTCGAAATGATGGTCGATGCCGGCGAAGACGGACATTTGTCACTGTTTGCCGTCCGTCCGGGCAATTTCGCCGTGCAGGATGTCAGTCACATAAAGCGTGACGATGTCCAGGCTGCCTATTGGCAGATCGGTGAAGTCGCCTATGCGCTGATCGGCAACGGCAAGGCGGGTCAGCTTGACGGCGATGCCGAAAAGCTTGCCCGCAGCCTGTACTAGTTCGAATTTAAAGGAGAACGACCATGAATCCGACCAATCCGCGATACGGCTACGGAGCCGCCGCCGGCTCTCAGGCGCTCTTCGACGAGGGGCTGCGCCGGCACATGCTGCGCGTCTACAACTACATGGGCATCGGCCTTGTCGTGACGGGAATCGTCGCGCTGATCGTCGGCACGACGCCGGCGCTCTATGTGCCGATCTTCCAGAGCCCGCTGAAGTGGGTCGTCATGCTGGCGCCGCTCGCCTTTGTGTTCTTCTTCTCGTTCCGCATCCAGTCGATGTCGGCAAGCACAGCGCAGATGATGTTCTGGGCTTTCTGCGCAGTCATGGGCCTGTCGCTGGCCTCCGTCTTCCTGGTCTTCACCGGTACGAGCATCGCGCGCACCTTTTTCATCGCTGCGACCATGTTCGGCGCTACCAGCCTCTACGGCTATACGACCAAGCGTGATCTCTCCAACATCGGCTCGTTCCTGATGATGGGTCTGTTCGGCGTGATCATCGCCAGCATCGTCAACATCTTCCTGGGTTCGAGCGCCCTGCAGTTCGCCATCTCGATCATCGGTATCGTCGTCTTCGTCGGCCTGACCGCTTGGGATACGCAGAACATCAAGGAGCAGTATGCCGAAAACTACGATCAGGAATCGCAGCAGAAGCTCGCCGTTTTCGGTGCTCTGTCGCTCTACCTGAACTTCGTCAACATCTTCCAGCTGCTGCTGAATTTCACCGGCGAGCGGGAGTAGTTAGAAATTGCCTGCTTGAGCATGGTCTGAGCCAAAAGACACTCCACGTTTTTGGTGATCGTGCTCTGGGAATGCGTCTCCCTGGGGGCTTGTTGAGACGCATGACGCGCCTGCAGTATCTGCGCCGATACTGCAGGCGCAACTTTTTTGGGAGGGCGGCAGACGGGATCTGCAGCGATGTTCGCCGCCACGCGGCAAAGGGGAAGGTGCCGAACCAAGAAGAGCACTGTCTAAAGAAAAGGCCCGATAGCGCAGATCTGCTGCCATCGGGCCTTTCATCATTGGAGATATGCGGTTTCTCGTCCGTCAGGGGACGAGCATAATCTTACCATTCGGCGACGCTGCCGTCCTCGTGGCGCCAGACCGGGTTGCGCCAACGATGGCCCTCCTTGGCGCGCTCGATGACATAGGCTTCGTCGACTTCGATGCCGAGGCCGGGACCCTGCGGGATCGAAACGAAGCCGTCGGCATACTGGAACACCTCCTTGTTGGAGATGTAGTCGAGGATGTCGTTGCCCTTGTTGTAGTGGATGCCGAGGCTCTGCTCCTGGATGAAGGCATTGTAGCTGACGGCATCGACCTGCAGGCAGGCGGCGAGCGCGATCGGACCGAGCGGGCAATGCGGGGCAAGCGCGACGTCATAGGCTTCGGCCATGGCCGCGATCTTGCGGCATTCGGTGATGCCGCCGGCATGGCTGAGGTCGGGCTGGAGAATGTCGACATAGCCGTCCGACAGCACCGACTTGAAATCCCAGCGCGAATAGAGGCGCTCACCCAAGGCAATCGGCGTCGAGCAATGATTGGCGATTTCCTTCAGCGCTTCGCGGTTTTCCGACAGCACCGGCTCTTCGATGAAGAGCAGCTTGTAGGGTTCCAGCTCCTTGGCGAGCACCTTGGCCATCGGCCGGTGGACGCGGCCGTGGAAATCGACGCCGATGCCGATATAGGGGCCGATCGCCTCGCGGATGGTGGCGATGGTCTCAACAGCCTTTTCCACCTTGTCATAGGTGTCGACGATCTGCATTTCCTCGCAGCCGTTGAGCTTGATCGCCTTGAAGCCACGGGCAACCACATCCTTGGCATTGTTGGCGACGTCGGAGGGACGGTCGCCGCCGATCCAGGAATAGACCTTGATCTTGTCGCGCACCTGGCCGCCGAGCAGCGAATGGATCGGCTGTCCGAGCGCCTTGCCCTTGATGTCCCAGAGCGCCTGGTCGATGCCGGCGAGCGCCGACATGTGGACGGCGCCACCGCGATAGAAGCCGGCGCGATACATGACGTTCCAGTGATCCTCGATCAGGAACGGATCCTTGCCGATCAGATAGTCTTCCAGTTCGTGCACGGCCGCCTGTACGGTCAACGCGCGACCCTCGACCACGGGCTCGCCCCAGCCGACGATCCCTTCATCGGTCTCGATCTTCAAGAACAGCCAGCGCGGCGGAACGATATAGGTCGTCAGCTTGGTAATTTTCATGGGAATAATTCCGTTTGGACTTCGGGTTGCGTCAGCGGCGCGATGCCGCGGATCTCGGGGTTTCGGGATTTGTTTTCCGGCCTTTGTCCAGCCGTCGTTCGACGGCGAGATCGCGGGCGGCAAGATCGAGCATGCGATGGGCACAGGCGCGCGCCGCATCGCGGTCGCGAAGGCGCAGCGCTTCCACGAGTTCGCCGTGCACGGCGATTGCTTCGTCGCGGCTGTCGGCGGCGACGTTGGAGGCGTGCAGCGCATATTTGAGGCCGGCATGCATGGCGCTGGAGAGGCGCCGGAACACCTGGTTGTGACTGGCGCTGAGCAGCAGTTTGTGGAAAGCCACGTCGGCTTCCGTAAAGCCTTCCGGATCATCGCCGCTGTCGCGCATTTGCTGCCATGCGCTCTCCAGGTCGGCAATTTCACGGGCCGTGGCGCGCTCGGCCGCATATTCGGCGGCGGCGGGCTCTATGGTGCGGCGCGCTTCGAGGATGGAACCGAGAATATCGAAATCGGCGATATAAGGACCCATCCACTCCAGCACATCCTGATCGAGAATGTTCCAATCATCCATATCGCAAACGGAAGTGCCGATGCGCGGCTTGCCTCGCACGAGGCCCTTGGACTCCAGAACCTTGAGGGATTCGCGGATAACCGTGCGGCTGACGCCGTATATTTCGCAGAGATCGTTTTCGCGCGGCAGGGTCGAGCCGGAAGCATAGCGCTCGGCGCAGATGTCTTCGGCGATCGCCGCCGTCACGTTTCTGCGCACACGCGGACGACGCTCAAGCTTGGCCGACGCGCCATGCTCCTGCCTTTGCAGCGATTCCACGCTTTATCCTCCGCATCATTCCGCAGTTTCTGCGGACACCTCTCGCTGCGAAAGATCTGGGCGCTTTCGTGCCTCCCTTTTCGCATTGAGATGAGAATACGCCAATCATCATACATTGGCAATATTCTTGTATGATGATTTAGTCTGCTGCATTTCAGCCATTTGAGACCAGTCCGCGGCTATCAGGCTTTTCAAAATCGGCGCCGCTGCTGTTACTGCGGCGTCGTCTTCGCGGGATAGAACGATTATGGTGTTGACGCGGGCGGCCATTCCGCCTGCCGTCGATCATCAACGGGAGGCGGTTCCGCACCCAAGTTCATTCAACGACAAGGAGAACGACATGCAGATCAATCGCACAGGTTCGGCTCAATGGTCCGGTGGCTTGAAGGACGGCAAGGGTCAGATCTCGACGCAAAGCGGCGCGCTCAATCATTATCCTTACGGCTTTGCCAGCCGTTTCGAAGGCGTTCCAGGCACCAATCCGGAAGAGCTGATCGGCGCGGCGCATGCCGGCTGCTTCACCATGGCCTTGTCGCTGATCCTCAATGAAGCCGGCTTCACTGCCGAAAGCATGGAGACGACGGCCAAGGTCACGCTTGAAAGCGTTGAAGGCGGCTTCGCTATTACCGCCATTCATCTGACACTGATCGGCAAGGTCCCCGGCGCCGATGAGGCCACATTCACCGAGCTTGCCAACAAGGCGAAGGCTGGCTGCCCGGTTTCAAAGGCGCTCGCTTCCGTTCCGATTTCTCTGGAAGTTCACGCCGCCTAAGCGGTCTTTTGGCTCTTTCGCGTCGCCCTGGCTGGCGCGGCGCGTTTCATATATA
Source organism: Rhizobium sp. No.120 (assembly GCF_054558365.1). Taxonomy (NCBI): domain Bacteria; kingdom Pseudomonadati; phylum Pseudomonadota; class Alphaproteobacteria; order Hyphomicrobiales; family Rhizobiaceae; genus Rhizobium; species Rhizobium sp. No.120. The sequence continues at coordinate 49,988 of NZ_BAAJNQ010000008.1, forward strand.
TTCCGCATTCGAAATTGGGCTGTCATTTCCATTTAATGCAATGCTCAAGGAGGGGCGAATGTCTGGAATTCTCTTGATTCACGTCGTCATCAGCTTGATCGCCATTATCAGCGGCATCGTGGTAGCCTACGGCTTCCTCACGGCCGACCGTCATAATCGCTCGACGCTCGTCTATATGCTGACGACGGCTCTCACCAGCTTGACGGGTTTTCTGTTCCCGTTTCATGGTGTGACGCCGGCGATCATCGTCGGCATCATCTGTCTGCTCATATTCATTCCGACGGCGCTGGCGCGTTACACATTCCACCTTGCCGGCATATGGCGCGCCGTTTTCGTGATCGGCGCGCTCGTGCTGTTATTCTTCAACTGTCTGGTGCTCATCATTCAATCGTTCCAGAAGATACCGGCGCTCAATACGCTGGCACCCACCGGAAACGAACCGCCGATTCTCGCGGCGCAGGTGGCGCTTTTGGTGGTCATTGTCTTCGTCGGCTTTTTCAGCCTTCGTCGTTTCCATCCAACACTTGTGGGTGCCTGACCGCGCAGGGATCGGCCTGCGACAAAATGCCGGACGCCTTTCAGCCCGTTCCGCAAGGAGCGTTGTTGAACGTTTAACTGTTGTTTCAAGTTCTTCGCCGCATCATCGGTTTATTCAGTAGCATCTGAAGCTGCCTACGGTTGTGGGCGGCTTCTTGACATCGGCACTCTGATAGATTACGAGTGACGAAAATTGAAATTCGTCACTCGTAATCTATCAGGCTTTCTTTATGCTCGAGCTTCACGATGTCAACGCCGATCCTGCCCGCCAGGAAAACATCACGCGTATTCTCGACGCCGCCGAAAAGCTGTTTCGCCACTATGGGTACAGCAAGACGAATGTAGCCGACATCGCGCGCGATCTCGGCATGTCGACGGCAAACATCTATCGCTTCTTCGGTTCCAAGGTGGAAATTCACCAGGCTCTATGTGGGCGCATGCTGGAGCTGAGCTATCAGATGGCCCTTGGTATCCGCAATCAGCCGATCAGCGCGACCGAGCGGCTGCGGGCTTATGCGCTATCTCAGTACAAGATGATATTGGAGACCATGCTGGATGAGCAGAAGGTTCACGAGATGGTCATCGTCGCCATCGAGCGCGACTGGCATGTCATCGAAAAGCATATCGAGCGTACGCAAGCGCTGGTCGCCGAGATCATCGCCGAGGGGATTGCTGCCGGCGAATTCGCCGAACAGGATCCGCATCTTGCCGCCAAATGCTTTGCTGCGACGACCGTCGATCTCTGTCATCCGCAGATGGTGGCTCAGTGCCTTGCCAAATCCTACCAGGCGGATCCCGAAGATATCATCGCGTTCGTCATCAGGGCTTTGAAGAAATAACAATGCGCATCCGGATGGCCGGCGTGCTCGTACTCTTTGTTCGACTTTAGGAGAGCGACATGGTTTCGCTGACGACCAACACTTTACGGACCATTGCGGGCGCGGCGCTCTTTGCCGCTTTCGGACTTGGTCTCGCGGGCTGCAATGAGAAGAAAGAGGAGACGGCGGAGGTGATCCGGCCGGTCAAGGTGGTCGAAATCGCCCAAGCGGACACGACGCGCAAGCTCGATTATTCCGGCGCCGTCCGTGCACGGACGGAAATGAATCTCGGCTTTCGCGTCAACGGCAAGATCGTCGAGCGCAAGGTGGATATCGGCCAGAGGGTAAAGCCCGGCGATGTGATCGCTCGCATGGATGCGACCGATTATATCCTCGCCGTGCGTCGCTCGCAGGCCGATCTGGATGCGGCCGAAAAGCAGGTGCAGACGACCGAGCTTGCCCGCACGCGCGCGCAGACGCTTTTTAACAAGAATGTTACCTCCAAGTCGCAGCTCGAGCAGGCGGAGCTTTCCTATGAGCAGGCCGTTTCGTCGCGGGATTCTGCGGTGTCGGCCCTGAGCGAAGCCAAAAACCAAGTCGCTTATGCCGACCTGACCTCTGACATGAATGGTATCGTGACCGCAATCAATGCCGATGTCGGCCAGGTGGTCAGTTCCGGCACACCCGTCATCACTGTTGCCGTCGATGGCGAGAAGGAAGTGCAGGTCGCGGTCCCGGAAATGGACATCGCCCAGTTCAAGGTCGGCAAGGAGGTCAAGGCGCGCTTCTGGTCTGACGCCGCCCTCGTTCTGGATGGAAAGGTGCGGGAAGTATCAGGGAGCGCCGATCAGTCGCGCACCTTTGCGGTACGTGTAAGCGTGCCGAACGATCCGCGCGTGTTGCTTGGCATGACCGCGACGATCGAGGCGCTTGCCGACAATACCCAGCCCTATGTTTCCATCCCGCTCAGCGCTCTTGCGCAGAAGGACGGAAAACAGATCGTCTGGCTGGTCGATCGCAGTGCCGGCACGGTCCATTCCCGTGCCATCAAGGTTGCCGATTTTGCCGATGACGGCGTACGGGTTGGCGATGGCCTGAAAGCCGGCGATGTCGTCGTTGCCGCCGGCACACAATTCATGAACGAGAACATGAAGGTCAAGCTTCCGGCTGCGTCAGCCCAGCAGGCCTCCGCAGAAACCAGCGCCGCTTCGGCGGCTATTGTACGCTGACCCGGATCGAGGGGACGACACCATGTCCATCAACAGCACCTCCGGCGAGAGGAAGCGTTTCAACCTGTCGCGCTGGGCGATCGCCCATCCAAGTATTGCTCGTTTTCTGTTCGGGCTTATCATTATCGCCGGCGCGTTGGGCCTGACCCATATGGGTCAGAAGGAAGACCCGGATTTCACCTTCCGCGTCATGGTGGTCCAGACCGTTTGGCCCGGCGCCTCGCTGCAAGACATGGAAGACCAGGTGGTCAACAAGATCGAGCGCAAGCTGCAGGAAACGCCGCATCTCGATTGGGTCAAATCCTACACCCGCGCTGGTTTTGCCATCACCACCATCCAGATCAAGGGCGATACCAACACCGCCGAGGTGAAGGATGCCTTCTACCAGATCCGCAAGAAGGTGGGCGATATCGGCAACGAGCTGCCGTCGGGCCTGCTCGGCCCCTATTTCAACGATGAATTCGGCGATACCTTCATCACGCTGCATTCGATCAGTGGCGATGGTTATAGCTATCCAGAGCTGAAGAAGTTTGCCATCCAGGCCCGCGACATGCTGCTTTCGACGCCAGGTGTCGAGAAGGCAACCATCATCGGCGACCAGGCGGAACAGATCTATATCGACGTCTCCTCCAAGGTTCTGGCCGAGCGCGGCTTGACGCTCAACGACCTCAAGAACGCCGTCGTCGGCCAGAACAGCGTCGATCCGGCCGGGAATGTCGATACCAGCACCCGCTCTGTGCGCATCTCGGTCGAGGGCGACGTCAACAAGATCGAGGATATCAAGAACCTGCGACTCAACGCCGGTGGCCAAGTAACACGCCTCGGCGATATCGCTACGGTCACCGCCGGGCTGCAGGACCCCTATACTGCCAAGTTCCTCTACAATGGCCATCCAAGCGTGCAGCTCGGTGTCGTCATGGCTCCAGGCTTCAAGGTGACCGATGTCGGTAAGTCGGTTGAGGAAACCTACAAGCGCTTCGAAGCCTCTCTGCCGGTCGGCGTTCAGGTCGATCAGATCGCCAACCAGCCTGATGTCGTCACCGACGCGATCAGCGAATTCATGCATGCGCTCGGCGAAGCGCTCGTCATCGTGCTGATCGTCTCGTTCCTGTCGATCGGCTGGCGTTCCGGTCTCGTGATCGCCATCGCCATTCCGCTGGTGCTGGCCGCTACCTTCGCCATCATGTACGAGTTCGGCATCGACCTGCAGCGTATTTCGCTCGGCGCGCTCATCATCGCGCTCGGCCTACTGGTCGACGATGCCATGATCGTGGTCGAGCTCATGGAGCGTAAGCTAGAGGAAGGGCTGGTCAAGCTCGATGCCGCAAGCTTCGCCTATTCCTCGACCGCCTTCCCGATGCTGACCGGCACGCTGATCACGACGGCCGGGTTCATTCCCGTCGGCTTTGCAGCATCGACCGCGGGCGAATATGTCCGCACGCTGTTCTATGTCGTCGGCATCGCGCTCGTCGTCTCCTGGTTCGTGGCCGTCTATTTCACGCCATGGCTCGGCTACATGATCCTCAAGCAGCGCCACCATGCCGGCGAGCATCATGATGTGTTCGATACGCGCTTCTATCGCCGCCTGCACTCTTCGGTCGCCTGGGCCGTGCGCCACCGCGTCATTGTTCTGTTGTTGACGCTTGCCGCCTTCGTCGGCAGCCTGTGGTCGTTCCAGTTCATTCCGCAGAATTTCTTCCCGCAGTCGTCGCGTCCGGAAATCCTGGTCGATCTCTGGCTGCCTGAGGGCACCAGCATCAAGGAAGTCGAGCGTCAGGCGCAGGCGCTGGAAGCCCGCATGGCCGATGATCCGGACAAGCGTTTCATCGCGACCTATGTCGGTCAGGGCGCGCCGCGCTTCTTCCTGCCGCTCGATCAGCAGCTCACTAACCCGAACTATGCGCAGATGCTTGTCATGGCCAAGGACGAGCCGGCACGTGAGCGGCTGATTGCCAAGATGCGCGGCATCCTGGCGGCGGATTTCCCCTCCGTCCGTGGCAAGGTCGACCGCCTGTTCCTTGGCCCGCCCACAGGCTGGCCCGTGCAGCTGCGCATCATGGGTCCCGACCGGCAGGAGGTTCGCCGTATTGCCGACGAGGTGAAGCAGCGCTTTACCCAAAACCCGCTGCTCGGCGCCATCCATGACGACTGGCTCGAACCGGTGCCAGCCATGAAGCTCGTGATCGATCAGGATCGCGCTCGCGCTCTCGGCGTCACCTCGCAACGCATCCGCCAGATGCTGCAGGCCTCGATGTCCGGCTTCACGCTCGACAATTATCGCGAGGGTGAGGAAACCGTCGGGATCGTTGCCCGCGAACCGGACGGGAGCCGCCACCTGCTGACCTCGGTCAACTCCGTCTATATCCCGACCGACTCGGGCGGGTTCGTGCCGCTGTCGCAAGTCGCCAAGATCGTGCCCGTCATGGAGCAGAGCATCGAATGGCGCCGCGATCGTCTGCCGACCATCTCAGTGCGGGCAACCTTGCCTGATAACGTGCAGTCGAACGACGTGACGGCCAAGCTCTACAACGATATGGCTGATCTAAGGAACAGCCTGCCGGCCGGCTACAAGATCGAGATCCAGGGCGGTGCCGAGGACAGCGCGGAGAGCCAAGCCTCGATCGCTGCCAAGGCGCCGATCATGCTCGTCATCATCGTCGTGCTCCTGATGGCGCAGCTGCAGCATTTCGGCAAGGCGATGCTGGTGCTCGCGACCGGCCCGCTCGGCATCATCGGTGCGGCCGGTGCCCTCCTGATCAGCGGTGCGCCCTTCGGCTTCGTCGCGATCCTCGGCGTGATCGCACTGCTCGGCATCATCATCCGTAACTCGATCATCCTCGTCGACCAGATCGACCAGGATATCGCGGCGGGCATGGACCGGAAGGAGGCGATCATCGGCTCGGCCGTGCGTCGTTTCCGGCCGATCATGCTGACGGCGCTGACGGCCGTGCTGGCGTTGATACCGATCTCGCGCGGCGTCTTCTGGGGACCGCTCGCCTACGCCATGATGGGCGGCATTCTGGTCGCGACCGTGCTGACGATCTTCGTCCTGCCCGCCGGCTACGCCCTGTTCTTCGGCCGCGAGCCGAAGAACAAGTCGGCGGAACCGCCGGCCAAGGAGCACGCCGACGCGGAGGAGCAGAATACGATCCAGCTGCCGCCGGCTGTGGCGGCAGAGTAAGGCACCTGAAAGAACAAATATCCCGGCTTCGAGCCGGGATATTTGTTTGAACCGTTTAGATCGATTGCAGGATTGTCGAGCTGCCGTCGGCGATCTTGAGGATCGTCAGGCTTCCGCCCATGGAAACGGCGGTATCGATGCCGATGCGGCCCAAGCCGAAAGTGGGGTGCGAATGCGGTGTGTGGCCGTGGACCACCTGCAGTGGCAGTTGCGGCCCCTCCGACAGGAAGGGTTCGCGGATCCACATCAGATCTTCATCCGTCTGATAGCTTAAGGGAATGCCGGGCTTGATGCCGGCATGGACGAAGAGCGTCGAGCCGAACGTGACGGCTATCGCCAATGAACGCAGGAGATCGACATGCGCCGGCGGCATGGCGCTGAGTGTCATGTCGCGCAATTGCTGGACGCTGTAGCCGAGATCGACAAGAATGTGCCGGGCATCGATGCCATAGGAGGCGAGCGTCGGCAGTGCGCCGAATTCGAGCCAGTGGCTATTGGTTTCGGGATCGTCGAGAAAACGCAGGAAGACATCGTCGTGATTGCCGCAAAGCGTGTAGCGGTCGAAGTTTTCCGGCGGCGGTGCGCTGAGATGCGCGAGAACATCGCCGGAGCGCGGGCCGCGATCGACATAGTCGCCGAGATACATCAGCAGCTTTCGGCCGGGGAGGCTGCGCGCATCCGCGACGATGCGCCTTTCGGCCTCCGCCATCTCATCATAGCAGCCATGGATGTCGCTTAGGGCATAAATCGCCGTGTAATCACGCCCGGTGAGATCGATACGTTCTCTTGGATGCTGCATGAAATCGGCCGTTTCCTGCCGGGTCGTGCCTTAACGGCGCGGCAGTCCAATTGCTTGACATGATGTCGAGAAACCCGCCTGTGGCGAGCCTATAGTAGACGGTATTCCAAGCGTCGATCCGCCGCAAGTCTTACGGGCACAGGCATTGGTCTGAACCGCTGAAATTGCAGGGAATTTCAGAACGCTCGGCGGACCTCGCCCATGACTCGATCCCCAGAACGGTCGCTCAGCCGCGATAGGCGGCTTCGAGTCTGGCAATGTCGAGCTTGACCATGCCCATCCAGGCTCGCATGACGCGGGCGGCCTTGGCCGGATCCGGATCGGCGATATACTTGCGGAGCACCGTCGGCACGACCTGCCAGTAGACGCCATAGCGATCCGTCACCCAACCGCAATGCACCGGCGTGCCGCCATCGACGAGGCCGCCCCAAAGGTGGTCGACCTCAGCCTGGTCTGCGCAATCCACCTCCAGCGAGATCGCATGATTGTATTCGATGCGGTCGCCGCCGTTCAGTGGCATGAAGCGCTGGCCGGCGAGCGTGAAAGCAACGACCAGAACCTCATCGGGCTTGCCGGAGGGCATGTCGACAATGTTCTTCTGTACGTGATCGATCCGGGAATCGGGGAAGAGCGAAACATAGAAATTCGCAGCCTCCTCGGCTTCCCGCGCAAACCACAGGCATGGGGCAATCTTGGACATTGGGTGCTCCTCTCTCGTTGGATGCCCCAAGGACGAAAGAGGAGCGGCAAAGCCGACACGATTGCGGAATTTTCGAGTTCTTGCCGACAGTCGAGCGGCTAGACCAAGCGGCCGCCACCATCGATATGCAAGATCTCTCCCGTCACGAAGCGATTTGCCATGAGGAAGAGAATAGCTTGGGCGATATCTTCGGGCCGGCCGATATTGCGGCTAGGGAGCGTGGAGGCGGTCTGTTCGAGCACCTGCCGCTTGGCCTCTCCCATCAGGCCATCGAGCAGTGGGGTATCCACCCATCCCGGAGAAACCGCATTGATGCGCATCGGCGATAATTCCAGGGCGAGGGCACGAACCGTGCTCTCGACCGCGGCGACGGCCGCGGCCACGACAGCGCCGATGGCAGCGGGGCGGGAGGCCAATTGTGCGGAGGTCATGGTAATCGAGCTTGCGGGATGCAGAAGCGGAAGGGCGGCCTTGATGGCAAGCAAAGGCCCGATCAGACGCTCACTGATGACCTTCAGGAGATCCGCCTCCGACTGATCTTTCAGCGACTGCAGCTGCACGGTTCCCGCCGTGATCAGCAGATGGTCGATTCTTTCGATCCCCGTAAACATCGCCGGCTGCGGGGCGGCAATATCAGAGACGATCTGGACTGCGCCACCGATCGCCACGGCGGCTTCCCGAAGACGCTTAGGGTTGCGGGATAGCAGAAAGAGATTTGCGCCGGCTTCCTTGGCCTGTCTGGCCGTTGCCAAGCCGATCCCCGAGGAGCCGCCGATGATGACGATGTTCTGACCTTGGAACGATTGAGGCTGCGGATTGCCCGTTTGAATGGTGCTGGTCTGCAAGACTGGTTCTCCGATTGGGTTGTTGACCGCCCAGAAGATCGTCGATCGGCATATGCTTGGGAAGAAAGCGAATAGCGATGTCATTTATCGTAAAAGACGATAAGATGTGATCATGGATATGCTTTCCGCCATGCGCATCTTCACTCGCGTTGTCGAACGTGGCAGCCTTTCGGCCGCGGCACGCGACCTCGGCCTCGGCCAACCCACCGTCAGCGAACGCGTCGAGAAGCTGGAAAAGCACTTGAACGCGCGGCTCCTTTACCGGACGACCCGTTCGGTGCAGGCGACCGACGCCGGCGCGCGCTTCTACGACTATGCCAAGCGTGCCATCGAGGCTGCCGAGGAAGCAGAGGCTTCCGTTGCATCGGCCGAGACGTCACTGACCGGAACCTTTCGGATCGCAGCACCGCACGGGCTTGGCGAGATGACTTTGCCGCGGCTGCTGGTCGAATTCCAGAGATTGCACCCGGACCTGGCAATAGACATGACCTTGAATGATCGTTTCGTCGATCCGATGACTGAAGGTGTGGATCTCTCCATCCGCATCGGCGAGATCGGCAGCGGCAATTTCATCGCCCGCCGGCTGGGGACGATGCGGCGGTTCCTGCTGGCAGCTCCCGGCTATATCGAGCGACACGGGTTACCGCGGGAACCCGCGGAGTTAGCGGCGCATCCGTTCATTAGGGTTGCGGGTTTCGCGGCGGACGAGCGGCTGCATCTGATCGGTCCCGACGGCAAGCCGGTGGAAGCACTCATCCATACAAAATGGCGCGTCAATCATTGGAGGCCGCTGATGGAGGCGGTGCTGGCGGAGCGGGGAATAGGTGCATTGTTTGCAGCCGTCTGTGGCAAGGAAATTGCCGAAGGAAGGCTTGTTCCCCTGTTGCCCGCCTATGAGTTCAGGCTTGTGGACGTGCATGCCATCTATCCGCCGGGGCCGCGTCCTGCGGCGAGGACGAAGGCTTTCCTTACGCTGGTCGCCGAGCGCACCGATTTGCTTTTTGGCGGGACATCGGCGGTTTAGGGCCTTATCGGCCGGCCGCCAATCTCTCCGCGAATTCGATCGCCTCGATCAGGCTGCGCTCATTGGCGATGCCCTTGCCGGCGATGTCGAAGGCCGTGCCGTGATCGACCGAGGTGCGCACGATCGGCAGGCCAAGCGTGATGTTGACTCCGGAAAGATCCATCCATTTGCCCGTGGCCGGATCGATCTCGAAGCCGAGCAGCTTGACCGGTATATGGCCCTGATCGTGATACATGGCGATGACCGCGTCGTACTGGCCGGCGCGCAACTTGACGAAAACGGTGTCGCCGGGAACGGGGCCGACGATATCGAGCCCGTCGGACACCGCCTTGGCGATGGTCGGCGCGGAGATATCGATATCCTGCCGGCCAAAGAGGCCGCCTTCGCCGGCATGCGGATTGAGCGCCGCCACCGCGATCTTCGGGTTGGCGATGCCGAGATTTCTGAGCGCTTTATCGGTGAGGTCGATGACGAGCCGCAGCCGCTCGGGCGTCAGGCGCTTCGGCACATCCTCAAGTGCCACATGGGTGGTGACGTGGCTGACGCGCATATTGCCATGGGCGAGCATCATCACCGAGCTGCGCGCGCCTGTGAGTTCCGCCAGCAGTTCTGTATGGCCGGCATAATGAAAGCCAGCCTTGTTAAGCGCTTCCTTGTTGAGCGGTGCGGTGACGATGCCGCCGACCTTACCTGACAGCGCCAACTGAACGCCCTTTTCGATCGCCTTGAAGGCCATGCGGCCGCCATCAGCGGAAAGCCGACCCGGCAGGATCGGTTCTCCCTCGGCATCGGCCTGGATGAAGCAGAGGTTCGGCCAGTCGGCCTCCATCTGCACTTCAGGAATTTTGATATCGAGGCCGAGTTGCTTTTCGGCGAGACGCAGGGCAGGGCCGCTACCAATAATGTTTAGCTTTAGCTTACCATTATCGAGTCTATTTCTGAGCCGAGCCGCGGCCTTGACGATGATTTCCGGACCGATGCCAGCGGGATCGCCCATGGTGATTGCGAGATGTCGCGTCATGGTTCTTCTCCTCCGGCAATCAGCCCGTTTTCACTCAAGAGATCGCGCCATAGGGTGGGGCCGCCGAATGCGCCCGACTTTGAGATGACCGTCGTGCCCTCCCAAGGACCGCCGACGATCGTCGAGCGCGGCAGGCCGGGTGCGGCCTGGCCGGTGATGCTGAGGGCCGACACATCGAGCGCCGAACAGAGATTGCGCAGGGTCTCGCCGCCGGCGACGATCAACGTGCCTGGGGCGGGCAACGCCTTGGCCATGCCGCCAAAGCTCGCCGCGATGCGCCTTGCAGCATCCTCGCGTTCAAGCCCCGTCGGCAGATCGAGGCTGATCATGGCGATGCCGCTTTGCTGAATTTGATGATGGATGGCGCCAGCATCGGCCCCTTCCGCAAGCTTCAGCCAATTGGGGCCGCAGGCCTGGAGCTGCGCCAGCGTGATCGGCTGATCGGAGCCGAACAGACCGAGCACCGGCCTCCGCAGCTTGCGCGAGATAGGGACCGATGGCGCTGGGTGGCGTTCGCCTTTGTCCTTATTTGCGCGAGGCAGGTGATGAGTCGCCAGCTCGATATTGCGCGCTAGAGCCCGGGCAAGGCCGCCTGTGCCGCTCCAGAGAACCGGCCCCTTCAGCTCAGATGAGACCCATACGATGATGGCATCGAGATCGTCATCCGTGTGCGCATCGAAAACATGGATGCCATCCGGAATGGACTGGCCTTCGAGCCTATCGAGTGGTGTGTTGAAAGCCTGCAAACCCTCGGCGCGCAAATGCGCTGTTATATCGCCGCTGATGTCGCGCCAGGCGTCCCTGCCGGCATAAAGCACCTGTCGTCCGCCGCGCGTGTGCCGCCCGTGATGCGGAAAGGCCGGCGCGAGGATGCAATGGCGCCAGTGGCCGAGCCGGAAGCAGGCTGCAAGCTCCGCCGCCCAAGGCCCCCGAAACAGGCTATCCACCTTCTTGAAGGCGAGATCGGCGCCCTCCAGCAGCGGCGCGATGCCGCCGACGATCACCTCCGCTTGCGTTGCCGTCTTCTCGCGAGTGCCGCTGTCGATTGCGAGGCAATCCGGCAGGGTCTCGGAAAGCGCATCGCTGCGCTCCACGTCGATTGGCCCGTAGACGCCGACGAATTCCACGGCGGTGTCGAGCGCGCCGGTTAAGTCATCGGCAATGAGGCGGAGGGTGGGCATGAACTCAACGAGCCTTGCGGGTATCGGATATGGAAGCAAGGCCTTACGGCTGCTTGAACGAAGCGCATCTTCAGCCTTCCATGGGGCTTGTCAACGGTTGCTTTGTCACCGTTTCATTGGATGGGTATTGTGACATTCGTCTTGTTCTCGCAGGCGCGTAATCGGGTGCCGCCGGCCACGGTGCGCGATGCTTCCGCCTGCGAGAAAGTCAGTTCTTCCGCAAATCAGGAAAGTCGGCGCTCAGTGTAACGTCTTTCCAGGCATCGAAATTCGCCTTGAGCGCTTCGAGACGCTTGTAGGCGATATCGAGTGCCGGAGCGCCCAGCAGCAATCGAAGCGGTGGCACCTCGGCTTCGACCGCCGTTATGATGGCGGCCGCGGCACGCGAGGGATCGCCCGGCTGATTGCCGGAGGACGCTTTCGTGGATTGGCGGCGTTTTCCGGCCGTGTCGTCATAATGCTCGATCCGGATCGGGGATTCGACCATCGAGCTTCCGGCCCAATTGGTGCGAAACGCGCCCGGCTCGACAATCGTCACCTTCAAGCCAAGTGGCGCAACCTCATAGGACAGGGATTCCGAGATCGCTTCCACGGCAAACTTCGTCGCGTGATAATAGCCGGTGGCGGCAAATGCGACCAGGCCGCCCAAGGACGAGATATTGACGATATGGCCTTTCCTGCGGGCGCGCATACCGGGTAATACTTCCTTGGTGACATTGATGAGACCGAACAGATTCGTTTCGAACTGCTTGCGCACGCCCTCATCGTCGCCTTCCTCGATGGCGGCGAGATAACCGTAGCCGGCATTGTTGACGAGCACGTCGATCCGGCCGAAGGCGGCCATGGCATCGGCCACTGCCGTACGGATCGTGGAGATGTCGGTGACGTCGAGGCGGAGTGCCAGAGCGCGCTCCTCGTGCTCGGCGACCAGGGCCTCCAGCCGCTCAGGCTGTCTTGCCGTCACGACCGCCCGCCAACCGCGCTCGAGCACGGATTTTGCAAGCTCAAATCCGAGGCCCGCGGATGATCCGGTGATAAACCATACAGGTGTGTCGTTCATGTTCTGCTCCTTCATTTGCATGTTTTGGCAGCCTTCTGTCGAAGGATCGCCTTGCGCAAAACTAGGAGCGGCTGGCATTCAAGCGTTAGGGCAGAAGGACCAGACTTTCATACGATCCTTCCAATTTTGCCTGTTGGCGATATCATGTGTAGGAAATGTCGCCATCATCGAAAGCCGGATTTATGGAATCTTCGACGCAGCTGCGAGAGCTGATCAGCCGTCACGCTGCCGTTCAGAAGCAGACGACCGAGGTGCAGGGGCTGACGCTTTATAGGGTTGATCGGCCGACCCTGCCGACGGACACCGTCTACAGTCCAAGAATCTGCATGGTGTTGCAGGGGAAGAAGACGATCCGGCTCGGAGAGCGGGTTTTCAGCGTCGATTCCTCGCAATATTTCATCGCGACGGTCAATCTGCCGGTGTCTGCGCGGATCGAACAGGCCGATCCGGCGAGCCCGCACCTGGCGCTCTCCTTCGAACTGGAGAGAGAGGAGATCGCAAAGCTTCTTGCGGAGGCTCCGGTGATTCATGCGGCGGAGCCTCTCGATCGCACGGGAATTGCGGTGTCGCGGCAGACGCCGGAGATCGTGAGCGCCGCATTGCGCCTCGTCTCCTGCCTGGATGCGCCTGACGATATCGACATGATGGCAAAGCTTGCCAAGCTTGAACTCTATTATCGGCTGCTGCGCGGCGAGCTCGGGCCTATGCTGCGGCAGCTTGCCACGCACGGAACGAATCTGGCGCAGATCGGCCGCGTCACCGATTGGATCAAGGGCCATTTCGCCGAGGCCATGAGCATCGGCAAGCTGGCTGATATGGCGGGAATGAGCCCCACATCGCTGCATCGGCATTTCAAGGCCGTGACATTGATGACGCCGTTGCAATATCGGGCGCTCATCCGGCTGCAGGAAGCGCGTCGCCGGCTGCTCCTTCGCGAGGGCAACGCACGGGAGATCGGATTTGAGGTCGGCTATGACAGCCAGACGCAGTTCACGCGTGAATACCGCAAATTGTTCGGTCGGCCGCCGGCGACGGACGCAGCCTTTCTCAGCGGCAGATGAACTTGACTCGCCGGATGATTTGTTCTGGAGAGTGAAGCGCACCGGATTTGCCGATATCTGGCCATGTTCCTGCCCTAGCGGCAGAAGCCATTATGTTTCGTCGCCTCAAGGAGGGCAGGGTGAGCTACGATTTCCATGTGGGGCAAAAGGTCGTCTGTGTCGACGACACGTTCAAGCATGTCAGCATCGATCAGCTGATCCGCAAGGGAACGATCTACACCATCCGCTGGGTCGGCGAATACACGCATTATGTCGACGGCACCTTCATCGGCGTGAAGCTGGAGGAGATCCATCGCGGCAATGACGACGGGCCGGAAGGTTATGGCGCCGCCGACATGCCCTATCGCGCCAGCCGCTTCCGCCCGCTGGTGAAGGACAAGATCGCCTCGCTCAGAAAGCTGCTCGCGCCGACGCCGGATGCGCCCGCCGAGCCGAAGGTGAAGACCAAGAAGACGGAGAAGGTCTGAGGGCAGGCGGCATCGAAACCTGCCGCCGCCCTTGGATTATCCCTGCCGCGCCCGGGCAAACCCGTGCTCGATCAGTCGGCTGATAAGCTCCGGATAGGAAATGCCCGAGGCATCCATGGCCTTGGGATACATGCTGATATTGGTGAAGCCGGGCATGGTGTTGATCTCGTTGATGACGACGCTGCCATCCGGCCGCAGAAAGAAATCGACGCGCGCCAGCCCTTCGCATCCGAGCGCGCGAAAGCCATCCGCCGCCATGCGCTTCAGCATGTCTGCCGTTCCGGCCGGAATATCCGCCGGCACGGTGACGACGGCGCCGTTCTGGTCGAGATATTTCGCCTCGTAGGAATAGAAGCCGTGGGTCGCGGCCGTGGCGATTTCGCCCGGCACGGAGACGAAGAGCGATCCGTCAGGCTCTTCCAGCACGGCGCATTCGATCTCGCGGGCACGCACGAATTCTTCCACCAGCACCTTGCGGTCATGCCGGAAAGCTTCGGTGAGTGCGCTCTCGAAGGCCGCGGCATCCCCCACCTTGCTGACGCCGACCGACGAGCCCTGGCGCGTCGGCTTGACGAAGACGGGCGAGCCGAGCGTGGCGGCGATTTCGTTGAAATCCGGCTTGTCGCCGCGCACAAGCGTCACGGAGCGGGCCACCGGCAGGCCGGCCTCGCGCAGCAGGCGCTTTGCCATATCCTTGTCGATCGCGTTGGCCGAACCCAGAATGCCGCAACCGACGAGGGGCAGGCCGACGATCTGGGCAAGGCCCTGAATGGAGCCATCCTCGCCGTTCAGCCCGTGCAGCACCGGAAACAGCACATCGACCGCAGGCAGCGCGCGCGCGCCAGCCCCTTCCAGCGCCATCAGCCGGCCCTTGCCGCCCGGAACCAGGCAGACTTCGGTGCCCTCATAGGCAACCGGCTCCGGCAGCGCGCCACCCTTTTCCTCCACCAGCAGCCAGCGCCCGCCGCGATCGATCAGGATCGGCACGATCTCATATCTTGCGCCATCGATCGCCTTGACGACATTGCGGGCCGACATGACGGAAACCTCATGCTCGCTGGACTGACCGCCAAACAGAACGGCGACGCGTAGTTTCGACATGGAGGGTGGCTCTCCCGGGCTGGAATGGGTGTGATGAGGGAAGGGTTTAAACGAGGGATTGAAGCGAAATTGGGGAGGGTAGTGGTGAAATAAATGAAGACGCGAGCGCCATCGTCGCCATCAAATGTTCTGTGCGATGGAGGGTCAGGAGCGCAAACCAGAGAGAGTGTGTGCGCGGCGAGGTCGGAGTTTCGATCACGCCGTGTTGCGTTCGAATGAGACCGAGCGCGAATTCCCTAGCGGGGTTTTGTGCCGACTATCAACAAAATACCTCCCTTAGGCGCGATTTTCTCCGCTTTCGCAGAGCTCACAAGGCCAAGGCTGCTGAAAACCTCCAACAGAGGCATCGCACTCGGAGGAGGGGTGCGGGCGTCCGAATCCTCTTTATTAATGGCAAGCACAAGACCAGTTGGAGATGGCGTAAAAACTGCTAGGTCAGGTAGGTCAGCTGTCCCTGGATTCCAGCCAGCATTCTTAAACATGAGAATAAACTCAGCGGCATACGCCTCTGCTTCTGCATCTCCTATTGGAGAAATGATAGTTATCGATTGACCACGGAATGACTTTATCGCGTCAGCAATAACTTTAGCTTGCTCGTCGCCTAAATGACGAGGCGCTAAATTCTTCTCCAGCTTTAGTCGAGCGCTTCTTTCACGCTCAAGGTCTGCTTGAAGTACTAGATTTGATTTGCGGACGATCTCGGCATTTTCATTGGCTTTTGCAGTTTCATTTTCATTGTATGAAATACGTTCGTCCGCAAATTTCTCTTTTATTGCCCCCATTTTGTAAACGCCGAAAGTTCCTAGACCTACAAAAATGGCTCCAATCAGTAAGGCTATATTCGCTGCGTCAAACCAAAAGTTGGCAGTCGCGAGAGATATATCAAACATGGATTTTTTCTTCGCTTTTTGTTCGCTAGGAGCCATAACTATTTTTGAATTCAATTTGAATGACGAGACAAGAATCTTACGAGTATAGATACGATGCTGTAAATGTTATACGGCAAGTAAATTGTTCGCACGGGTAGCGGCGTTGCGGTTCTGGATGTCATTTTGAATCAAATCACAGCGTTAAAAATTGGGATCAGGGCCGCGGGGACCTGCGCATTCGCGAACATCCGTAGAATGTTGTGCGCGGAACATCCATGCAATTGAGTTGAGAAACGCACGGATATGATGGGGCCGCCAGCGGCCGAGTATCAATAGTTGTTGAGAAAACTGGTGCTGCTAGAGAGATTTGAACTCTCGGCCTCTCCCTTACCAAGGGAGTGCTCTACCCCTGAGCTATAGCAGCATTCCGTGGCGCGGTGTGGTGCGCCGTATTGGGCGAGGCGGCTATTGCCATAGGTGGAGGCGGAGTGCAAGTCGCAAATTGCAAGTTCTGTGAAAGATCGTTGGAAAAAATGTGTCGGTCTTTTGGCGCCTAAGGTTTTCCGCTATGAGGAAGCCATGGGTACGGACAAGACGAAAATCGATGGTGGGCAGGCTTTGCAGGACGGTTGGGCGCCCGGTGGGGCCGGTGACGGGGCCGGCGGCGAGGCGCGTGAGCCCGTGGGCGGCAAGCAGGTCACGGAGGCGGATCGGCGGCGGGAGCGTGCCGCGCAGAAGCTGCGGGAGAATCTGTCCCGCCGCAAGCAGCAGGTGCGGGCGCGGCGCGCCGGCCAGGCCGATGAGACGGATGGTTTGCCGGCGGCAAAGCCTGTGGATAGTGCTGAAACCGCCGCAAAAAGGAACGAATCGCAATGATTGATGTCGCCCATCATCAATCGAATTGATGCGTTAATCTATTTCGTCTAAAGAGCGCCTTTTACCAAGGTGCACGAAACCTGGCGCCCGCGATTTGAGGCGCCCGGGACTATCAGGAAAGGCGGGCCTCGCCCGTATTGCTTATATGGATCGTATCAGGATTGTCGGCGGCAATGAGCTCAACGGTATCATTCCGATCTCCGGCGCCAAGAATGCCGCCCTGCCGCTGATGATCGCCTCGCTTCTGACAAGCGATACCCTGACCCTCGAAAACGTGCCGCATCTCGCCGATGTCGAGCTCCTGATGCGCATCCTCGGCAATCACGGCGTCGATGTCGCCGTCAACGGCCGTCGCGAGCGCCAGGAAGACGGTTATTCCCGCACCATCCATTTCACCTGCCGCACCATCGTCGATACGACCGCGCCTTACGAACTCGTCGCCAAGATGCGCGCGAGCTTCTGGGTCATCGGGCCGCTGCTCGCCCGCGAGGGCCAGGCGCGCGTGTCGCTGCCCGGCGGCTGCGCCATCGGCACGCGTCCCGTCGATCTCTTCATCGAGGGCTTGCAGGCGCTTGGCGCCACCATGGAAATCGATGGCGGCTATATCAATGCCACCGCGCCGAAGGGCGGCCTCATCGGCGCGCGTTATGATTTCCCGAAGGTTTCCGTGGGTGCGACGCATGTGATGATGATGGCCGCCACGCTTGCCCGCGGTACCACGATCATCGGCAATGCCGCCCGCGAGCCCGAGGTCGTCGATCTCGCCAACTGCCTGATCGCCATGGGTGCCAAGATCTCCGGCGCCGGCACCAGCACGATCACCATCGAGGGCGTCACCTCGCTCTCCGGCGCCCGCCATCGCGTGCTGCCCGATCGTATCGAGACCGGCACCTATGCCATGGCCGTTGCCATGGCGGGCGGCGATGTCACGCTCGAAAATACCGATGTGGCGCTGCTCGACACGGCGCTCGAAAGCCTGCGCCGCGCCGGTGCCACGGTTTCGCCGACCAATAACGGCATCCGCGTCATGCGCAACGGCGGCGGCATCCAGCCGGTCGACGTCGTCACCGATCCATTCCCCGGCTTCCCGACCGATCTGCAGGCGCAGTTCATGGCGCTGATGACCCGCTCGTCGGGCGTCTCGAATATCACCGAGACCATCTTCGAAAACCGCTTCATGCATGTGCAGGAGCTCGCCCGCCTCGGCGCCAAGATCTCGCTTTCCGGTCAGACCGCCCGCGTCGAAGGCGTACAGAAGCTGAAGGGTGCGCCCGTGATGGCGACCGACCTTCGTGCTTCCGTCTCGCTCGTGATTGCCGGCCTTGCCGCCGAAGGCGAGACGGTAGTATCGCGTATCTACCACCTAGATCGCGGCTTCGAGCGGCTGGAAGACAAGCTGACGCGCTGCGGCGCCGTGGTCGAGCGTATCAGCGACTAAGCTCGTCGCGCAGGTTTTGCCCGTCCGCTGTCGCAAAACCGCGACAGCGTTTTGCGCGGCATGTCTTAATTCCATCGGATGGCGCGAAGAGAGCGGGCAAGCCCGCTTTCTTCGGTTGCGTCTTTTGCGCTCGCATCTTATGTCCAGAATGGAAAATGTCGGCAACAATGTTTGCCGGGCGTTCCAGAGCAATTCCAGGAAAAGTGCGTAGCGGTTTTCCGTCCGGAATTGCGAGAGAATAAAAAGGATAGAGCGTTTTCGCGCTTCGAAGAAAGCAGAAACGCTCTAGGGGCGCGATCAGGGATAAAGGACGAATGAGCGATCTCAAGCTAATGGCACTCGACACCGAGGACCTGGATGTCATCTCTGCCTATATGCAGGATAGCGTCTTCAAGGTCGGCGACATGTCCTATGCGCCGAAGCAGGAGCAGTTTTCGCTCGCGGCCAACCGTTTCGCCTGGGAGCAATCGGACCAGCGCAGCAAGCCTTATGAACGCCATCGTTCCGCGCTGGTGTTCAAGCGCGTGCAGGCGGTGCGCTCCAACGGCTTCGACCGGCGCAAGCGCGACGAGGTTCTGTCGCTGCTCGCCATCCGCTTCGAGCAAAAAGGCGAGGGGCCGGACGGCACGATCGAGCTTGCCCTTGCCGCCAACGCCACCATCGCGCTCGATGTCGAGTGCATCGAGGCCCAGCTTGCGGATATTGGCGGGGCATGGGAAACGGCCCACAAGCCCCGACATCCCGACGCGGGCGAATAAGCCGCGACGGTTGGATTTCTTGCCGCCGCAGGCGGCCGCAGTGAAAGAGGAATATCAGTTTGGCTATCTGGCTGGATCAGGCGTCGGAAGGGTTCGAGCAGCAGTTCGCCGCATTCCTGACGACCAAGCGGGAAGTGTCCGAGGATGTGAACGTGGTCGTGCGCGGCATCATCGACGATGTGCGGGCGCGCGGCGATGCCGCCCTTGCGGATTATTCCAAGAAGTTCGACGGCGTCGATTTCGCCGTAACGCCGATGCGCGTCAGCGAAGCGGAGATCGACGCGGCGATCGCGGCCGTTCCGGCCGAAGTGCTGGGCGCGCTGAAGGTCGCCGCGACCCGCATCGAATCGCATCATCGCCGGCAGTTGCCGAAGGACGATATCTATGAGGACGATCTCGGCGTCGGCCTGGGGTCGCGCTGGACGGCGATCGACGCGGTCGGCCTCTATGTACCCGGCGGCACGGCGAGCTATCCGAGCTCGGTGCTGATGAATGCCGTGCCGGCCAAGGTCGCCGGTGTCGACCGCGTCGTCATCGCCGTGCCGGCGACCGGCGGCGCCGTCAATCCGGCCGTGCTTGCCGCGGCGCGCATGGCCGGCGTCGAGGAGATCTACCGCATCGGCGGTGCACAGGCGATCGCGGCCCTTGCCTATGGCACCGAGACGATCAAGCCGGTCTACAAGATCACCGGCCCCGGCAACGCCTATGTGGCGGCCGCCAAGCGCCAGGTGTTCGGCACTGTTGGTATCGACATGATTGCCGGCCCGTCGGAAGTGCTCGTCATCGCCGACAGGGATAACGATCCGGACTGGATCGCCGCCGATCTGCTGGCGCAGGCCGAGCATGACGAAAGTGCGCAATCGATCCTGATCACCGACGATGCCGAATTTGGCAGGGCTGTGGAAGCGGCGGTCGAGCGGCAGCTGAAGCAGCTCAGCCGCTCGCAGACGGCGGCAACGAGTTGGCGGGATTTCGGCGCGATCATCCTGGTCTCCGATCTGAAGCGGGCCATTCCGCTTGCCAACAGAATCGCGGCCGAGCATCTGGAACTCGCTGTCGACGATCCCGAGCCGCTGCTTGCTGGTGTGCGCAATGCCGGCGCGATCTTCGTCGGTCGTCACACGCCCGAAGTGATCGGCGATTATGTTGGCGGCTCGAACCATGTGCTGCCGACGGCCCGCTCCGCACGCTTCTCTTCCGGCCTTTCCGTGCTGGATTTCGTAAAGCGCACCTCGATTCTGCGGCTGGGATCCGAGCAGCTTCGCGCGCTCGGGCCGGCGGCTATCGCGCTTGCCAATTCCGAGGGGCTGGATGCCCATGCGCGGTCGGTCGCGATCCGCCTCAATCTCGAGGGGTAAGGCATGGCAAAGGGCGTCTTCCGGCTGAGCGATGTGGTCCTGGACGACACAATCGGCCGCTCGACGCCCGATGTCGAGCATGAGCGCGCCGTCGCCATTTTCGACCTGATCGAGGAAAACAGTTTCGCGCCTGTCGGGCATGAGGGCGGGCCCTATCTGCTCAACCTTTCGCTGGTCGACCAGAAGCTGGTCTTCGACATCCGCATGGAAGATGGTGGCGTTGTCGCCACCCATATTCTGTCGCTCACCCCGTTTCGCCGGATCGTGAAGGATTATTTCATGATCTGCGAGAGCTATTACGAGGCGATCCGCTCGGCCACGCCAAGCCGCATCGAGGCGATCGACATGGGCCGGCGCGGCATCCATAACGAAGGCTCCCAGACGCTGATGGACCGGCTGAACGGCAAGATCAGCGTGGATTTCGATACGGCGCGGCGGCTGTTCACGCTCGTCTGCGTGCTCTACTGGCGCGGGTGACTGCCATGGACGAGCCGCAGGCCATCGAGCACAATGGCAGGTCGCCCGGGGGCAAATCCCCCGGCGCCATCCTCTTCATGTGCGGCCTGAATACCATTCGTTCGCCCATGGCCGAAGCGATCGCTCGGCAAATGCTGCCGCAGGGCACCTATATCGCCTCGGCGGGGGTGCGTGCCGGCGAGCGCAATCCTTTCGTCGATGTCGTGCTTTCCGAGATGGGGCTCTCGCTCGGCCGCCGCCAGCCACAGACCATGGAAGAGCTGGAGGATGATTTCTTCGACGTCATCATTACGCTGTCTCCCGAGGCCCATCATGCCGCGCTGGAGCTGACACGGGCCAATGCCATCGACGTCATCTATTGGCCGACGATTGATCCTTCCGCGACGGATGGGACGCGTGAGCAGATTCTGGATGCCTATCGCGGCGTGAGGGACTATCTTTTGGACCTGATCGAGAGCAGGCTGGTGGAACATCGCGGCTCGCTTTAGAGCCGCAAATGAAACAAATGCAGAAACCCTTATCAACGTGGTTCACAAAACCGCGGCGATTGTGTAGTTTCCGCGCAAATTTCCGGCGACCCCGCTTTTTTGGCATGGGCGCTGGCCCCAACCGACAGGAAAAGAAGCTTTAATGCCGAAAGAAGAAGTCCTCGAATTTCCCGGTGTCGTCACCGAACTCCTGCCGAACGCGACCTTTCGCGTGAAGCTGGAAAACGAGCACGAGATCATCGCCCACACCGCTGGCCGCATGCGCAAGAACCGCATCCGCGTTCTGGCCGGCGACAAGGTGCTGGTGGAAATGACCCCTTACGACCTGACCAAGGGCCGCATCACCTATCGTTTCAAGTAATTCGCCGTTCTCGGCATGATGTCGACCGAAAGCCGCTGACACTTTTCGGCATCATGCTCCAGAACCGGCTCTCATTCCCGTATGACAAGTCGAGATCTGATGGCGTTGAAACATAAGCTGATACTGGCCTCCGGATCACCGCGTCGCGTCGAACTCCTGCATCAGTCAGGCATCGAGCCCGCGCGCCTCATGCCCATGGATATCGATGAGACGCCGAAGAAATCGGAGCATCCGCGCTCGCTGGCGCGGCGGCTTTCGGCTGAGAAGGGTGATGCCGCCTTTGCGGCGATCAAGAGCGACGCCACCTGGCAGGGGAGCTATATTCTTTCCGCCGACACCGTCGTCGCCGTCGGACGGCGCATCCTGCCGAAGGCGGAATTCGTCGACGAGGCCGCTGCTGCTCTGCATCTGCTCTCCGGACGCGGCCACGTGGTCTATACCGGCATCTGCCTGATCACGCCGGATCGCAAGGCCCGCCAGAAGGTCGTTGAGACCAAGGTTCGCTTCAAGCGACTCTCCCGCCGCGATATCGACATGTATCTCGCCTCCGGCCAGTGGCGTGGCAAGGCGGGAGCCTATGGCATTCAGGGGCTTGCCGGCTCCTTCGTGCAGAAGCTTGTCGGTTCCTACACCAATGTCGTCGGATTGCCGCTTTATGAAACCATACTGCTGCTGGCGGGCGAGGGCTTCGATGTCCACGCCGGATGGCAGGAAGGATAGTTGTCATGACGGAAGCTGAGGAGATCAAGGTGGGTTCGAAGGTCGAGCCGCTGCGAAAGACGCGTCCCTGCCCGGAATGCGGCCGCCCTTCACTGCGTGAACATTACCCCTTCTGCTCGGATCGCTGCCGATCCGTCGATCTTTCCCGATGGCTCAACGGCTCCTACGCCATTCCCGTGACCGAGGACGAGACGAAGGCCGACGGCTCCGACCAGGGCTGAATGCGTTTTCCAAGAGGGCTCGGTGTCGCGAACCCTTTCATTTTGTTCGCGAATTGGCAAAATTCGATTTCCTGTCAAAAAAGAGTCATTTGCGGCTGGACATGGCCGAACAAGATGCTATAACCCCGCTCGCTTCCGGGGCGAACCAACCGCCCAGCGCCTGACAAGGCTCTTCCTTCGACGGGAAGCTCGGATGCCCAGATAGCTCAGTTGGTAGAGCAGCGGATTGAAAATCCGCGTGTCGCTGGTTCGATTCCGGCTCTGGGCACCATCTTTTCTCCCCAATCATGCGGACAATGAAGCTTGACGCTGGCTTCGTTCAATTCCTCGCCGAGATCGTGTATTTGCAAGAATACGCGGCAATAGGCCGGTCGAGATTGCATAACCACTGCGTGCGTTGTGTTGCTACAACAATCCCTTGGTTGTGTTTCATTAATTCGGTGCATGACCCCATCAAGATATTGATGACATTTGGAATCAAGCGTACGAATTATTGACAGATCACCTATTGATTCGAAACGAGTCATACCGCACTTTAGATATAGCGGGATAAAGTGATCTCGTAAAAGCCGGCGTTAATTGCAATAGCAAGCTACCGAGGCGCCATGTTAAACAACGATGTTCTGTTCAACACGTTCGCCCGTACTTTTGAAGCACGGCGCGAAGTCGAGATGTCATTCTCAGAATACCTGGAAGCGTGCCGGGATGACCCGCTCATGTACGCAAATGCGGCAGAGCGGCTGCTGGCAGCCATGGGCGAACCACTGCTGATCGATACGGCCAAGGATACAAGGCTTGGGCGTATTTTCATGAACCGGACCATCCGGACTTATCCGGCTTTTTCGGGCTTTTTCGGCATGGAAGAGACGATCGAACGCATCGTCGCCTTCTTCCGCCATGCGGCCCAGGGGCTGGAGGAGCGCAAGCAGATCCTCTATCTGCTTGGGCCCGTCGGCGGCGGCAAGTCGTCGCTTGCCGAACGGCTGAAATCATTGATGGAAGTTCATCCCATCTATGTCCTCAAGGCCGGAAACGAGCTGAGCCCGGTCTTCGAAAGCCCGCTCAGCCTATTCGACCCCGTCACCATGGGGCCGATGATCGAAGAGCGCTATGGCATTCCGCGTCGACGCCTGACCGGGCTCATGAGTCCTTGGTGCCTCAAGCGGTTGGAGGAGTTCGAAGGCGATATTTCCCGCTTCCGCGTCGTCAGGATACAGCCCTCGAGGCTGCGGCAAATAGCCGTCGCCAAAACGGAACCGGGCGACGAGAACAACCAGGATATTTCCTCGCTGGTTGGCAAGGTGGATATCCGCAAGCTCGAAAGTCTCGCGCAGAACGATCCGGATGCCTACAGCTATTCGGGTGCATTGAACCGCGCCAACCAGGGCGTTCTCGAATTCGTTGAAATGTTCAAGGCGCCGATCAAGATGCTGCATCCGCTGCTGACGGCGACACAGGAAGGCAATTACATCGGTACGGAAAATATCGGTGCGATACCCTTCTCAGGCATCATCCTGGCGCACTCAAACGAGTCGGAATGGCAGACATTCAAGGCCAACAAGAACAATGAGGCATTTATCGACCGCATTTGCGTGGTGAAGGTGCCTTATTGCCTCAGGGTCACCGAAGAGCAGAAGATCTATGAAAAGCTAATCGAGGAATCCGAGCTCAGCGACGCGCCTTGCGCGCCATCGACCTTGGAGACGCTCGCCCGCTTCACGGTTCTGACGCGGCTGTCCAAGCACGAGAACTCGACCGCTTTCTCCAAGCTTCGGGTCTATGACGGCGAGAGCCTGAAGGAGACCGATCCGAGAGCCCGCAGCGTGCAGGAATATCGTGATGCGGCCGGTGTCGACGAGGGTATGGATGGGGCTTCCACTCGTTTCGCCTTCAAAGTGCTGGCGGCGACTTTCAACTACGATACGACAGAAGTCGGTGCCGATCCGGTGCATCTGATGTACATGTTGGAGCAGGCAATCCGCAGGGAACAGCTGCCGCTTGAAACCGAAAAGCTCTATATCGAGTTTATCAAGAGTGAATTGGCGCCGCGCTATGCGGAGTTCATCGGTAACGAGATCCAGAAGGCCTATCTGGAATCCTATGCGGATTACGGGCAGAACCTTTTCGATCGCTATGTCGACTATGCCGACGCCTGGATCGAGGATGTGGACTTCAAGGATCCCGATACGGGCCAGCTTCTCGACCGCGAGCTTCTAAACCAGGAGCTCACCAAGATCGAAAAGCCGGCAGGCATCGCCAATCCGAAGGACTTCCGCAACGAGGTCGTCAAATTCTGCCTGCGGGCACGAGCGAGCCATGGCGGCAAGAACCCGTCCTGGACCAGTTATGAGAAGATCCGCGAAGTCATCGAAAAGCGGATGTTCTCCCAGGTCGAGGACCTTCTGCCCGTCATCTCCTTCGGGTCCAAGAAGGACGGCGAGACGGAGAAGAAACATGGCGAATTCGTTGAGCGGATGGTCGCGCGGGGTTACACCGAGCGTCAGGTCCGGCGCCTTGTGGAATGGTACATGCGTGTGAAACAGGCGGGATGAGCCACCAAGGAAGAAGGAATGCACATTGTTGACAGACGCCTGAACCCAGGCGGAAAAAGTCTGGAAAATCGTCAACGATTTTTGCGAAGAGCAAAAGCGCTGGTGCAGAGAGCGGTCTATGAATCCTCTCAAAATCGCGACATTCAGGATATTCTGAAGGGTGGCGAAGTCAGCATTCCCCTTGATGGAACCGAGGAACCTCGGTTCCATCGTGGCCCAGAGGGCCTGAAGGAACATATTCTTCCCGGTAACAAGGACTTCATCGAAGGCGATATCCTGCCGCGGCCTGAAGGTGGCGGCGGCAATGGCCGTGCCGGCGGCGACGGCTCCGGTGAGGATGCCTTCCGCTTCATCCTGACGCGGGATGAGTTTCTCGATCTCTTCCTCGACGATCTGGAATTGCCCGATCTTGCCAAGCGCCGCCTGATGTCGGCGGATCAGATCAATCCGGTGCGCTCGGGCTACTCGGTTGCGGGGTCGCCCGCCAATCTTGCCATCAACCGCACGATGCGGCTTGCGATGATGCGCCGTGTTGCGCTGCATCGCCCGAAGCCGGAAACGGTCGAAAAGCTCATCGAGGAAGCCGAGGAGTGCACGGACGAGAAGCGCCGCGCACAGCTCGAAGACGAGATCAAAAAGCTGGAATCGAAGGTCCGGCGCATTCCCTATATCGACCCGATCGATATCCGCTATCGCCGTTTCGAGAACGAGCCGAAGCCGGTGGCGCAAGCCGTCATGTTCTGCCTGATGGACGTTTCCGGCTCGATGACAGAGCACATGAAGGATCTCGCCAAGCGCTTCTACATGCTGCTCTACATCTTCCTGACCCGGCAGTACCGCCGCGTCGAGATCGTCTTCATTCGTCATACCGACGTAGCGGAAGAGGTGGACGAGGAGACCTTCTTCCGCAGCCCGGCAACTGGCGGCACCCAGGTTTCGAGCGCGCTCGAGGCCATGCGGCGGATCGTGCGGGACCGCTTCCCGGCGTCCGACTGGAACATCTACGCCGCCCAGGCGTCGGACGGCGACAACGCCTATTCCGACAATGCGACGACGGCAGCGTTGATGACGAGCGAGATCCTGCCCGTTTGCCAATATTTCGCCTATCTCGAAGTCGGGGAATCACGCAGCGTCGCGATCTCGTCCGGCTCGGCGATTTGGTCGCTCTACGAGCGGATGCAGGCGGGATGGCCGGTGCTTTCCATGCGGCGTGTCAGCGATCGCAGCCAGATCTATCCGGTCTTCCACGATCTCTTCCAGCGCCGGACGGCGGAAACAAGGAGCGGATGATGGCAAAGAGGGCATCGATGGAGCGGCTTTTCGAAGGTGCAGACTGGGATTTCGCCACGATCCAACGAATTCATGATGCCTGCGAGAAGATTGCTGTCGACGAGCTCGGTCTCGATGTCTATCCCAACCAGATCGAGATCATCACTGCCGAGCAGATGCTCGACGTCTATTCATCGATCGGCATGCCGCTATTTTACAAGCATTGGTCCTTCGGCAAGCACTTCGCCCATCATGAAGCCTTTTACCGCAAGGGCCTGCGCGGGCTCGCCTATGAGATCGTCATCAACAGCTCGCCCTGCATTTCTTACCTGATGGAGGAGAATACGGCGACGATGCAGGCGCTCGTCATCGCGCATGCCGCCTTCGGCCACAATCACTTCTTCAAGAATAACTATCTCTTCAAGCTCTGGACCGATGCTGAAGGCATTCTCGACTATCTCAATTTCGCCAAGAGCTATATCGCGCGCTGCGAGGAGCGCTATGGCCACGCCGCCGTCGAGCGCACGCTGGATGCCGCCCATGCGCTGATGTCGCATGGCGTGCATCGCTATGCGGGCAAGAAAACGCCGGATTTGCGCGACGAGGAAAAGCGCGAACGCGAACGGCGCGAGTATGACGAGAAGATCTTCAACGATCTCTGGCGCACGGTTCCAGCCGGCTCCGGCAAGAAGACCCACGATCTCGATCTGGAGCGGCGGCGTTCGCTGGCCGGCCTGCCGCAGGAGAATATCCTCTATTTCCTGGAAAAGATGGCGCCGCGTCTGAAGCCCTGGCAGCGCGAGATCATCCGTATCGTGCGGCATGTGGCGCAATATTTCTACCCGCAGAGCCAGACCAAGGTGATGAACGAGGGTACTGCGACCTATGTGCACTATCGCATCATGACGCGGCTGCATGAGCTCGGCGGCATCGGCGACGGCGATTTTCTGGAATTCCTGAAATCGCATACCAATGTGGTTTTCCAGCCGACCTTCAACGATCCCCGCTATTCCGGCCTTAACCCATATGCGATCGGCTTTGCCATGATGCAGGATATCGAGCGTATCGTGACGAAGCCGGAGGAGGAGGATCGCCAGTGGTTCCCCGAGATCGCCGGCACCGGCGATGCCATGGCGGTGCTGCGCGATCTCTGGGCCAATTATCGCGACGAGAGCTTTGTAGCGCAGTTCCTCAGCCCTCACCTGATGCGCAAGATGCGCATGTTCCAACTGACCGACGATCCGGAAGAGGAGGAGGGGCTGAGGGTGGCCGCCATTCATGATGAGCGCGGCTACCGGCGCATCCGCCGTGAGCTGTCGCGGCAATATGATGTCGGCTGGATCGATCCGCATATCGAGATCGTCGATGTCGATCTTGCCGGCGACAGGCGGCTGCTGGTCAAGCATACGGTGCTGAACGGCGCGCTGCTCGATGATATGGATGCCAAGCGCGTCTTGCAGCATCTGGCCGATCTGTGGAGTTACGACGTGCTGATGCAGGAAGTCGACCGCTCCGGTGCGGTGCTTCGCGATCATCTCGTCCATCCGCGCGCCTCGGCGCTTGCGGCTTAGCCCTTACGGCTGCTTTTTCGATTGCCGTTGATGGCCGCTCACTTGTGCGCCGTCTTCCGGCCGCAGCTGGAGGAAGCCGGGTATACCGAGCAGCGGTATGACCGCCATCAGCAAAAAAGCAATATGGAATTTCTCCGGCGTCAGCGGCGATCCATCCAAGGTCACCAATCCCAGCAGCATGGCGGCGACGGAGACGCCGAAGCTGACGCTCAATTGCTGCAGCACGCCCCCCAAGCTGGTGGCGCGGCTAAGCTGTGCCGCCGGGGTATCGGAATAGGACAGGGTATTGGACGTCATGAACTGTCCGGCCCGCGCCAGCCCGAAAATGAAGACATAGACGATGATGAACCAGTGCGGCGTATCCGGCGTGATCAATGCGAAGCCGGCGACGACGGCGGCGCCGAACACCGCGCTCCAGGTCAGCATGCGATCGAAGCCATAGAGCTTCAGCAATTTTGCCGAGATCGGCCGTACGGCGAGGGCGCTCAGGGCGCTGACGAAGGTCAGCGTGCCCGAGATGATCGGGCTCAAGCCAAAGCCAACCTGCAGCATCAGTGGCAGCAGGAAGGGCACGCCGTTCAGTCCCACACGACAGATACCGCCGGCAAGGGTGCCGATGCGGAAGGTGCGCAGCTTGAAGAGTGTAAGGTCCACGGCTGGAGATTCCGCTGCTCTGGCATAGCGGATGAAGCCGACCAGCAGCAGGCCGGCGGCGGCAAGCGTGAGGACGATAGCCCAGCCGGGGATTGTCGGGCGCCCGATATTCTCGATGCCGAATTGCAGCAGCACGCAGCCGATGCCTACCATGACGAAGCCAGGAAAATCGAATTTGATCGTCGCGTCGCGTTCAGTATCCTCAACATAGCGCAGCGCCATGGTCATGCCGATGAGGCCGAAGGGCAGGTTCACCCAGAAGATCCAGCGCCAGGACAGATAGGTCGTCAGAAAGCCGCCAAGTATCGGCCCGATGACAGGCCCCATGACAGCCGGTAGGGTCATGTAGGTCATGGCTGTCACGAGCTGGCTGCGCGGGAAACTGCGGATGAGGATGAGGCGCCCGACCGGCGTCATCATGGCGCCGCCAAAGCCCTGCAGCGCGCGCGTGGCGATGAGCATCGGCAGGCTGGTCGCCAGGCCGCAGAGGATCGAGCCGATGGTGAAGATGAAGAGGGAAAGCGTGAAGATGCGCCTGGCGCCGAAGCGATCCGCAAACCATCCGCTCACCGGAATGAACATGGCAAGCGTGAGAATATAGGTCGTAACAGCCAGGTTCATGCGAAGCGGTGTGGTATCGAGGCTCTTGGCGATATCGGGAACGGCAGTGATGAGGATGGTCGAATCGAGCTGTTCCATCAGGAAGGCAACAGCGACTACGGCGGGGATGATGTAGCGCAGGCGGGGATTGCGTTCGACCGCAAAAGTCTGACCCTGCGGATTGGGATCTATCGAATCCATGGAATGTAATGACTTTCCAACGCTCGGCTGGGGCCCGGCGCGTTTGACGATTTGCATGGATCCCTTCGGAAACCGCGTCGTGCTCTCGGGAAACATGGTGCTGGCGGCCGGTGATCCGCCGACCTTCGGAATCGTTGCCTATATGAGCACCATCCATGGCGCAGCGCAACAGGAACCCCGCATTTCGAAGGAATCCATGTGATCAGTTAGTCGATGGCGGGGAGGGTAGTGTCCAGCGCGCCTTGTCGAAGACGATCGCGGTTCGGAGCTGTTCCGGCGATGTTCTGCGCAATTCCAGCTGCAGGTTGAAATTGTTGTCGCTCTGGAATTCCTTGAAAAAGGCAAGCTTAGCGCCGAAGGCTTGCAGCGTCACATCCTGCAACTTGCCGACCGCCTCGAGCGCGGCCTGAAAGTCCAGCCAATGGGTTTCGTTCAGCAATAGGACGACGGTGTCGACAAAGGTGCCGGCAACGGCCTTTCCGTCGTCATTATCAGGCATGATGACCTTGATGCGGATGGCATCGATTTCGCCTGACGGTTTGCCCCTGGCGATGATGAAGAAGGAGGCCGCCTTGGGATCGCCGTAGGCGCCCTTCTGGACGGCGTAACTGCACTCTGAAGTGCCGGCGCCCAGTTCGCTTTGCCGCCATTCGCCCACGGACAGGCCGAACTTTTGGAGATCAGCGCAAAGCGTTTGACCCGATATCCGCCAACTGCGCACGAAGGCGCTTAGCAGCACATCGACAGGCTCGTCCAGCAGATGGGATATTTTCTTGACGGGAGGCTTAACGGTGACGGTCGCTGGCTTAACGCGGACGTTGCGGGCTGCCGCGGCTGAAGTCTTCGGCGCCGCTGCCGGAGGAGGAGCGGCTGTACGAGATGGCTGCTGCTCCTGCGCCGGCACGGTCGGCGCTGCTGCATGTTGCTCCGATTTCGGAAACAGATTGAGATGATAGCGATCATCCAGGGCACGTAGATTGCGCATATCGTTAGCCAGGAGAGCGGTTGCGAGAATGATCGAACCGATGACAACGGCGGCAATCCAAAAGACAGCTCTGCTTTTCTTGCGAGGTGGCGCCACCGACATGATTCAGATCACAGCTACTCCCGAGGAAACTTACCTTGCTGCAATAACTAAATGTTGCGCAGCCATATTCATGACTACAGCATATGCGTTTATGAACGATTGATCATTCTAATGTTTCTTTGTCAATTCATGATGTTGCTCAAGCAGACCGCGATATTGCGCAGCCGGTTCCCTGTGTTCGGGGCTCCGGCTTTTCTATGTCCCGGAGCTGCTGCAACATCCTTGTACGATATGCTTTAGGCAAAATATGCCTTGAGCGCCTTGACGGTGGCGGCATCTGTGCGGCGTACCAATGGCGCCGAGAAGCCGAGGGCGATGACTCGCTCATCCATCTCGGAAACGGGTGCCGAGCAGGAGGCATGGATCTCGCTGACCTGTAGGCGCGGCCATAGCTTACCGACCGTCGCAAGCGTCACGCCGGAGCCCGGCATGATGGAGATGCGGCCGGCGGCGGCCGCAATCGCCTGTTCGAGCATGGTAAGTCCTTCGGCTGCTGTCTTTGCGCCGCCGGATGTCAGGATACGCTCGAAACCGAGGGAGATCGCGGCATTGACGGCTTCCTCGACGCCGGGTACCAGATCGAAGGCGCGGTGCAGCGTCTTGCCAAGACCGTCCGCATGGGTGGTGAGAGCCGCGAGCGTGTCAACATCAAGTCGCCCATCTGGCAGGGAGGCACCGAGCACGACACCCGGCAGGCCGGCAGCTCGCGCCGCATCGATGTCGCGCTTCATGATGTCAATCTCATCTGTCGAGTAAACGAAGCCGCCGGCGCGCGGACGGATAATGGCGTATGCCGGGACGGGCATCTTGGCTGCAGCGGCCATCAGCCCGGCACTTGGCGTCAGGCCGCCGAGAGGGAGTGCGCTGCAAAGCTCGATGCGATCGCCGCCACCCTCGACGGCGGCCTTGAGACCGGCAATATCCTCGACGCAGACTTCAAGCAGCATGGGTGCGCTGTCCGGCATGTTTCAGGCCCAGCAGGGCCGCGCCGATGAGGCCCGGTTCCAGTTTGCACTCACTGGGCACCACGAGCGGCCGGCCGAGCTTGCGCAGAATGCGGCCGCGTACTGCCTCGTCTAGACGTGCCAGAAGCGGCTCGACGTTGGAAAGGCCGCCGCCGACGGGCACGATGGTCGCACCGGTTATGTTGATGGTCAGCGCCAGCGGCGAGGCCACCAGATCGACCATGATGTCGATCGTTCGTTCCGCGCGGCTTTCGCCCTTGAGCCACTCGCCGATGATCTCTTCGCTGGAGAGTTCCAGGCCGTGCAGCGTCTTGTGCAGGCGTTCGATGCCGCGGGCGCCGCCGACCGTGTCGACGCAGCCCTTCTGGCCGCAGCCGCAGGCATAGGCGGGAATGGCAACAGGCGGATTGCCGGCAAAGGAGGCGATGATCGGACCGTGGCCCCATTCCCCGGCAAAGCCGCCGGCAGCGTTGACCAGCCGTCCATCAGCGACCAGGCCGCCACCGACACCAGTGCCGAGAATGGCGCCGAACACGATGCGATGGCCGCGGCCCGCGCCAGACATGGCCTCGGCCATGGCAAAGCAGTCGGCATCATTGGCAATCAGCACGGGATAGCCGAGTTCCGCTTCGAGGTCAGCGGCAAGGTGCCGGCCGTGAATGCAGGGAATATTGGCGCAGGTGAGCGCCTGCGTATCGGGATCGATGACGCCGGCGATGGAGAAGGACAGGCAATCCGGCTTGCCTTCCGCCTCCGTGATTACATCTCTTAGGGCAGCGACGAATTCAGCAAAATCATGCTTGGGCGTCGGGCGCCGCGCCAGCGTTACGATATCCGTCATGGAGCGGGCAATGCCGCCTTTGATGGCGCTGCCGCCGATGTCGAAGGAAACGATCATGAATGCCGATCCGCTGGAAACATGCGCACTTGCTCGCACCCTTTGCCGGTCTTTGCAAGATCAATCCTTGGTGGGGCCAATCCTCCCGGGTCGGCGTGCCATCAGTCCGTTGTCGGAAGCGGCAGGGTGATCTTCGCTTCGAAGCCATCGGTCCTGCAGCTCGCCGGCGACAGCAGATCGAGGTGTCCGCCGATCTGGCCGATGATGCGCTCGACGATCGACAAGCCTAAGCCGGAGCCCGCCGCTTTCGTCTTGCCGCGCCAGAAACGCTTCTTCAGGCCGGCAAGCTCATGCGCGGAAAGCACGGCGCCGCCATTGATGACGCGAACGGTGCGGTCGTCGACACTGACGGTGACCTCATCATCGGCCGGGCCGTGGATCAAAGCGTTTTCGATCAGATTGCGCATGACGATCGCAAAGGCGTCGATATCGATATTGCGGATCAGTTTCCCCGATGTCCTGCTCTCCAGCAGGACGCGGCCTGCTGTGCTGGTATCGCGGTCGTAATCGCCGATGACGGTTTCGATGATGGCCATGAGGTCGGCGGGTTTGTCGCCGGTGCCGATGCCGGCCTGGGCACGGGAGAGCTGCAGCAGCTTTTCCGCCAGCCGGCCAAGATTGGAGAGAGACGATTCGATGCGGCTGGCGCGCTCCCTCAATTGCCCCTGCGGCAGTTCGGCGATGAGCCGCTGGGTCTGGGCAAGTGCGCCTGCAATCGGGGTGCGCAGCTCGTGGGCGCTGTTGGCGGTGAATTCGCGCTCGGCCTCAAGGGCAAGGCGCAGGCGCTCGAGCAGCAGGTTGACGGAACGGGCGATCGGCTGGAGTTCGAGCGGCAGCGTTTCGCTTTCGAGCGGCGCCATGTTGCCGCCATCCTTGGTGGCGATCTGAGAGCGCAGGCGATCGATCGGTCGCAGCGATCGGCCGACGATGATGCCAATGGCGATGATGCTCGCCGGAATAAGCGCCAGCAGCGGCCACAGCAGCGCGACGCCGCTCTCGCGCAATGCCTCGCGGCGATTCTTGAAGGCATCGGCGACGTGGAGGAAGATCGTCCCGTCTGCCGAGGATTCGGTATAGATGCGATATCGCGATGTATTGTGGAAGCCGATTGTCAGCGGCACCTCATAGGCGGTCGGAGGGGCATCGTGGGAATGCAGGATGACCTTGCCGTTCCCGTCGAGCACTTGGTAGGTCAGATATTCACGGTTCAGCCCCTTGTTGAGTGCTTCCAGGCTCTGGGGATCGCCGGAATGGTCGCGGTTAGCGAGGTCGTCGAGCACCAGCGGCAGCAGACGCTCGGCGGTTTCCTGCAATGCGCCGTCGAAGGTCTCGGAGAGCTCCTTGTTGACGACATAGACACCGATGCCGACCGCGATCAGCCAGAAGATAACGACGGTCCCGGTCAGCGCTGTGATCAGACGCCGAGTGATACTGGCGCGACTGGCGGTTTTGGACTCACTCATCGCTCGCCCAGGCAATAGCCGACGCCGCGCGCCGTCTTTATGCGGTCCTTGCCGATCTTCTTGCGAAGGCGGCTGACATAGACTTCCACCGTGTTGCTCTCGATCTCGGAGCCGAAGGCGTAGAGCGCTTCCTCTATCTTATCTTTGGAGACGATGGCGCCCGGCCGCGTGACCAGCAGATCGAGGACTGCCCATTCCCGGCCCGTCAGAATCACGTCCTTGCCCGCCAGCTTGACGCGGCGCTGCGGCTGGTCGATTTCGAGGTCGTCAAACCGGAGCGTCGGCTGCGGACTGCCGGCATAACGCCGGGCGACCGCCAGGATACGTGCCGTCAATTCGCCGAGGTTGAACGGCTTGACGAGATAATCGTCGGCGCCGCTGTTCAGGCCTTCGATGCGGTCGGAAATCTGGTCGCGTGCCGTCAGGATGATGACTGGCGTTTCATCCGGCCTGCGGCGCAGCCGCTTCAAGAAATCGATCCCGCTGCCGTCCGGAAGCTGCAGATCCAGCAGAATGAGACCGTATTGCACGGCGCTGGTGACCTCTTCCGCATCGGTCAGGTTCTTGACCCAATCCACGGCATGAGGTCCTGCCGCAATATGGTCGCGAACCGCACCGCCGATCGTGTCGTCGTCCTCCACCACAAGAATGCGCACCTGCACCTCTCAACCGTTGAACGTACTTCAGTTAATGCCGACGAACCTATCGGGTCAATAACGGCTGAAATAAGCCATAGCTGGATGCACAGTTCATAGCTCTCCGACGCATCGAAAACGTTCCCGGAACCTATAGACAGATAGGAACGCGATGGTTACTTGTTTGCGCGAAGAACGAAGCGGCGGGTGCCGCCATAGGCTATCGGAGGATATTGGCCATGCTGAAGGGAATCTCGCCGCTGTTGAATGCAGATGTGCTCTACGCACTTAAGTCCATGGGGCATGGCGATATGCTCGCCGTCGTCGATACGAATTTCCCCGCTGAATCGGTGGCAAGCCAGACGGTTCTGGGCGAGCTGTTGCGCATCGACAATGTGTCGTCTGCCGAAGCGGTTGCGGCGATCCTATCGCTGATGCCGCTCGATACTTTCATCGACGATGCGGCGGCACGCATGGAAGTGGTAGGCGCGCCGGACGAGGTGCCGCAGGTGCAGCGTGAAGTCCAGGCCGTAATCGACAAGGCCGAGGGCAAGCATTGGCCGCTGACGCCAGTCGAGCGTTTTGCCTTCTATGAGCGTGCCAAGGACGCTTTTTGCGTCATTCAGACCGGCGAGCGCCGTTTCTACGGTTGTTTTACCTTGACCAAGGGCGTCATCCCGCCGGAAGCTGAGTAATCAGGCACGCTTGATCCGGATGGCGGCAAGGGCGCTGTTTCGATAAAGGAAGGCGATGGCGAGAAAGCTGGATTCCCAGGGGCGGCTTGATGATGCGGCGCGGGCCGGTTGGCTCTACTATGTTGCCGGCCGCACCCAGGACGAAATCGCAGTCGCGATGGGAATATCCAGGCAATCAGCCCAGCGGCTGGTGTCGCTTGCCGTTGCCGAGCGGCTGATCAAGGTCCGGCTGGACCATCCGATCGCCGTCTGCATGGAATATGCGGCGGAGCTCAAGAAGAAATTCAATCTGCGACATGTCGATATCGTGCCGAGCGATCCGGACAGTACGTCCTCTACGGTCGGCATTGCCGAAGCGGGTGCCGCCGAAATCGAGCGCTGGCTGCGGCGACCCGACCCGATCGTGCTGGCAATCGGCACGGGGCGTACGCTGAAGGCTGCGGTCGATCAGTTGCCGGCGATCGAATGTCTACAGCACCGGGTTGTGTCGCTGACGGGCAATATCGGCCCCGACGGTTCGGCCGCCTACTACAACGTCATCTTCAGCATGGCCGACGTCGTCAAGGCGCGGCATTTTCCGATGCCGCTGCCGGTACTGGTGTCCTCCGCAGAGGAGCGCGAGCTCCTGCACGCGCAGGCGCTGGTGCGCTCGACGCTCGATATCAGTGCGCAGGCCGACGTGACCTTCGTCGGCATCGGCGAGATGGGTGTCGAGGCGCCGCTCTGCCTCGACGGCTTTCTCGAAAAAGACGAGATGCTGGCCCTGATGGATCGAGGTGCTGCGGGCGAGATCTGTGGCTGGGTTTTCGATGGCAATGGCAAGCTCATGCCTGACGATGTTAATGAGCGCGTCGCCAGTGCGCCCTTGCCATCCCGAGATACCTGCAGCGTCATCGGAATCGCCAAGGGTCGGCGCAAATTCCAGGCGATCAAGGCTGCGATTGTCGGCCGGCAGATCAATGGTTTGATCACCGACGAGGCAGTTGCTGAATTTTTGCTCAAGGTCTGAGCAAAAAAATCAACTTATAAAATCAAAATGATAGGCGGTTTGCTCGGCAATGCAGCAACGAATCTGCATTGACATTTTGTCGCAAGAAGTGAGTAATTGCCCACGAGCAAAGCGAATGCTCATTTTAATCTTCTGGGAGGAAGATATGAAATTGAAAACTTTACTGCTGGGCGCCTGCTCGGCCCTGATGTTTGCCGGCCTGGCGTCTGCCGAAACCCTCACGATTGCGACGGTCAATAACGGCGACATGGTCCGAATGCAGAAGCTTACGGACGACTTCAAAGCCAAGAACCCCGGCATCGACCTGCAATGGGTCACGCTTGAAGAAAACGTATTGCGCCAGAAGGTTACGACCGACATCGCCACCAAGGCCGGCCAATACGACGTTTTGACCATCGGCACATATGAAGTGCCGATCTGGAGCAAGCTCGGCTGGCTTGCCTCGCTCGACAAGCTTTCCGCTGACAAGAACTACGATGTGAATGACCTTCTCCCGGCCATTCGCAGCGGTCTGACGACCGACGGCAAGCTGTACGCAGCACCGTTCTATGGCGAAAGCTCGATGGTCATGTACCGTAAGGACCTCTTCGACAAGGCCGGCCTGAAGATGCCGGATGCGCCGACCTGGGACTTTGTTGCCGATGCAGCCCGCAAGATCACCGACAAGGACCATGAAGTCTACGGCATCTGCCTTCGTGGCAAGGCGGGCTGGGGCGAGAACATGGCGTTCCTGACGGCGATGTCGAACTCGTTCGGCGCTCGCTGGTTCGACGAAAAGTGGAAGGCACAGTTCGACCAGCCGGAATGGAAGGACACGCTCGACTTCTACGTCAAGCTGATGAAGGATGCAGGTCCTCCGGGCGCATCGTCCAACGGCTTCAACGAGAACCTGGCCCTGTTCCAGTCCGGCAAGTGCGGCATGTGGATCGACGCTACCGTTGC
Source organism: Rhizobium sp. No.120 (assembly GCF_054558365.1). Classification (NCBI taxonomy): domain Bacteria; kingdom Pseudomonadati; phylum Pseudomonadota; class Alphaproteobacteria; order Hyphomicrobiales; family Rhizobiaceae; genus Rhizobium; species Rhizobium sp. No.120. The sequence continues at coordinate 87,119 of NZ_BAAJNQ010000008.1, forward strand.
TGCCTCCTTCGTTTCCGATCCGAAGGAATCGAAGGTCGCAGACAAGGTGGGCTTCGCTCTGGCTCCGGATAAGGGCCTCGGCAAGCGCGGCAACTGGCTCTGGGCATGGAACCTCGCCATCCCAGCCTCCTCGAAGAAGACCGAAGCGGCGGAAAAGTTCATCTCCTGGGCAACCAGCAAGGACTATACCAACCTGGTCGCACAGAAGGAAGGCTGGCTGAATGCACCTCCCGGCACCCGCACGTCGCTCTATGCAAGTGCGGACTACCAGAAGGCGGCGCCTTTCGCGAAGATGACGCTCGACTCGATCAATTCGGCTGATCCGACGCATCCAACCGTCAAGCCGGTTCCCTATGTCGGCGTGCAGTTCGTTGCTATTCCGGAATTCCAGGGCATCGGCACGGCGGTCGGCCAGCAGTTCTCGGCTGCTCTTGCCGGCCAGATCTCGGTCGATCAGGCTCTGAAGGCTGCCCAGCAGCTGACGGAACGCGAAATGAAAAAGGCCGGCTATCCGAAGTAAGGGCCTTCGAAGCTAAGGAAAGCAGCGCGCCCTCTCGAGCACTGCTTTCCTCTAGGCCGCCGAGCGCCGAACTGCCCTTGGCGGCCCTTTTGTTTCAGCCGGTCCGCGGCCACCCCCTCCTTCAAAGATAGGTCGGTACTTGCCATGGCAACGTTGCACACCCGTTCCACCGCGCGCGTCATGATGGCGCCTTCGGTTCTGCTCCTCTTTGCGTGGATGATCGTCCCGCTCGTGATGACGATCTATTTCTCGACGCTGAACTACAATCTGCTGAATCCCGGCACGCATGATTTCCTCGGGTTTCTCAACTACGAATATTTCATCACCGATCCGGCCTTCCTGAGTTCGCTGATCGTGACGCTGCTGCTCGTCGGCGGTGCGTTGCTGATCACCGTCGTTGGCGGCATTGCGCTGGCTCTCCTTCTTGATCAGCCGATCTTCGGCCAGGGCATCGTGCGCATGCTGGTGCTTGCGCCCTTCTTCGTGATGCCGACGGTCGCAGCCCTCATCTGGAAGCATATGTTCATGAACCCGGTAAACGGGCTCTTGGCACATCTCTTCCGGTTCTTTGGGCTTGATCCGCTGACCTGGCTGGAGACGGTTCCGCTGTTGTCGATCATCATCATCATCGCATGGCAGTGGCTGCCTTTCGCGACACTTATTCTGCTGACAGCCCTGCAGTCGCTGGACGAGGAGCAGAAGGAAGCCGCCGAGATGGATGGCGCCGGACCGGTTTCGAAATTCATCTACATCATCCTGCCGCATCTGGCGCGCGCCATCACCGTGGTGATCCTGATTGAGACGATCTTCATGCTGTCGGCCTTCGCCGAGATCCTCGTCACCACCAATGGCGGTCCGGGCACGGCGACGACGAACCTCACTTATCTCGTCTATTCGCAGATCGTTCTGTCGCAGGATGTCGGCGGCGCATCGGCGGGCGGTATCATCGCCGTCATCCTCGCCAATATCGTCGCGATCTTCCTGATGCGCGCGGTCGGCAAGAATCTGGAGGCTTGAGATGGCACGCAAGATCAGCACGCAACGCAAGATCGTCGTATCGGTCGCCGCCTGGGTCGTGGCGCTCCTCATCTTCTTCCCGATCTTGTGGACGATCCTGACGAGCTTCAAGACGGAAGGCGATGCGATTGCCTCGCCGCCGCAGTTCCTCTTCTTCCACTGGACGCTGGAGAATTATTTCGAGGTGCAGTCGCGCTCGGATTACTTCCTCCACTTCGGCAACTCGGTCATCATCGCTTTCGGTTCGACCATTCTAGGGCTGCTCGTTGCGGTGCCTGCCGCCTGGGCCATGGCATTCTCGCCGACCAAGCGCACCAAGGACGTGCTGATGTGGATGCTGTCGACGAAGATGATGCCGCCGGTCGGTGCTTTCATCCCGATCTATCTGCTGTTCCAGAGCTTCGGCCTCCTGAACAACCAGTTGGCCAGCCGGGTTGGCATGGTCGTCGTGCTGATGCTCATCAACCTGCCGATTATCGTCTGGATGCTTTATACCTACTTCAAGGAAATTCCCGGCGAAATCCTCGAGGCGGCCCGCATGGACGGCGCGACGCTCGCCAAGGAGATCGTCTACGTGCTGACGCCGATGGCGATCCCGGGTCTTGCCTCGACGATGTTGCTCAACATCATCCTCGCCTGGAACGAGGCCTTCTGGACGCTCAACCTCTCCGCGGTAGACGCCGCACCGTTGAGCACCTTCATCGCCTCCTATTCCAGCCCGGAGGGCCTGTTCTATGCCAAGCTTTCGGCGGCATCGACCATGGCGATCGCTCCGATCCTGATCCTCGGCTGGTTCAGCCAGAAACAACTCGTTCGCGGCCTGACCTTCGGCGCGGTTAAGTAAGGAAGAGAAGCATGGGTAGCATTGTTCTCAAACAAGTCTCCAAGGTCTTCGGCGAAGCCAAGGTCATCCCTTCCATCGACCTTGAGATCAACAATGGCGAGTTCGTCGTGTTCGTCGGCCCGTCAGGCTGCGGCAAGTCCACGCTGCTGCGTCTCATCGCTGGCCTCGAAGACGTCTCCGGCGGTCAGATCATGATCGACGGTAAGGATGGTACCAATCTCAAACCATCCGATCGCGGCCTGGCCATGGTGTTCCAGTCTTACGCGCTTTATCCGCATATGAGCGTGCGTAAGAACATCGCCTTTCCGCTGAAAATGGCGAACATGCCGCAGGCGGAAATCGACAAAAAGGTAGCGGATGCCGCACGCGTCCTCAACCTGACGGATTATCTGGAGCGCAAACCACGCCAGCTTTCCGGCGGTCAGCGTCAGCGCGTCGCCATCGGCCGCGCCATCGTGCGCCAGCCTGCAGCCTTCCTCTTCGACGAGCCTTTGTCGAACCTCGATGCGGCGCTGCGCGTCAATATGCGCCTCGAGATCAGCGAGCTGCACCAGCAGCTGAAGACGACGATGGTCTATGTGACGCATGACCAGGTCGAGGCCATGACCATGGCCGACAAGATCGTCGTGCTCAACCGCGGCAATATCGAGCAGGTGGGCTCGCCGTTGGAGCTCTATCGCAGCCCGCGCAATCTCTTCGTCGCCGGTTTCATCGGCTCGCCAAAGATGAACTTCGTCAAGGGCGCCTATGCCCAGAGCCTCGGCGGCGACACGATCGGCGTCAGGCCGGAACACGTGCTGTTGTCGACCACGTCGGGCGACTGGCAGGGCAAGGTGCTTGTTGCCGAGCATCTCGGCTCCGACACCTTCCTGCATATCGATGTCGACGGGATCGGCACGGTGACCGCGCGCGGTTCGGGCGATTTTCCGGCCCGGGCCGGCGATACCGTTTACCTGACGCCGGACAAGGCGCATATCCACCGGTTCAGCGCCGAAGGGCTGGCGATTTCAGCCTAAAAGTCAAGGCCGCATGCCCTTGAGCGGGCGCGGCCGATGCATCTGTTCCGGTCCGGATCCTTCGATCTGCGTAGACCGGTCAAGCATACCAGCCGGTGCGGTCTCCCCCAGCCGCCCGGAGCCAAAGACCTTTCAGAAGGACCAGAGACATGACGTGCAAATTATCGCTCGCAACTCTCCAGCAGGCGGCTGCAAAGGCGGCTATTCCTGCCTATGACCGGAAGTCGCTTTCGGCTGGTATCGTGCATTTCGGTGTCGGCAATTTCCATCGCGCTCATCAGGCTGTTTATCTCGACGATCTTTTCAATGCCGGAGAAGCCGATGACTGGGCGATCATCGGCGCCGGCGTGCTGCCGTCGGATGCGGCTATGCGCGAGAAGCTGGCTTCCCAGGATTTTCTGACGACCGTCGTCGAGCAGGACAACAATCGCACGGCTGCGCGTGTGACCGCGCCGATGATCGACATCCTGCCGGTCGGCGACGCCAAGGCGATCATTGCCAAGCTTGCCGATCCCGCGATACGCATCGTGTCGATGACGATTACTGAGGGCGGTTACTTCATCGATGCGTCGGGCAAGTTCAATCCCGCTCATCCGGCGATCGTGGCCGACGGACAGAACCCGGATGCGCCGAAGACGGTTTTCGGCCTGATTGTCGCCGGTCTAAAGGCGCGGCGCGCTGCCGGCCTGCAGCCCATCACCGTCATGTCCTGCGACAACATCCCTCATAATGGCGGCGTGACCAAAGCCGCCGTCGTCGGCACGGCGCGGCTGTCCGACCCGGCTTTTGCCGACTGGATCGCCGCGAACGTCGCCTTCCCGAACGGCATGGTCGACCGCATCACGCCGGCAACCGGCGCGCGTGAAATCGACCTGCTGAAAGAAGTCTTCGATATCGAGGACAACTGGCCCGTCTATTGCGAAGAGTTCAAGCAATGGGTGCTGGAGGACAATTTCCCCGCCGGACGACCAGCGCTGGAAAAGGTTGGCGTGACCTTCGTGCCCGACGTGACGCCCTATGAGCACATGAAGATCCGCATCCTCAACGGCGGCCATGCGGCAATCGCCTATCCGGCGGCGCTGATGGATATCCATTTTGTGCATGAAGCCATGGAGGAGCCGCTGATCCGGGCCTTCCTCGCCAAGCTTGAAAACGACGAGATCATTCCCGTCATCCCGCCGGTGCCGAACACCGTGCTGGCCGACTACTTCAAGCTGATCGAGCACCGCTTCGCCAACCCGAAGATCGCCGACACCATTCCGCGCCTGGCGCAGGACGGCTCGAACCGGCAGCCGAAATTCATCCTGCCGTCGACGGCCGATCGTCTTCGCCGCGGCGAGGATATTGTCGGCCTCGCGCTCGTTTCGGCGTTGTGGTGCCGTTACTTCGCCGGCAAGAGTGATAGCGGCAAGGATATCGTCTTCAACGATGCCAGCGCCGATCGGCTGCATGAAGCGGCCCTCAAGGCCAAGGACGATCCGAATGCCTTCCTCGTCTTTGACGACATCTTCGGTGATGTCGCCAAATCCGATCTTTTCCGCAAGCGCTTCGCGCATGCACTGAAAACGCTGTGGGAAAAGGGTACCCGCGTCACCCTGCAGCTATACTTGGACAACAAACTCGCGGAATAATTTTCGAACGGCCGGACCTCTCCTGTTCCGGCCGTTTTCCATTGTCCCGCCGGTATTTCGGACATGGCAGGGCTACGAATAGAATTCAGGTTGGATCTGTGATGGCGGATGCGGGAACAGGGCTCGTAATCTTCGATTGCGATGGTGTGCTTGTCGACAGCGAGCCGCTGTCGGTCAGTGTGCTCATCCAGGCGATGCATGATGTTGGCATCGAGATGAGCGAGGAGGATGTCTATAGCCGCTTCCTCGGCAAGAGCCTGGCGACGCTCGTCGATACGATGCAAACGGAATTCGACGTCTTTATCGATCAGGCATTTCTCGATCGCATCCGCAATGACCTCTACGAGCGCTTCAAGCATGAATTGAAGCCGATCGACGGTATCGGCGCGACGCTGGATGCGCTTTCGCTGCCGCGTTGCGTCGCCTCATCCAGTCAGCTGGAGCGTATCCGTCTCTCACTCGGCGTGACCGGTCTGCTCGACAGGCTGGAGCCCAATATCTTCAGCGCCAGCATGGTCAAGCGTGGCAAGCCGGCGCCGGATCTCTTTCTCTATGCGGCGGAAAAAATGGGTATACCGCCGAGGGAATGCATTGTCGTCGAGGACAGTCCGGCAGGGATCACGGCCGCGCGCGCGGCCGGCATGACAGTCTTTGCCTTTACCGGTGGTTCGCATGCTCATTCGCCGAGTTATCGGGCCGAGTTGGAGCAGCTTTCACCGGAAGTCGTGTTTGACGCGATGCCGGAATTGATACAACTTGTCCGCAACAAGAGATAAGTGGGCGGGACTTCTTTTGCATGCGTGATCACGTGGTTGCGGTCGATATCGGCACAGGCAGCGCACGCGCTGGTGTCTTCACCGCGGGCGGTTCACTGCTGGGTAAAAGCGAACATCCGATCCTCATGAACCGCCCGCGTGAGAACCACGCCGAGCATGATTCCGAAGACATATGGACTGCCGTCTGCACCGCCGTTCGCGGAGCCGTGAAGGCATCCGGCGTTGCCGCATCCGCTATCGGCGCTATCGGCTTCGATGCGACCTGTTCGCTGGTCGTGCGCGATCGCGATGGCGGACAGCTTACCGTGTCCACTGGGGGCGAGAAAAGGTTCGACACCATTGTCTGGCTCGATCATCGGGCGCTGGTCGAAGCGGATTACTGTACGGCGACGAAGCACGCGGTTCTTGAATATTCCGGCGAGTTCATGTCGCCCGAAATGGAAATGCCGAAGCTGATGTGGCTGAAGGAAAACCTGCCGGAAAGCTGGGCGCAGGCCGGCTACTTTTTTGACCTTGCCGATTTCATGACCTGGAAGGCGACCGGTTCGCTTGCGCGCTCGCGTTCGACGCTGGTGGCGAAATGGAATTATCTGGCGCACCGCCAGCCGGGCTGGCAGGCCGATTTTCTCAATCTGATCGGCCTTGGCGATCTGCGTGAACGCGGCAGCCTGCCCGACGAAAGTGTTGCAGTCGGCCGGTCCATCGGCACACTGACGGCAGAGGCGGCAGAAGCGCTGGGTCTCGATCGTGAATGCCATGTGGGCGCGGGCTTGATCGATGCCTACGCGGGCGCTCTCGGTGCGCTTGCAGGCCATGCCGGCGATGCCGACATGCTGGAGCATCAACTGGCGTTGATTGCGGGAACCTCGAGCTGCGTGGTTTCCTTTGCGCGGGAGCGCAAGCGCAGCACCGGCATGTGGGGCCCCTATTATGAAGCCGTCTTTCCGGGCATGTGGCTTGCCGAAGCTGGGCAATCTGCCACCGGTGCGCTCCTCGACCATATCGTCAGCATGCATGCGGCCGGCGGCCTTCCAACGGCGGCGCTGCATGACCGCATCGTCCGGCGGATCGCGGAATTGCGGCTGGAGGAGGGGGCTTCCTTCGGCGGACGCATCCACGTGTTGCCCGATTTTCACGGCAATCGCTCGCCCCTTGCCGATCCGCATGCGTTGGGAGTCATCAGCGGCATGACTCTCGATGCCTCCTTCGATGGGCTTTGCAGGCTGTACTGGCGCACCAGCGTCGGCATTGCACTCGGCATTCGTCATATCCTCGAGCGGATGCGCGATTACGGCTACGTGCCTGATACGCTGCATGTCGCCGGTGGCCATGTGAAGAATTCGGTGCTGATGGAGCTTTATTCCGACGTGACCGGCTGCAAGGTCGTCATCCCGAAGATGAACGAGACCGTGCTGCTCGGCACGGCTATCGCAGCCTCCGTCTCCTGCGGGATTCACGAAAGCCTCGGAGTTGCCGGCGCAGCCATGTATCCGGGCGGTCATGAGCGGCTGCCGAATGCGGAAAAACAGAAGCTCTATGATCGCGACTACCGGCGTTTCCTCGCCATGTATCGCCATCGAGCGGAGCTGGACGCCATCGAATAGGCAGCCTACCGAAGCGGTGCCTGCGCGAACATGCCCTGCAGTTCTTCTATGCGGCGCGCCCTTGCCTCCGCCGCTTCACCGGCTGCGTGAGCAACTGAAGTCGCCAGATATTCCAGCAGCGCCATTATGGCTGAAAGATTTTCACGGCTGGTCGCGCGCTGCGGCGGCAGGGACAGCGTGATGTTTGCGAATTCATGCGCCCATTCCGTGAATTGTCCTGTTAAAAGCAATACCTTGTAGCCTGCCCGACGAGCCGAACGGGCCAGAAGCCGTGATGCGACAAAGCTCGGGGAGTCGATGACGACAACCAGTCCGTCCGCGGCGGGCTCACCGAACAGCTCGATATAGCTGCCATTGGCGCCATCGAGGAAAAGGACCTGATCGCGGGCAAAGGTGAGGCGATCGCGGAAATAGCGTCCGATCCCCGCGAGACTCGGGTGAGAGGTGACGAAGACATTTCCGGAGGACAGAATTGTCGAAACGGCGTCGCGCCATTGAGGCTGGCCGGCGAGGTTATAGATATGCTGCAGCATCTCGACCTGTTCGGCAATCTGCGTCGCAAGCGGGCGCCCTTCGCTTGCATCCTTCTGCAACTGTTCCAGTATATTGGGCAATTGCGAGGTGATGCTGGGTGCATTCTCCTTGAGGTGTACCTTTATCCCATCGAGACCGTGATAACCGAGCGACCGCAGAAACCGCCCTACCGTCATCGGGCTCAATTCCAGCCTGTCGGCGACGGAGGAGGCCGTCTCAAACGGCAGTTCGTTCAAATGCTCGGAGAAATACTTAGCAATTCTTCGTTCGGCCGGAGTGCCGATCTTTATATATTGTCTAAGTTTCTGGCTAAGGTCTTCCAAATTTTGCGCCTCTTTGATGGTCTTTTCGATGTTATGTCGCGCCAATTTCTGCGCCCATTGGGTATTCAATTTAGGTCGGGCCGTCGTTCTTGTTGCGGTTGTTGTTCTTAATGTGGCCTACAGAATATATTAGTGCAAAATGTATTACAATAATTCAAATTTTTAATTGTCACATTCATATATCTTTGCGGGATATTGATATCGATACAACCGTTTCTTAAGTGTCCAGTTGCCACTAAGAGAGGTAGAACGAATGATTGGCCTTGCCGCCCGCCGCTCCTTCGAAAATCTTTTTGCGCCCGAGACGCGCAAAGTTTTCTGGAAGGTACTCGGCCTTACATTGCTGGCGCTTCTCGTGCTTTGGTTCGTCCTGCGAGGCGTTTTCAATTCCTTTATATTGCCTTGGCTGCAGGGCTTCATGCCATCCACTTCAGATTGGACCGGCTGGCTCTCGTTCTTCCTTGCCATCTTCGCGGGTATTGCATTGGCATTGGCGATGGCGTTGCTGATTTCGCCGGTCACGGCACTGATTGCCGGCCTATTTCTCGACGATGTCGCCGAAGTGGTGGAAAGACGCGATTATCCGAATGATGCGCCGGGAACCGCGATGCCGATCGTCGCGGCGACGAAGAGCTCCTTACGCTTTCTCGGGGTCGTCATCGTCGGCAATATCGTGGCGCTGTTCTTGCTGTTCATTCCGGGCGTCAATCTCGTCGCCTTCTTCCTGGTGAACGGCTATCTGCTTGGGCGGGAATTTTTCGAATTTGCCGCTATGCGCTTCCATCCGCCGGACAAGGCGCGGGAATTCCGCGTGAAGCACGCCTTTAAAGTCTTCCTGGCCGGCCTGGTGATCGCCGCGTTTCTGGCGATCCCGCTGCTCAACCTGCTGACGCCGCTCTTTGCTGCGGGCATGATGGTGCATCTGCACAAGCTGATCTCGCACAGGGAGACGAACCCGCGGTCAAGACGGGCTTAGCCTGCCGCTTCCGCTCCGATGATCTGGGGCGGAAGCTCGACCAGAGGAGCTGGGATGTCCCAGGTCTTTTCCGGCGAGCGACAGAGGTCGGCAATGACGCAGCGTTCGCATTCGGGTTTGCGCGCCTTGCAGACATAGCGACCATGCAGGATCAGCCAATGGTGAGCATGGTAGAGATACTGATCGGGAATGATCTTCATCAACCGCTGTTCGACTTCGTCGGGGGTCTTCCCTGGAGCCAGCAGCAGCCGGTTGGCGATGCGGAAAATATGCGTGTCGACGGCCATCGTCGCTTGGCCGAAAGCCATGGAGAGCACGACATTTGCGGTTTTGCGGCCGACACCGGGCAGGGTTACCAACTCCTCGCGCGTCCGCGGCACTTCGCCGCCGAAATCCGTGATCAGCTTTTCGGACAAGGCGACGACGTTCTTGGCCTTGTTACGGTAAAGGCCGATCGTCTTGATGTAGTCCCGAATGCGCTCCTCGCCGAGATCGAGCATCTTCTGTGGCGTGTCGGCGACGGCAAAGAGGGCGCGCGTCGCCCTATTGACGCCGGCATCGGTCGCCTGTGCCGACAGCGCCACGGCAACGACCAGCGTAAAAGGATTGACGTGTTCCAGCTCGCCCTTCGGCTCCGGCCGCTGGATGGAGAAGCGCCGGAAGATCTCTTCCAGGTCTGCCTTGGAATAGAGGCTCTTCCCAGCCGGCTTGCGGCCTGCGGTCGCATTTGACTTTTTCGCGGTTTGGGCGCTGGATTTGATCTTTGGATTTGCCATAAACGACCTATACTCAAGTCCGATGACGAAACGCAACGCCGATACGGCGGCAGACGACAACAGACCGGTTTTCGCCGCCGAATTGTTTCCCCATCGCTCGCTGCCGCGAAAGGGGTTCAAGATCATGCTGGCCTTGGCCGGCACCTTCTGCCTCTTCTACAGCATTCTCTTCGTCACGCGCGGCGCCTGGCCGATCGGCATCTTCTTCGGCGCCGATTTCTTTTTGCTCTATGGCGCCTTCTGGCTGAATTACCGCTCGGGCCGTGTGCGCGAAGAGGTGACGGTATCGCGCACCAACGTCTCCATCCGCAAATTCTCGCCGACGGGTCGCATGGTGGAACATGATTTCAATCCGTTCTGGACGCGTTTCCTCGTTCGCCGTCACAGCGAGATCGGTGTCGTGTCGATGCATGTTCGCGATCGAAATCACGGCATCGATGTCGGCTCCTTCCTCAATCCCGAGGATCGCGAGAGCTTTGCCAACGCCTTCAAACGTGCCTTGGCGACCGTAACGCAGCGGATATGAGCGGCCTTTCCAGACCGGCGATATCACATTTTTGCAGAGAGACCACTTGCGCAAGAAACGGGTGGTTTTAGCCCTCTTGCCGTGGTTTTCTCCTTTTTAAGGAGAAAGATCATGAATGCGATTGCACAGCTGAAGAAAGACATCACCCCGGAAGGTCAGGATTACGAGACCGTGCGGGAGGTCATCGAGCTCATCACCGAGGAATATCGCGACCAACCTTCGCTGGAGATGCTGGCGGAAAGGCTCGGCCAATCGCCGACCCAGCTGCAGAAGACGTTTACACGCTGGGCCGGGCTGTCGCCGAAGGCCTTCCTGCAGGCTGTCACGCTCGATCATGCCAAGCGTCTCCTGCGCAAGGAGGATCTGCCGCTGCTGGAGACGTCGTTCGAGGTCGGCCTTTCCGGTCCGAGCCGGCTGCACGATCTTTTTGTGACGCATGAGGCGATGTCGCCGGGCGAATGGAAGGCGAGGGGCAGCGGTCTGGTGATGCGCTATGCGTTTCACATATCGCCCTTTGGCCTCGCCTTGATCATGGTCACCGATCGCGGCCTCGCCGGACTCGCCTTCAGCGATGCCGGCAATGAGAAGGCCTGCCTCGCCGACATGACCTGCCGCTGGCCGAATGCCGAGTTCATCGAGGATCCGAATGCGACGGCACCTTATGCGGCACGCATCTTCGAGCGCTCGAATTGGTCGAGCGACCAGCCGCTGCGCGTCGTGCTGATCGGCTCGGATTTCCAGCTTCGCGTCTGGGAGAGCCTGTTAAAGATCCCGATGGGCCGCGCGGTGACCTATTCTGACATCGCTAGGGATATCGGCCAGCCGACGGCGATGCGGGCTGTCGGCGCGGCAGTGGGCCGCAACCCGATTTCTTTTGTCGTGCCCTGCCATCGCGCGCTCGGGAAAAATGGGCAGCTGACGGGCTATCACTGGGGGCTGACGCGAAAGCGGGCGATGCTGGGGTGGGAAGCGGGGGATGCTTGAAGGGGCGTTCGAAAGTTTTGAGATCGCTGAGGCATTGATCCACCCTCCGCAAACGCAAACGCAAATGCAATTGCTCACGCCGCCTTCGCTACAGCCATCTGCAGCAGCGCCTTCGCGGCACTTTCATCCGTAATCAACGTATTGCAGCCGATGCGCTTGATGGTGGCGCCGATCGCCTGGGCACGGTGAGCGCCGCCGGAAGAGATCACGATATGCTTGGCCTTCTTCAGCGTATCGAGATCGACGGACATGACACGCTTGTTGATCGGGTGATCGACGGAATTGCCCTCGGCGTCGAGGAAGTTGAACATGGTGTCGCAGACGCAGCCCATTTCGATCAGCTCTTCCAGCTCGCGTTTCGAGATGAAACCTTCCGATAGGGAAGTCGATTGCGGACCGATATCGCCGCAGCTGACAATAGCGAGATCGAGGTTCTCCGCTAGGCGGTAGATGGCCTCCAGCCCGCATTTTTCAATCAGATTGCGTTTGGTCTCGATGGAGTCGACGAGCAGCGGCGCCAGGAACATGTAGCATTCCGCGCCGAGCTGGCTCGCCAGACGCCATGTATAGTCGATCGGGTTGGTCTGATGGACGGCGACGATGCCGCCGAGCAGGGAGACCACCTTGCAATTGTCGCGGCGGGTCGGGCGGAAGCTCGCGAGCGAAGCCGTCATCGTCCGGCCCCAGCCGACGCCGATCGTATAATTGTCGGGGATGGCCTCCGTCAGGAACTGGCCGAGCGCCAGGCCAACGCTCTTTGCCTGCGCGTTCACATCCCCATTGGCCGGCTCGGGAACGACGATCGCTTCATCGAGTCCAAAGGTGCGCTCCAGCTTGATCGCTAGTTCCACACAGTCGTCGATGCCTTCGGTGATCCAGATCTGCACTTCGGCCCGGCGCATGGCCTCGTCGAGCAGGCGGATGACGGTGGTGCGGCTGATGCCGAGCTGTTCGGCGACATCCTTCTGCGTCAGGCCCTGGTTGTAATAGAGCCAGGCGGCGCGAAGCCTCAGGGAGGAGGTCTCCGAATAGGCGGTGTGGGTTCCGCGTCTCAGTTTGGCCACAGGTCCTCCGGCGAGATTGTCGCCTGCGCCGTTTAACGTCATGATCCGCCTGAGATGAGAAAAGGAATGATGGCGGATGACTGGGCAGGCGAGATCGGCTCTTCTGCTGGCGATATTCTATGACATGAAACTTATGTCAATCGAATTGCACAAATGTCCTTGACTTTTCGATGCGAGATTGCTGATAGTCGGTGGTGAGGAATTCGGTCTTGTCCAATCGAGGAGGACAATGTGCGAGTGCTGCTGCAAGCAAGTGCCAGACCGGACAGGGAGCCATATAGGGCGCCCGGTACCGGTGAAAAGCCTGCTTTCGGAAGGTTGTTTCTTCGCCGCTCGGCCGTTCACCGGAAATGGAACTTTCGCGCTTTTTATCCCGTTACCGACACATAGGAGAAGGAAGGCTGCACCCCTGATGCCTTCGGCCGCGTCTGACGCAAAGACCGGATCTGCTGCCAATATCTCCCATCTCAATGAGCTTCGTTCAACAAGGATACCTGTTATGACTTCCAAGCTTGATCAACTCCGCGCCATGACCACGGTCGTGGCCGATACCGGCGATATCGAGGCAGTCGCCCGCCTGAAGCCGGTGGATTGCACCACCAACCCGACGATCGTGCTGAAGGCGCTCGGTACGCCGATGTTCGCCGATGCGATTAAGGAAGCCGTCGCCTGGGGCAAGAAGCAGGGCGGTGCCTCCGAAGCCGTCGTTGCCGCCGTTGCCGACCGTCTGGCGATCTCAGTCGGCGCAGCGCTCTCCGGCCTCGTTCCCGGTCGCGTCTCCACCGAAGTCGATGCCGACCTCTCCTTCAACACGGAAGCATCGCTCGCCAAGGCCCGCGCCATTATCGCCGCCTACAAGGAGCGCGGTATCGAGCGTGACCGCATCCTGATCAAGCTTGCCTCCACCTGGGAAGGCATTCGCGCCGCCGAAGTGCTGCAGAAGGAAGGCATCGACTGCAACTTGACGCTGCTCTTCAGCAAAGCACAGGCGATTGCCTGCGCCGACGCCAAGGCCTTCCTGATCTCGCCTTTCGTCGGCCGCATCCTCGACTGGTACAAAAAGTCGACCGGCAAGGACTACACGGCTGAGGAAGATCCGGGCGTTATCTCGGTGCGCGATATCTATCACTACTACAAAGCCAACGACATCAAGACGATCGTCATGGGCGCCTCCTTCCGCAACACCGGCGAAATCGAAGCGCTGGCCGGCTGCGATCGCCTGACGATCAGCCCGAACCTGCTTGATGAGCTCTCCAAGGACGAAGGCAAGCTGGAGCGCAAGCTCTCGCCGGAGCCCAAGGGTTCGGTCGAAAAGATCGCCGTCGACGAAAAAACCTTCCGCTGGATGATGAACGAAGACGCAATGGCAACCGAAAAGCTCTCCGAAGGCATCCGCGCCTTCGCCAAGGATCTCGGCACGCTGCGCGCCATGGTCAGCAAGGAACTGCAGCTCGCCGCTGCTTGACGGTAACTGGGTTCTCTCCATCGAGGGAAGCTAAGATTCGAAAGGGTGTCGCAGGGATGCGACGCCCTTTTTTGTTTGAAGAATGGGCTTTGAAGTTGCCGCAGTTAGACGGAAGCGCGCAGCCTCACAGAGACCAGAGGCGCTTGGCATTGAGGCGATAGAGCCTATCGCGTTCGTCGGCACTGACGCCGTGCATCAGGGCATGCGTGGCGGCGACCCAGGTGGAGAGATTGCCGCCAAGCGTGCAGACGGGCCAATCGCTGCCCCAGATGACGCGATCCCAGCCGAAGCTTGCGATGCAATGTTCGGCGAATGGGCGCAGCGTTTCCGGCGACCAGTTGTCCGGGTCGGCATAGGCGACGACGCCGGAGATCTTCACCACGACATTCGGCCTTTTCGCTGCCTCGCTGATACCCGTCGACCAGCTTTCGCTCAGCCCATCCTTCACGGCAGGCACGCCGCAATGGTCGAGGATGAAGCGAACATTGGGATTGAGATCGATGAGCGCGATCGCCTTGGATATCTGATGCGGCAAGACGCAGAGATCGAAGGTGAGGCGGGTATTGCCGAGCCGCTTCAGGTTTTCGCGGAAGAGGGCACCCTCCGAGACGTCATCCGGTACGACGTGCAGAACACGCCGGAAGCCTTTGACGAAAGGGTCGGCGAGGGCGCGCTCGAGGTATGCAGGAAAGTTTGAACTTTCGGGACGGCAGGCGGCAATCGCGCCGCGCAGCAAGCTGCCGGGCTTGCGGCTCAGGCCTTTGACATATTCGGTTTCGCGCTCGATATCCTCTTCGGCCACATCGACTTCCATGTGAAGCGTATCGGTTATCCCAAGGCGTTTGGCCTCGCGCGCATAATCGTCATAGAGACTGTCGCGATTGAGTGCGCCGGCCTCTGCCAGCCAAGGATAGCCCAGCCGCTTCCGGTCGACGATGTGGAGATGGCTGTCGAAAAGCATGGCGTTCCTCCCATAGAAGCTGACATTTCCAAATGCTCACAGAAAATCATTCATTCAAATAAAAATTATAGCTCGGCCTTGTCTATGGTCCCGGCGACGGTTTCGGAGATCGCCTTGGCTGCTTGCAGCACGTATTCGACCACTTGCTGGCGCGTCGGCGCCCTCGGATTCACGGCCTCGATATAGGGGCAGGTCAACGCGGCCAGCGCATTCCCGTCCATCGCTAGCACCGGTGCGGAAATATTGTGAACGCCGCTCGTCTGCAGGCTGTCCATGGTTTCGAAGCCTTTTGCGCGGATTGCCGAGAGCTTCTCTTCGAGGTCTGCGGGCGGCTCCTCGGGATCCGGTTCCTGGCGGCTTTGTTCGTTGATCATCATCCGGCGTTGCTTTTCATCCTTGAATGCCAGGAGAATGTGGCCGGAGCCGGTGTTGTAGAGATTGAGCTGGGCGCCGACCCGGATCGAGATGCCCCAATAGGTCGGCGAATCCTGCTGCGCGATGACAACGACGGAGCCGCGATCGTATATCGCCAGATGACAAGCCTGCTCGGCCCGATTGGAAAATTCACGCATCAATGGCGTGGCGAAGGAGACGAGGCGTCGCACCGGCGCATGATAATGCGCCAGGCCGAAAAGCTTTAGGGTCAGATAGAAGCGATCGCCGTCCTGCCGTTGCACATAGCCGCGCCGCACGAGGCGATCGAGCATGCGATAGAATTCGTTGGGACTCTTGTTGAGCGCCTTGGCGATTTCCGCCTGCGTCAGCCCGCCGTCGATCGTTGCCAGCAATTCGAGAATATCGAGCCCTTTATCCAAGGCTGGCGCGCGATAGCGGTCACTGTCGTCTTCTATGCTCATAAACAAGCCCTCACGCGAAGAAAGTGCAACTATCATTCATATATGAATGATAGTCTTTTGCAAGCAGTCGATCGTGACTTGACGACCAGTGAATAAGATGTTTGCTTATAAATTATTAATCTGTAGAAGGCCAGAGAGCAATCGGACGGCTGGTCCGAGCTTGGAGGGAGGAAGCTCAATGAAGCGGGGCGTCCGAGTGATTAGCGATGGACTGCCAAGTGGCGAGCACCATACAGTTCTTGTCGACAAGCCGAACCACCGCTTTGGGCAATCTCTCGTAGTTTAGAACAAGGCTACGCCAATTAATTGTTATTGCATGATCTTATCCGAGGTGTCGGCGCTGCAGCCGCCGAAACTGGCTAGGATCATTGTCCCGAAGAAAGGATCAGGATTATGGGTCACGGGTTGGAAGGCAAGAAGGTCGTCATCACGGCGGCGGGGCAGGGCATCGGCCGGGCGTCGGCGGAGCGCTTCATCTCGCTCGGCGCGCATGTCTACGCCACTGATATCAACGAGCAGACGCTCTCGACACTGGACGGCGCCACCAAGCATGTATTGAACGTGCTCGATAACGCCGCGGTCAGGGCCTATGCGGAAGAGCTTGGCCCGATCGACGTGCTCTTCAACTGCGCCGGCTTCGTCCATGCCGGCACGATCCTGGACTGCGAAGAGAAGGATTGGGATTTTTCCTTCAACCTCAACGCCAAGGCCATGTACACCACCTGCCGCGCCTTCCTGCCGGGCATGCTGGAGAAGGGCAAGGGCTCGATCGTCAATATGTCCTCGGTCGCTTCAAGCGTGAAGGGCGTGCCGAACCGTTTCGCCTATTGCGCCTCCAAGGCTGCCGTCATCGGCCTCACCAAATCGATTGCCGCCGATTTCGTTGCCAAGGGCATCCGCGCCAACGCCATTTGCCCCGGTACGGTCGACAGCCCTTCGCTGCATGAGCGGCTGAAGGCAACCGGCGACTATGACAAAGCGCTGAAGGATTTCATCGCCCGCCAGCCGATGGGCCGCATCGCGACCGCGGAGGAGATCGCCGCTCTGGTGACTTACCTTGCCGGCGACGAGGCCGGCTTCACAACAGGCCAGATCCACGTCATCGATGGCGGCTGGACGGGCTGAAGCCGCTTTTTGTATCGGAGGCTTCGTGTTGCAGGGCTTCCTTTTATTTGCCACTCTCGTTTGCGAATCGGCTTGCGATGGGCGATTTGCGATCGGGAGAGCGGCATGGATGCGAACGGATTTTTGCATCGTTCAAGAGGCTTCGCGCTATGGCGTAAGCACCATGTGATCGTGATCTCGGTGCTTGCAGGCATCGGCGTCTTCCTGCTTCTGACCTCCAGGGACTTTAACGCCAGCAATCTGCTGATCGCCTGGGATGCGACCGCCGTCGTCTTCATCGTCTACAGCCTTTACCGCATGCTGACGGCCGACCCGCAGCGCATCCGCAAGCGCTCGGCCGATCTCGATTTCTCGGATGGGTTTCTGCTGTTCCTTTCGATTGCGGCAGCGCTCGCCAGCATCGGCGGCATTGCGCTCGATCTGCTTGGCGTTAAGAATGCCTCACCCGAAATCGCCTTTTACCGCGTGATGATGGCGATCGTGACGATCCTGATATCCTGGACCTTCCTGCACACGCTGTTCACCATCCACTACGCACACCGGTTCTACAGTATTCCGGGCAAGGGGCAGGGGCTGAAATTCGCCGAGCCGGTGGAGGAGCCGATCTATTGGGATTTTCTGTATTTCTCTTTCACCATCGGCGTTGCCGCACAGACCGCCGATATCGGTATTTCCACGGTTTCGATGCGTAAGCTGGTGCTTCTGCATGCGATCCTGTCGTTCCTGTTCAATACGACGATCCTAGCGCTTGCCATAAATGTCGGGGCGAGCCTGATCTAGGCCCGCCCCTTCGACAATCGTGGCTGAAACCGTCACATGACGGCATTGCCGGCCATGACGGCGAGAACCAGGAACACCAGGAAGATGATCAGGAAGATGGCGAAGAGAACGCGCGCGATGGTTGCGGTTGCGGCGGATACGCCGGAAAAGCCGAAAAAGCCGCTGATCAGCGAAATCACAAAGAAAATGAGAGCCCATTTCAGCATTTAGCTGTCTCCTCTGCGTTGTACTTCATAAATACGCTGGAGAAGGGTGATTTGTTCCGAAGGCGGTTTGTTTTCGGCGAGGGCTCTGGAATTGTGGGGAGTGTGGCACCCCCCTCTGTCACTTCGTGATATCTCCCCCCACAACGGGGAGGTTGGTAACCTGCAGCGCTGCCATTGCAAAACAATGAGTATCGTATCGGCTGAGCTGTTATGCTTTATCTTACGGACTGAATGATGCGCTCCAACGATCTCACCCCTTGTGGGGGAGATGTCCCGAAAGGGAGAGAGGGGGTACAGCGGGGCCTCAAACTCAGGAAGGCCGGTTTGCGTAACTCTTCTCACCCGTGATTGATCATCACATGTCGAACGGCGGTATAGTCTTCGATTGCGTAGACCGACATATCCTTGCCGTAGCCTGATTGCTTCAGGCCGCCATGCGGCATTTCGTTAACCAGCATAAAATGGGTGTTGATCCAGGTGCAGCCATACTGCAGGCGGGCAGCGGTTTGCATTCCGCGGCTAATGTCCTTCGTCCAGACCGATGAAGCCAGGCCGTAGTCGCTGTCGTTGGCCCAAGTGACGGCATCCTCGGGATTGGTGAAGCGCGTTACGGAGACCACAGGCCCGAAGACCTCACGGCGGACGATCTCGTCATGCTGCGTGGCGCCGGCGACGACGGTCGGGGCATAGAAGAAGCCGCGCTCGCCAGAGATCTTGCCGCCGGTGGTGACTTCCATGTGCTTGTGTTCGGCGGCGCGGGTGACGAAGCTCTCGACGCGGTCGCGCTGACGCTTGGAGATCAGCGGGCCGATTTCGTTCTCGGTGTCGTCAGCGAGGTTGAACTTGATGCTTGACACGGCTGACGTCAGATCAGCGACGAAATTGTCGTAGACCTTGGCGTCAGCATAGATGCGGCAGGCGGCGGTGCAATCCTGGCCGGCATTGTAGTAACCGAAGGTGCGGATGCCGGCGACCACGGCGTCGATATCGGCATCGTCGAAGATGATAACGGGGGCCTTGCCGCCGAGCTCGAGATGTGTGCGCTTGACCGTCTTGGCCGCGGCCTGCAGGACCTTCTTGCCGGTGGCGACATCGCCGGTGATGGAAACCATGCTGATCTTGGCATGGTTGATCAGCGCGTTGCCGACGCTCTCGCCGCGGCCGAGGATGACGTTGACGACGCCCTCGGGAAGGATATCCGCCAGCAGCTTCGCCATCTTCAGCGCCGTCAGCGGCGTCTGTTCGGAAGGCTTGAAGACGACGGTGTTGCCTCCGGCAATGGCCGGCGCCAGCTTCCAGGCCATCATCATCAAGGGATAGTTCCACGGTGCGATCGAGCCGACGATACCGATCGGATCACGGCGGATCATCGAGGTGTGGCCGGGCAGGTATTCGCCCGCGACCGGGCCGTGCAAGTTGCGCACCGCGCCGGCAAAGAAGCGATAGCAGTCGACGATCGCCGGGATCTCATCATTGAGCACGGCGTTGATCGGCTTGCCGCAGTTCAACGCTTCCAGGGCTGCGAAACCTTCGGCATCCCGCTCGATGGCATCGGCGATCTTGAGGAGATAGGCCGAGCGCTGGCTTGGTGTCGTCTGCGACCAGCTCGTAAAGGCTTTTTCCGCGGCGTCGACAGCGGCGTCGATCTGCCCGAGCGAGGCCTCAGGCAAGTTGAGCACCGCCTCGCCTGTCTTCGGGTTGAGGACGCGTTCCTCCGTTTCGGTGCCGGCTTCGAAGCGGGAGCCGATCAGCATTTGGGTATCCATATTTATCTCCCTTTCATTTGCCGCCGCCGGCAATCTGGTCGCCGTCGCGGGTAAGATAATAGGCTGCCAGGATCGGCAGGAAGGTGACAAGCACGACGACCATAGCGACGACGTTGGTCACGGGTCGCTGGCGCGGGCGAATGAGTTCCTCCAGCATCCAGATCGGCAGCGTCATTTGCTGGCCGCCGGTAAAGGTGGTGACGATGACTTCGTCGAAGGACAGCGCGAAGGCGAGCATGCCGCCGGCGAGCAGCGCCGTGCCTATATTCGGCAGGACGACATGGCGGAAGGTCTGGAAGCCATCGGCACCAAGATCCATCGACGCTTCGATGAGCGAGCCGGAGGTGCGACGGAAGCGAGCAACCGCGTTGTTATAGACCACGACAACGCAGAAGGTGGCATGGCCGAGAACGATCGTCCATACCGAGAAGGGGATATCGAACAGGCTGAAGGCGGAACGCAGCGCAATGCCGGTGATGATGCCAGGCAGCGCGATGGGCAGGATGACCAAGAGCGAGATCGCTTCGCGGCCGAAGAATTTCGTCTGGCTGACCGCGGCGGCGCAGAGCGTGCCGAGGATCAATGCAATGGCGGTTGCGATGGTCGCGACCTGCACCGACAGCGCCAGCGCCGACCAGACATCCGGCCTGTTCCAGGCGATGCCGAACCATTGCAGGGTCAGCCCCGGCGGCGGCCACTGATAGCTCTTCTCCTCTGTCGTGAAGGCGTAGACGAAGATCAGCAGGATCGGCAGGTGCAGGAAGAGGAGGCCGCCTGCGGCTGCGGCCTTCAGCGGAAATGAGGCGCGTTGGCCACGGTCAGAGCGCATCGAAAGCTCCCTGCTTTTTGGCGATCCAGAGATAGATGGCCATGATGACGATCGGCACGACTGAGAAGGCGGCGGCCAGCGGCACGTTGCCGGCGGTTCCCTGCTGCGTATAGACGGCCTGGCCGATGAAGAGGCGCGAGGAGCCGATGATCTGCGGGATGATGTAATCGCCAAGGGTCAGCGAGAAGGTGAAGATGGAGCCGGCGACAACACCGGGCAAAGCGAGCGGCAGCAGAACCGTGCGGAAGGTCTGGTTCGGCGTTGCGCCGAGATCCGAGGAGGCTTCCAGCAGGTTCGCCGGCACGCGCTCGAGGGCTGCCTGCGTCGGCAGGATCATATAGGGCAGCCAGATATAGACGAAGACGAGGAAGGTGCCGATGTAGCTGACCGAGAGCGAGTTGCCGCCGACGATGGGCAGGGCAAGCACGCCGTCGAGCAGCCAGCCGAGATGCAGCTTAGCGAAGATCCAGGTGAGGATGCCTTCCTTGGCGAGGATCAGTTTCCAGGCATAGACCTTGACGAGATAGCTCGACCAGAGCGGCAGCATGACGCCGAGATAGAACAGCGCCTTCCATTTCCCCTGCGCATAACGGGCCGCATAATAGGCGATTGGGAAAGCGACGAAGGCTGAGGCGAGCGTAACGAGGGCGGCCATAACGACCGTGCGCACGATGATATCGAAATTGGCCGAGTTCAGCAGCTGCGCATAGGTCGAGAGCGTGAATTCGTAGTTCACCATTCCCGAGAAGTCGTCGATCGAGAAGAAGCTCTGTAGCAGCAGCGCGATCAGCGAGCCGATATAGATGATACCGAGCCAGAGCAGCGGCGGCGTCAGCATCAGGAAGAGGAAGAGTTTCGGGCGGCGCCAGAAAAGATCCGATAGGCGGCCGAAGACGCCGCCGCGGCGCGGCAGGATCGAGGCCGGCGCCTGGCTCGACGCGGTGGGGAAGACGGCGGCGTTCATGCGGCGTCATCCATGTAATGAACATCCGCCGGCCGCCAGGCGAGGCGGACGGAAGCGCCGGCATCCGGAGCCGATAGACCGGCCGGTACCGTCACATGCAGACGGATGCCATTCGTCTCGACCGAGAGGCGGGTAGCGGCACCGAGGAAGCTCGTTGCTTTCACGGTGGCCGCCACGCCGCTCTCCTCAGTCAACCGGATGGCTTCGGGGCGCAGGCTTGCCCAGCGGCGTTCGCCGCCGAGCGATGACATGACTTCCGGGGCGATGACGTTGGAGGAGCCGACGAAATCGGCAACGAAGCGGGTTTTCGGCCGCTGATAGATATCGTGCGGCGTGCCTTGCTGCACGATGCGGCCGTCGTTGAAGACGGCGACGCGATCGGCCATGGATAGGGCCTCGCCCTGATCGTGGGTGACGAAGATGAAGGTGATGCCGAGCGCCCGCTGCAGGCTCTTCAGCTCTTCCTGCATCTGCTCGCGCAGTTTCAGGTCGAGCGCGCCAAGCGGCTCATCGAGCAGCAATACCTTCGGCTTGTTGACGAGCGCGCGGGCCAGCGCCACGCGCTGGCGCTGGCCACCGGAGAGCTGGCCGGGACGGCGCGCGCCATAGCCCGGCAGCTTCACCAGCTCCAGCGCCTGCTCGGCGGCTTTCAGCCGTTCGGCCTTGCCGACACCCTTGACCATCAGCCCATAGGCGACGTTGTCGAGGATGTTGAGATGCGGAAAGAGCGCATAATCCTGGAAGACCGTGTTGACGTTGCGCCTATAGGGTGGAACGCCTTCGGCGGTTTCGCCGAAGATCTCGATATGACCGCCTGTCGGTTGCTCGAAGCCGGCGATCAGCCTGAGGCACGTGGTCTTGCCGGAACCGGAAGGGCCGAGCATGGCGAAGAACTCGCCGGGCGCGATCTCCAGATCGACGCGGTCCACGGCGCGGACCTGGCCGAAATGACGCGACACCTGCTGGAAACGAACGGAGTTCATAGGTTTCTCCCCAAAATGGTTGTCTCTCGCGCCGGCCGGATGCGCCCGAGGCGCTTGGCGGAGACGTGCCTCCTTCTCCCCGCTGGGGAGAAGAGGAAGATCACCGGCCGCCGATCACGCCGATATAGTCGGAGACCCAGCGGTGATAGGGCACGCATTCGCTCTGCGTGCTGCATTTCGCGACGGGCGTCTTCCAGAACTTGATCTTGTCGAAGTGATCGTAGCCGTTGGTGGCGCAACCGCTGTCGGTCAAGAGTTCGTTACCCTTGCAAGCGGCTGGAACCGAGGGCACGGCGCCGAACCAGGCGGCAGCATCGCCCTGAACCTTGGCCTGCAGCGAGTGTTCCAGCCACATATAGGCGCAGTTCGGATGTTCGCTGTCGGCATGGAGCATGGTGGTATCGGCCCAGCCCGTCGCTCCCTCATCCGGGAAAGTGGAGGCGATCTTCCGCTTGTCGGCCTGCAGCAGGTTCACCTGGAACGGCCAGGAGCCGGAGGCGACGACGCCTTCGTTCTTGAAGTCGTCGGTCTGGATCATCGCGTCATGCCAGTAACGGCTGACGATCTTGCGCTGGCCGCGTAGCAGCTCAAGGGCGGCTTTGTATTGGTCTTCGTTGAGCTCGTAGGGGTCCTTGATGCCCAGCTCAGGCTTGTGCGCCATGAGATAGAGGGCAGCATCGGCAATATAGATCGGGCCGTCATAGGCCTGCACGCGGCCCTTGTTGGACTTACCGTCGGGCAGTGTCATCTCTTCGAAGACGACATTCCAGCTCTTCGGCGCCTGGTCTTTGAAGGCGTCGGTATTGTACATCAGCACGTTCGGCCCCCAGAGATAGGGCACGCCATAGTGAACGCCGTTGACGGTATGCCAGGGAGCATTCTTCAGGCGCTCGTCGAGGTTCTTCCAGCTCGGAATCAGATCGGTATTGATTGGCTGCACGCGCTTACCGGCAACGAGACGCAGCGATGCGTCACCAGAGGCCGTCACGAGGTCGAAGCCGCCTTCGTTCATCAGCGCAACCATTTCGTCCGATGTCGCTGCAGTCTTGACGCTGACCTTGCAGCCGGTTTCCTTTTCGAAGCCGGTAACCCAATCGTAATTCTTGTCGCTTTCGCCGCGCTCGATATAACCGGCCCATGCGACAATGCTCACCGCGCCTTCGCCCTTGCCGAGCGTCTTCAATGGTTCGGCGGCAATGACCTGCATGGCGAAACTTAAGCATGCGAGTGCAGCCGTGCATGATTTCAGCAGATGCTTCATCGGACTCTCCCGGTTTTTGAGCCTTGATATTGTGGAGCCAGTGGCTGGCTTTTTGTTCCCGGAAGAAAAGGTGACGCGATTTCGCCGTATTCGCAAATTCATTTATCAGAAAGGCGATATCGGAAATTCCGATTTCTAGCTATCCGCGGTTAAGGGATCGAAAACCTCGGGCCGCAGCTTTCCAGCCCGCATGAGGTGCTGCAGCGTGTAGGAAATGGAAAGGGCATCATCGAGCGCATCATGGCCCTGAAGCGGTGGGTGCTGCACGTCATAGTAATTGGCAAGCTTGTTGCTCGGCGTCCTGGCCAGATCTTTGGCCGGCATTCCCGCCGCAAGCAACAGCTTGACGGCATTGTCGAAGCGATGCGCGGGGATCAAGGGCTGGATACCGGCGACGTAACAGCTGATTGCCATCATATTCAGCTCGTCCTTGCCCCAGGACCAGAAGCGAGCACCGCCTGAGAAGCGATCCAGGCCGGCAATGACGTCCCGCAGAGCCATTCCTTCCGCCTCGATGTTCTCTTCGGTCACACCCGTCAATGCGGTGAAGAACGGATCGAGCGCATATTGTTTGCCAAACCGATCGACCGGACGAACATAGGCTTTGTGGCTGTCCAGGATCGGGAAATCACCTTCGAGGCTAAGTTTGACGGCCCCGATTTGCGCGACGACTGGATCAGGATCATGGGCGGCACACCAGAACCGGCGTTGCGATCCTTCGAGGCAAAGGAACTCACAGTCGAATATGATTACGGTCGTCATGCCGGATCTCCATTTGCAGCAATCTTCGATTGTATTCCACTCTGCCACGTCGGAAGAATGCTGCCTACTACCGCTGCCGGCCCGAGCGCATGCTTTCTGCAACGCCGACGAAATCGCGGGCTGCTTGGGGGAGGCTGGATCCCTTACGCCAGACCATGCCGACCTGGACCACAGGCAGCGATCCCGACACGTCGCGGCTCTCGATGCGGTCGCCTTCCAGCGACCAGGGACGATAGACGAGATCCGGCAGTAGTGCGACCCCGGCGCCGGTGGCAACCAGGCTACGCACTGCCTCGACGGAGCGCGTGCGGAAGGCGACATGCGGGCGGGCGCCGAGCGCACTCAAAAGCTTGCCGGTGTTTTCCTCGATTTCGTCGATGGTCAGCATGATCAGCGGCTCACGGGTGATGTCGGCGACGCTGATGATATCGGCCGAGACCAGGGGATGACCCATTGGCAGCCAAAGG
Organism: Rhizobium sp. No.120; assembly: GCF_054558365.1. Taxonomy (NCBI): domain Bacteria; kingdom Pseudomonadati; phylum Pseudomonadota; class Alphaproteobacteria; order Hyphomicrobiales; family Rhizobiaceae; genus Rhizobium; species Rhizobium sp. No.120. The sequence continues at coordinate 112,136 of NZ_BAAJNQ010000008.1, forward strand.
CGATAGGGCGAGGTCTCCAAAATCTCCGCCTGCAGGGCCATGCGGTCGCGAAGGTTGGAGATGACCATGACGGCGACGTCGAGTTCCCCGCCCACCAGAAGATGTTCCAGATAGCCGCCATTGTCCTCGATGGCGCTGACCTCGACCCCGGGGCAGGCGCGACGATAGCGCGCCAGAAGATCAGATAGGACATAGCCGGCAACGAGCGATGTCACGCCGATATTCAGCGTGCCGCCGGCCTCGTTCTGTTTGCCGGAAAAGCTGGTGCGAGCATCGGAGACTGTTGCCAGGATCTTCGTCGCATGGCGCAGGAATTGGTGACCGTTATGGGTGATCGATAGGCCGCGCGGATGGCGTTCGAACAGCTCGACGCCGAGGTCGCTTTCCAGCTCCTTGAGCGCTTCGGTCACAGAGGATTGCGAGATGGACAGGTTCTGCGCGGCGCGCGTCACGGAGCCCTGTTCCGCCACGGCGACGAAGTATTGTAGCTGTCTCAGGGTGAAGGCCATGCTCCGGTTAGAGCATGTGCGCGCTGAGAAAGGCAAGTGCTCGTCATAGCTGTGAAAGCCTGGACCTTTTTTGGTAACGATGTCGAAGACGATGCAAGTTTTACCTCGGTTTTAAGTATTCCGAAACGCCAGTTCCCTAACGTGAGGGTTGATCATTTTTATCGCCTTGGAGTGGTCTATGAGGGAGCAGTTGGCGTGAGCGCCTTACTGCACATCTTCCGGGTACCCCGGAAACTTGTCGTCCTGATCGGCGGAGCGGCCCTTCTCGTAGGGTCCTCCGGCGTTTTTGCGCTTTATGTCGGCAAGGACAGACTGCTCGGTCTTGTATCTGCGTCCCCCGACGGGCTCCAGTGCACCGACGTCAATCTCATCACTATCCGTAAGGACAACCGTTTCTGGGTTCGCAAATATATTCGCACCGAACCGACCGATGGGCTAACGCGGGTCAGAACCGCGCTCCGCGTTGCTAAGGCCGTCTATCAGGAACAGAAGCCTGATCTCGTTCAGGTTGTGGTTCTTGACAAAAACGGGCCAACGTTGCGTTCCGACCTGCGTGGCCGGGCTCTAGGTGCCGATGTCGTCTATGTGGCCCATCCCGACCGGGTGGTCGATGGTAGTTCCGAAGCACCACTGACGGCGCGCTATTACGATGGTGGCGCCAGCAACGCCGGCTTGTTCTACGGCGAGCAGATTACCATGCTGCCGCAGGATATCGATGCGGCGATTGCTGGATTGAAGAATCTGTCCGACTGCGACAATGCGCTGGCAGCGGACAATGGTGGCGACGCCAAGAAGGACAAGATGAAGGCGGCGATCGCTGCGGAAGAGAAGACGGCCGCAAAGCAGGCAAAAAGCCACGATGCCAAGCCGCCACTGCCGGAGCCGAAATCGACCGGCAATGTGCAGCCGGGCTACGATATAAACGGCGAGTTCATCGGCGCCGATGTCGGTCCCAAAGACAAGAGCCCACCGCCGGGATTGGACCCGACCATGACGGGTGCAGCCGACCGCCGCTCGCCCGTCACCAACTGACCAAAAACGGATTTGCGCTATCTGGCGGAAAGGCTGATGCCTCATTCCGCCAGATGTTTCTTGCCGATAGCCTGGTAAAGCGCGAAGAGCGCCTCGTGGACTTCGCCGGCAAGACGATAGAAGTCCGGATCCGCCAAGATGGTGGGGTGCTGCAGCAGCTGGTCGTCGGTCATGTCGAGCATGATCGACGCCGTGTGCATCGCCTCGTGGCAGCCGAACGTTCCCGGTGCATATTGCGAGAGATCGATGTCGCCGAGCTCTGCAAGATCAGCCAGCCGCTGATGCTCGCTGTCGGAATCTGCGGCTGAAATCTCTTTATCCGTCATGGTTCGCACCTTTGCTATTCGGGCGAGGCTGTCTCAATCGGCCTTGTTGCGGCGGGCTGGGAAAAGGATGATGTCGCGGATTGACGGCGAGTTGGTCAACAGCATGATGAGGCGATCCACACCGATGCCGAGACCGCCCGCCGGCGGCATGCCCTGATCGATCGCGTCGAGGAATTCCTCGTCGAGTTCCTTTTGCTTCTCGCCGCGCGCATGCGCTTGCTCGAGCTGCTCGACCATGCGGGCGCGCTGTTCTTCCGGATCGTTGAGCTCCGAGAAGGCGTTGCCGAGTTCCCAGGCGTTGCAATAGGTCTCGAAGCGTTCGACAAGGCGCGGCTCACCCGGCACTTCCTTGGCGAAGGGCGAGATGTCCTTCGGGAAATGCGTGACGTGCGCCGGCTGGATCAGCGTGCCTTCGACCTTCTCTTCGAAGATAAAGGCAAGGCATTCGCCCCAGGTCGCATCCTTCTCGACGGCAAAGCCGGCGGCCTTGGACGCGGCGCGGGCTTCTTCGTCGGTCTTGATCGCGAGGAAATCGATACCGGTCGCTTCCTTGACAGCGTCGGGCATCGGCACGTGGCGGAACGGGCCCTTGAAGGAAATCTGCTTGTCTCCGAAGGCGAATTCGGTACTGTCGTGGATCGACATGGCAAGCGTCGAGAACAGCCGCTCGACAAGATCCATCATGTCCTCGTAGTCGGCATAGGCCCAATAGCACTCCATCATGGTGAATTCTGGATTGTGCCGGGTGGAGACACCTTCGTTGCGGAAGTTGCGGTTGATCTCGAAGACCTTGTCGGTGAGACCGGAAACCAGCGTGCGCTTCAGGAAGAGTTCCGGCGCGATGCGGAGGTACATGTCGAGCTTCAGCGTGTTGTGATGCGTCTTGAACGGCTCGGCGGTGGCGCCGCCATAGACCGATTGCAGCATCGGCGTCTCGACTTCCATGAAGCCGTCATCTTCCATGAAACGGCGGATGCCCGAGACGATGCGGCTGCGCTGCTGGAAGCGGAGCTTCGATTCCTCGTTGGTCATGATGTCGAGATGGCGCTTGCGATAGCGCAGCTCGATATCGGACAGGCCGTGCCACTTTTCCGGCATCGGCAGCAGCGACTTGGTCAGCATGGTGATCTGCTGGGCATTGATCGTCAGCTCGCCGCGCTTGGTGCGGCGCACGACGCCGGTGACGCCGATGATGTCGCCGATATCGATCATCGGCAGCAGGGAGCGGGCCTCTTCCGAGGTCACGTCCTTGTGGCTGAAGATCTGGATCTTGCCGGACGCGTCGTGGATATCCATGAACATGCCGGAGTTGCGCGAGGAATAGACGCGGCCGGCAACGGTAACGACATCGCCGGTTTCGGTATCCGGCTCGAGGTCTTCGTATTTCGCAGCGAGTTCGGCATTGGTCATGCTCCGGTGGAAATGCGCCGGATAGACGTCGCCGATCTGTTCGCGCAGCAGCTTCAGCTTCTGGCGGCGAACTTCCGTTGCGTCGGAGGAGAGGGCGGATGCTTCGGTCTTGTCGTTCATGGTTTTAAAGTCCGGTTCAGTTCTTCGGGCCGACGAGGGTCGCAACGGTCTGCGCGGCCAGTTTCAGCCGCTGGCGAACGACGGAGCGGCCGAGGATCGCCATGCTATCGAAAAGCGGCAGCGAGCGCGAGGAACCCGATACGGCGACGAAAAGCGGGGCTACGATGACCTTCAGCTTCTTGCCCATGCGGTCGGCGATGGCGCGCAGCTCGGCTTCGATCGTCTCGACATTCCATTCGAGGATCTTTTCGAGATCAGGCTGTACCGTGTTCAGGATCTCAAGCAATTCCTCGGGCGTCGACTTGATCTTGGCGAAGGCTGAGGGATCGAGGTTGAGGTCGGACTTGAACAGGAAGCCTGTGAGGTCGGGCAGTTCGCCAAGCTTGGTGATGCGCGACTGCGACAGCTTCAGGCCTTCCTTCAGGCGGTCGTTTTCCATCGCCCAAGTCAGCACCCGATGCTGGAACTCTTCTTCCGACAGCTTCTCGCGGATCCAGCGGCCGTTCAGCCAATCGAGCTTCTGGATGTCGAAGATGGCGCCGGCCTTGGACAGGTTTTCCGGATCGAACTTTTCGGCAAGTTCGTCCATGGTCAAAAGCTCTTCGCCTTCGGCGATCTGGATGAAGAACAGGCCGAGGAAGTTCATCAGCGCTTCAGGGATATAGCCGAGCGCCGTGTAATAAGAGATCGAGGTCGGGTTCTTGCGCTTCGACAGTTTCGACTTGTCGGCATTGCGCATCAGCGACAGGTGCATGAACACCGGCGGCTCCCAGCCGAGATACTGATAGATCAGAATGTGCTTCGGCACCGAGGCGAGCCACTCCTCGCCGCGCGCGACGTGGGTGATCTTCATTAGATGGTCGTCGACGACGTTGGCCATATGATAGGTCGGCATGCCGTCGGCCTTGAGCAGGACCTGCATGTCGACGGCATCCCACGGGATTTCGACATCGCCGTAAACGCCGTCATGGAACTTGCAGGAGCCTTCGGTCGGGATCTTCATGCGCACGACATGCGGCTCGCCGGCTGCGACGCGTGAGGTCACTTCTTCGGCCGAGAGGTTTAGACAGTGGCCGTCGTATTTCGGCGGCAGGCCGGCGGCGCGCTGCGCTTCGCGCATCTTTTCCAGGCGCTCCGGCGTGCAGAAGCAGCGGAAGCCGTGACCGTTTGTAACGATCTGCTCGACATAGGGCTTGTAGAGGTCCTTGCGGTCGCTCTGGCGATAGGGGCCGTAAGGGCCGCCGATATCGGGACCTTCGGACCATTTCAGGCCGCACCATTTCAGGGCGTCGAGCACCTTGGTCTCGAATTCCGGAGTGGAGCGGGTCGCGTCGGTATCCTCGATGCGCAAGATGAACTCGCCGCCGTTTTTCTTGGCGAAGAGATAGTTGAACAGCGCGATATAAGCGGTGCCGACATGCGGCTCGCCGGTGGGAGAGGGTGCGATGCGGACGCGAACGCCTGAAGTGGTCATCTTGTTTGCCCGTCATAAAAGGCCGGGCCGCGCTTGGGACAAGCGCCGTCCAGCCGAAAATGTCTATCTGGATCAGGAAACCGGCCGGAAAAGGGCGTCTTGCCGCTTCTATCAGCGTTTTCCGTATGGCTGGCCTTAGGCCATATTCAGGGGATGGCGTCAAGGGAAACTGCGCCGCAAGAGCGGGTGATGATGCTAAGGAGGCTGTGCTGCATCGAAAAGGGCCGACCTTCCAATTTCGCCAAGCGTCTTTACTCTTCGTAAGTGTTTCAGAAGAAAAGCCTTACGCTTGCCGAATTTGATTTGCAATTTTCGCGGCAGTGGCGAAATAGGTTTTCAATCGTTCATTCCGGGGATACCATGAAAAAACTGATTTTGAGTTTGCTATTGACGGTCTCGATGGTCGATGCCGCTGCTGCCCAATCCACCATCACGCGCGATAAATCAGCGAAACTGATCGAATCCTATCGCGCCTATATCGGCAACGACGATCTTTACAATTCCAAAGGCGAGCGCCTGACGGCGCCCTGGCAGATCATCCGTCAGGACCGTGCGAACTATCACGTTTATCGCCGCCGAGACCGTGGCGATCAGGGCGATAGCTTCTTCTCGCAGGCTTCCAATCGCCAAAATTTGGAAGCCATGCTGGCCAATGGCAATATCGCAAACGATGCCGGAAATCTCATCGTCCGCGGCAATGTCTGGATCAAGGTCGATATTTACGGGCACGGCGATGTCGGCCAGTGGGTCGACATCCACGTTCAGGATTGATCGATGTGATGAAGCCGCACCTCGTCATCGATGCGGCTTTCTCGGTCAATGACCGCCGGATGCCCTTTTCCGACGGTTCCGCGCTATCATGTTGAGCACTTCGACCAGGGCGGAGAAGGCCATGGCGGCATAGATGTAGCCCTTGGGAACATGCACGCCCATGCCTTCGGCGATCAGCGTCGTGCCGATCATCAGCAGGAAGGCGAGCGCCAGCATGACGATGCTCGGGTTCTTCTCGATGAAATTGGCGAGCGGGTTGGCGGCGACCAGCATGACCGTGACGGCGACGATGACGGCGACGAACATGATCGCCAGGTGCGGCGTCATGCCGACGGCGGTGATGATGCTGTCGATCGAGAAGACCAGGTCGAGTAGCAGGATCTGACCGATCGCCGAGGCGAAGGTCGTGGTGTTCGACTTGGCGATGAAATCCTCGCCCTGCTCCTGCGGATCGACATTATGATGGATCTCTTTCGTCGCTTTCCAGACGAGGAAGAGGCCGCCGCCAATGAGGATCATGTCCTTCCAGGAGAAGCCCTGGCCGAAGATTTCGAAGACCGGCTGCGTGAGCTGAACGATCCAGGCGACGGTTCCGAGCAGTGCGAGGCGCATGATAAGGGCGAGGCCGATGCCGATCTTGCGGGCTCTGTCACGATGCTCCGGCGGCAGCTTGTTGGTGAGGATCGAGATGAAGATCAGGTTGTCGATGCCGAGGACCACCTCCATGACGACAAGCGTGACGAGCGCCACCCACGCTCCCGGGTCCTGTATTAGCCCCACAATATCCATTGACGATGCCCCCTTTATCAGCATTCGCCGATGCTGGCCCCCAGCCCGGCCTCTTCAGAATGGCCGTAATGTAAGGAGTGTCATGGTTCGTACAAGCGGCGCCGCCAATTTCGTGGCGGCGGCCTTGTTTCCACGGCTCTGTTCCCAGGCTTGGTTTTTAGGCTTTCAGGGGTATCCAGATTTCCGTCACGCCCATGCCGGTGCGCGGATCGAAGCGGTCGTCATAGCGCTCCATCATGTCGGGGGTGCCGGCATGCTGTTGACCCGATTGCGGCAGCCATTCGCCGAAGATCTGATGCACCGTCGCGGAAATGCCGGAAATATGGCCGCGATGTGTGAAGATCGCATAGCGCTGCTGCGGCAGTTTCATCGTCACAAAGTCTTCGGGCAGGCCGTCGGGGGCGGAAACTTCGGCTGCCGACATATAGCGGAAGCTTTCGCTGCCTTCTTCCGCCTGGGTACAGACGCCATAGGCGACGTTGCCTATCTGGCCGGATATATGGCCGAAATATTGGTTGAATTTCTGCCAGAGCGAGGGGATGGCCTCTGTCGCCTCATAGGCATAGGTTTCCGCGAGGCCGGCAAGCAGCATTGCGGGATGGGTCTCGAAGCGCGGTGCCTCAAGCTTGGGAAGGCGGGTGTCGTCCATTCTGATCGGCTCCTGTAGAGCGAGGTTACGAACGTGTCCTTGTTTGCGCAGGCTTTCCGGCGTCATGCCGAATTGCTCGCGGAAGGCACGGGTGAAAGCCTCATGCGAGCCGTAGCCCGCATCGAGGGCAACCTGGAGAATGGAGGATGAGCCGTCAGCCAGTGCGACAGCCGCTTCGCTGAGGCGACGGTTCCGGATATAGCCGCTGATCGAGTGGCCCGTCGTCATGCCGAAGACACGCGATAGATGAAAACGCGACAGCCCGGCCGTCTCGGCGATCTCGTCGAGGGAGATGTCGGATTTAAAATGGCTTTCGATAAACCATATCGCTCTGCCGATCGCGCTCATTTCAACTCCCCTGGTTGCCGGACCACTCATAGGCTGCCGACAGAAGCGATGCTTGATCGCCATTGCGGAGTTGGATCACTGCATGCTCGCGTAAGACAGGGGAGGCCTGTTCATGCTAATCCCTGCGATCCGGACCGTAGCCGGCCAGGAAAACCCGCACAGCGCCGCGCACGACATAGTCGATCTCTTCCTTCGACGGCGGTTCTTCCATGTCGCCGAAGAGCCGCAGCTTGAAATAGCCGCCGCTGGCCATTTCCAGGAAGTGGCGGGCAGCCATGTCGAAATCGTCAATTTTGAGATGGCCTGCGGCAACCTGCCGCTCGAGGAAGCCGCGCAGCACCGTGCGCAGATTTTCGGGGCCGGTGAAGAAGCGTTGACAGAGCGAAGGCATGCGTTCGCGCACACCGATGACCGTGCGCATGGCGCTTATGGTCTTTTCCGAGGTGACGTGCGTGACGAAGACGATGCCAAAATCATACAGCGAGGTCGTGACATCCGCTTCGTCTGAAAGAGCATTGCGCACAAGGTTGACGAAATGGGTACGCTCGCTCTCCATCATGGCGGCGAACAGATCTTCCTTGTTGGCGAAATAGACGTAGAGGGTGCCCTTGGAAACGCCCGCCTCGCGGGTGACATCGTTCATGCTCGCCGCATCGAAGCCCATTTTCATAAAGACACGCTTGGCGCCTTCGAGAATCTGATGACGCTTGGCAGGGTCCTCGCCGGCTGCCCAGCGTCCACCGGAACCCGGCGCGGGTGCGTTCAGCACAGCGGCATTTTGGGATTCGTGTTTCATAGGCTCTTTCACTGTCTCCTTTACGCGATACTCGATCATTTTTTTTGAATCTTAAACAGATTCGCAAAATAAATCGAACCGCTCAGTTCGATATCTCTTGATATGGCGTGAGAAAGGCTCTATGTCAATTGAACCGAACCGTTCGGTTCGATTATTTTGCCAGATTTCGGTGGTAGGAAATGTCGTCAAGTCATGGAAACAATGTAGCGCGTATCGTGAACGAGCCCGCTGATGCGGAAGTAGAAGCCCGGGAGACCGGTGTGCCTACCGAGGCTCCAGTGGCTGAAACGCGCAGCAATCCTGCTCCCGCCCAGGCTGCGCCCGCTGCTCCGGCCCCTGCGGCCCCACCGCCATCGGAGAAGAAGCGGCGCAGCCTGGTTTTTCCAATCCTCATCGTCGCGGCTCTCGGAGCCGGCGGTTGGTATGGCTATGACTGGTGGACGAACGGCCGTTTCATGGTCTCGACCGACGACGCCTATATCGGCGGCGATATCGCTACGATCTCGCCAAAGGTAACCGGCTATGTGGCTAAGGTAAACGTCGTTGCCAACCAGCAGGTCAAGGCTGGCGACGTGCTCGCGACGCTCGACGACGGCGACTACAAACTGGCGCTCGGCCAGGCGCAGGCCTCGCTCGATACAGAAGAGCTCTCACTCCATACCATCGATGCACAGATCGCTGCCGGCCAGGCAGCCCTTGCCCAGTCGCAGGCGCAGAAGGTTGCCCTGGAAGCCACGGTCCGCGGCGCCCAGATCACCCAGACGCGCGCTGCTGAACTGCAATCGAAGTCGGTCGGCACCACGGCCGCTTTGGACAGCGCCAATATCGCGCTGGATCAGGCCAAGGCCAATCTGGTCGGCGGCGACGCCGCTATCGCATCCGCACAGGCCAACATCAACCTGCTGCAGGCGCAGCGCCGCCAAGCCGAAAGCACGATCAAGGGTCTCGAAGCCGCGCGCGACAAGGCCGCTCGCGACCTGTCCTTTACCGTGCTGAAGGCTCCGTATGACGGCATCGTCGGCAATCGCTCGGTGCAGGAAGGCGATCTCGTCTCCCCCGGTCAGAAGCTGATGGCGATCGTACCGACCAAGCAGCTCTATATCGACGCGAATTTCAAGGAAACGCAGATCCAGCATCTGGTTCCCGGCTCCAAGGTCAATGTTCACGTCGATGCTTTCAGCGATCATCCGATCGTCGGCACCGTCGAGTCGATCTCGCCGGCTTCCGGTTCGGTCTTTTCGTTGCTGCCGCCGGAAAACGCGACGGGTAACTTCACCAAGATTATTCAGCGTGTTCCTGTCCGCATCGCATTGCCGCAGGATGCGCTCAATACCGGCCGTCTGCGCGCTGGCCTTAGCGTCGTCGTCGACGTCGATACCCGCACGGCGCCGGACAAGTAAAAAACGATCGAGCTCGGGAGAGACGCATCATGTCGTCCGCCAGCACTACAGCCGGGTCGCCCCCACGCGCGGCCGCCCCCGCCGCGCCCGCGGTTGATCATATCGAGCCGAGAAAGCTCATCGCCTTTCTGGCGATGGTGCTCGGCATGTTCATGTCGATCCTCGACATTCAGATCGTCTCGGCATCGCTCAGCGAAATACAGGCCGGCCTCAGCGCCGGCTCGGATGAAATCGGCTGGGTGCAGACGGCCTATCTGATCGCCGAAGTCATCATGATCCCGCTGTCGGGAACGCTGGCGCGCATCATCTCCACGCGCTATCTCTTCGCGATTTCAGCGGCCGGCTTTACCATATCGAGCGCACTTGCCGCGACCGCCACCAATATCGATCAGATGATCATCTACCGCGCCCTGCAGGGCTTCATCGGCGGCGGCATGATCCCCTCGGTGTTCGCGGCGGCATTCACGATTTTTCCGCCGTCCAAGCGCAACGTCGTCTCGCCGATCATCGGCCTGATCGCGACGCTTGCGCCGACCATCGGCCCGACCGTCGGCGGCTATCTGTCCAACGCCTTCTCCTGGCATTGGTTGTTCCTGGTCAACATTCCACCCGGTATCATTGTTGCCATCGTCACCTGGAATTTCATCGACTTCGACAAGCCCGAGCTGTCGCTTTTCAAGAAGTTCGACTGGTGGGGTCTGATCTCGATGGGTGTTTTCCTTGGCGCGCTCGAATATGTGCTCGAGGAAGGCAATACGAATGACTGGTTCAATGACAATTATATCGTAGCCGGTGCCATCGCGTCCGCTATCGGCGCCGTGATTTTCTTCTATCGCGCCTTTACGGTCGATTTTCCCGTCGTCGATCTGAGGGCCTTTACGAACAAGAACTTCTCCTTCGGGTCGATATTCTCCTTCGTCATGGGCATCGGTCTCTACGGCCTCACCTATATCTATCCGCTCTATCTCGCGCGTATTCGCGGCTACGATTCGCTGCAGATCGGCGAGACGATGTTCGTCTCCGGTCTTACTATGTTCTTCACGGCGCCGCTGGCCGGCTTCCTGTCGAGCAAGGTCGACCTGCGTATCCTGATGATCATCGGCTTCACCAGTTTCTCGGCCGGCACCTACATCATGATGCACCTGACGGTGGACTGGGATTTCTGGGAGTTGCTCATCCCGCAGATCCTGCGCGGTTTCGGTCTGATGCTCTGCATGGTGCCGATCAACAATATCGCGCTCGGAACCATGCCGCCTGCGCGCATGCGCGGCGCGTCCGGCCTGTTCAATCTGACGCGTAATCTCGGCGGTGCCGTCGGTCTCGCGATCATCAACACGCTTCTGACGAACAGGCAGGATCAGCATTATTTCAATCTCCGCGACCATGTTCATTGGGGCAGCCATGCCGCCGTTACACAATTGAACAACATGGCCGCCAGCTTCAATGCAGCGGGCTTGGACGGTGATCAGGCCGCCCTGAAGCAAATGGTCAATATGGCGACGCGGCAGGCGGTCGTGATGTCATTCGGGGATATTTTCCTGATGCTGACCGTGCTGTTTCTCGCGATGATCCTCGGCGTTCTGATGCTCAGCAAGCCGAACGCAGCGGGCGGCGGCGGAGGCCACTGATCCGGCTCTTGATAATGCTCCCAAGGCATGGCCCCTCCTCGCGAGGGGCCTTTTTTGTTTGAGGTCGTTTGGAAAAATTCACCGGCCCGAAATTTTTGATTTACGTACATCAAAAATCGCAGTAAGGGTTTCCGCAGGAGGAACCCATGAGACCGACCGTGCATGACATCGCCGCTGCTGCGGGCGTCAGCCTCGCTACGGTGGACCGAGTCCTGAACCAGCGGCCAGGCGTGCGGCTGGTGACACGGGAGAAGGTGGAAGCCGCTATCCGGCAAATTGGCTATATCCGCGATGTCGCTGCTGCCAATCTGGCCAAGAGCCGTGTCTATCCTCTCGTTTTCATCGTGCCAACGGGGGATAATTCCTTCATGCATGGGCTGCGATTCGAAGTGCATCAGGCAACCTTGCGGGCCAGCATAGAGCGCACGGACATCCGCATCGTCGAGGTGCCACCATTCGATGTGCCGGCGCTGGTCACGGCACTGGACGCCTTGCAGGGGCAGGATATCGCCGGCGTCGCCCTCGTGGCGACCGATGCGCCGGAAGTGCGGGCCGCCGTCGACCGTCTCGTATCGGAGCGTATTCCCGTCATTACGCTGGTCTCGGACCTTACCGATTCCATGCGCCATCACTATGCGGGTATCGACAATATTGCCGCCGGGCGGACGGCCGCGCGGCTGCTCGGGCGCTTTCTTGGCGGGCGTGAAGGCGATCTCACCGTTCTCGCTGGCTCGATGCTGGTGCGCGACCATCGCGAGCGCCTACAGGGCTTTTCCGCCGTGATGGCAGAAGAGTTTCCCAAGCTGCGGCTGCTGCCTGTGCTGGAAGGACGTGACGATCCCGAACAGGCCCGATCGCTTGTTTCAAAGGCGCTCTCCGCAAATAAGAATATCATCGGCATCTACAGCCTCGGTGCCGGCAACCGTGGTCTGATTGCGGCCCTGAAAGCCGTGCGGCCCGAGCGTGAGCTGACGGTGGTCGTGCATGAACTGACGCAGCATACCAGGGCGGCGCTGTTGGACGGCACGCTCGATGCCGTCCTCAATCAGGATGCCGGCCATGAAGTCCGCAGCGCCATCCGCGTCATGAAGGCGACGGCCGACGGCCAGGCTGTCATCGCCGATCAGGAGCGCATTCGTCTCGACATTTTCTTGAAGGATAATCTGCCCTGAGCATTCGAACGCGGCAGAGCATAGGGAGTAATATCTGATGTATTTGGGTCTCGATCTCGGAACGTCCGGCGTCAAAGCGATGCTGATAGACGGTAATCAGAAGATCATCGGTTCCGCCAATGGCGGGCTCGATGTGTCGCGCCCGCATCCCGGCTGGTCCGAGCAGGAGCCGGCCCATTGGATCCGCGCGACGGAAGAAGCAGTTGCCGGGCTGAAAGCGGCGCATCCGAAGGAGCTGGCGGCCGCGCGCGGCATCGGCCTTTCCGGCCAGATGCATGGCGCGACGCTGCTCGATGCCGATGACAAGGTGCTGCGGCCCTGCATCCTCTGGAACGATACCCGTAGCTACCAGGAGGCCGCCGCGCTCGATGCCGACCCGCGCTTTCGGGCATTGACCGGCAATATCGTCTTCCCTGGATTCACCGCGCCGAAGCTCGCATGGGTGGCCAAGCACGAGCCTGACATTTTCGCCAGAGTGCGTTGGGTGCTGCTGCCGAAGGATTATCTGCGCCTGTGGCTGACCGGCGAGCACATGTCGGAAATGTCCGACTCGGCCGGCACGTCCTGGCTCGATACCGGTAAGCGCAAATGGTCTTCCGAGCTGCTGGCTGCCACCAATCTCGATGAGAAGCAGATGCCGACGCTGGTCGAAGGCACGGAAGTTGCCGGCAAGTTGCGCGGCGAGTTGGCCTCGAAATGGGGTATCGGCGGCGATGTCGTCGTTGCCGGTGGGGCAGGGGACAATGCGGCCTCCGCCTGCGGCATGGGTACGGTGAGCCACGGCGCTGCCTTCGTTTCGCTCGGGACGTCTGGCGTGCTCTTTGCTGCCAACGGCTCCTATCTGCCGAAGCCGGAAAGCGCCGTACATGCTTTCTGCCACGCGCTGCCGAACACCTGGCATCAGATGGGCGTCATCCTCTCGGCAACCGATGCACTGAACTGGCATTCGCATGTGACGGGCAAATCCGCTGCCGAACTCACCACGGAGCTTGGCGAGACGCTGAAGGCGCCGACCAGCGTCACCTTCCTTCCCTACCTCTCGGGTGAGCGCACACCGCACAATGACGCTACCATCCGCGGCGCCTTCATCGGTCTCGGCCATGAAAGCGGCCGCGCCGTGCTGACGCAAGCCGTGCTCGAAGGCGTGGCCTTCGCCATCCGCGACAATCTGGAAGCGCTGCGCTCGGCCGGCACGGATATCGCACGTGTGACCGCCATCGGTGGCGGCTCGCGTTCGCGCTACTGGCTGGCCTCGATCGCGACTGCGCTCGGCGTACCGGTCGACCTGCCGGCGGACGGCGATTTCGGCGCCGCCTTTGGTGCCGCACGCCTCGGTCTGATTGCCGCTACCGGCGCCGACCCTGTCGCGGTCTGCACACCGCCACAGACGGCCGGTACGATCGATCCGGTTGGGTCGCTGACGGATGCTTATGCGGATGCCTACAAGCGTTATCGGGCGGTTTATCCAGCGATCAAGCCGCTGTCGGCGCATTGAAGCAGCGTGGAGGGCTAGCCCCTCATTCGCCCTTCTGAGCTTGTCGAAGGGTGGGCACCTTCCCCCCGTTTTGACGGGGAGAAGGGGATGGCGGCAACTGTTGCCCGTCCTAACGCTTTGCTCGGCGAGGATACAGAGGTCGTCCCCTCTCTCCGCGAACGGGGAGAGGCTAGGGTGAGGGGCAGAGCTGCATGAAACGAACAACACTACCGAAACACCAACCAAGGAGATGAGATATGAGCACCGGATTTTTTGGTGACATAAGCAAGGTAAAATACGAAGGCCCGGACAGCACCAATCCGCTGGCCTTCCGTTATTACAACAAGGACGAGGTCGTTGCCGGCAAGCGCATGGAAGACCATCTGCGTTTCGCCGTGGCCTACTGGCACACCTTCACCTGGCCGGGCGGCGATCCCTTCGGCGGTCAGACCTTCCTTCGCCCCTGGTTCCATGAAACCATGGAAGCCGCCAAGCTGAAGGCTGACGTCGCCTTCGAATTCTTCACCCTGCTTGGTGCTCCCTATTATTGCTTCCACGATGCCGACGTGCGTCCGGAAGGCAAGAATTTCGCCGAGAACACCAAGAACCTCAACGAAATCGTCGACTATTTTGCCAAGAAGCAGGCCGATACCGGCGTAAAGCTACTCTGGGGCACGGCAAACCTTTTCTCCAATCGCCGCTTCATGTCGGGTGCCGCGACCAATCCGGATCCGGATGTCTTCGCTTTCTCGGCTGCGACAGTGAAGACCTGCCTGGACGCCACCCATAAGCTCGGCGGCGAAAACTATGTTCTCTGGGGCGGCCGCGAAGGCTATGAGACGCTGCTCAACACCGACCTGAAGCGTGAGCTGGACCAGTTGGGCCGCTTCCTCAACCTCGTCGTCGAATACAAGCACAAGATTGGCTTCAAGGGCACGATCCTGATCGAACCGAAGCCACAGGAGCCGACCAAGCACCAGTATGACTACGACGTTGCCACGGTTTACGGCTTCCTCAAGAAGTACGGCCTCGAAAACGAAGTGAAGGTCAATATCGAGCAGGGCCATGCGATCCTTGCCGGCCATTCCTTCGAGCACGAACTGGCGCTTGCCAATGCGCTCGGCATTTTCGGCTCGATCGACATGAACCGCAACGACTACCAGTCCGGCTGGGATACCGACCAGTTCCCGAACAACGTTCCGGAAATGACGCTGGCCTATTACCAGGTTCTGGCAGGCGGCGGCTTCAAGACCGGCGGCACGAACTTCGACGCCAAGCTGCGCCGTCAGTCGCTCGATCCGGAAGATCTGCTCATCGGCCACATCGGCGGCATGGATTGCTGCGCTCGCGGCCTGAAGGCTGCTGCCAAGATGATCGAAGACAAGGCACTCTCCAAGCCGCTCGCCGATCGTTATGCCGGCTGGGATTCGGCGGAAGGCCAGAAGCTGCTGCGCGGCGAATATTCGCTCGACCAGATCGCTCAGTGGGTCGAGACCAAGGACGTCAACCCGCAGCCGAAGTCCGGCAAGCAGGAACTGCTCGAAAACATCGTCAATCGCTACGTTTGATCGATGCGTCCGGGAGGCGACCTTCATCGCCTCCCGGATTATCGCCGGAAGGCACGGCTGGAAATGGCTATAGGATTCCCTGAGGGGTCCTTGGCATTGGCGAAGACATAGCCGTCGGCCTGGTGCAGGGGGCCGAACTCCAGCCCCTCTTTGGCACACCTAGCCCGGAAAGCTTCGACATGTTCGACGTCGAAGACCAGCTTTACCAGCACCTGGCCCATTTTCTGCGCCTTACCCGCCGGATGGATCATCAGATTGGCACCGCCATCCTGCGCGAGCAGCTCAACAATCCGATCGCCCTCCAGCCGGAGTGGCTTGAACCCGAAATGCTTTTCGTAAAAGCTGACCGTCGCTTCGACATCGCGGACATAGAGGGTGATCCTTCCGAGCGGCATCGTTGCGTCTGCCTAGCGTCGATTGCGCGGCGGAGCTCCGACCGAGTTCCGCACGATCAGATCCGGCCGCAGCAGGATCTCCGTCTCGGCCGGCTCGCCATCCGAAAGCAGTCCCAGCAGAAGCGCCATCGCATGCTTGCCGATGGCGGTGCGGGGTTGCCGGATGGTGGTCAGCGACGGCGTCATGAAGACGGCTTGCGGCACGTCGTCGAAGCCGGTCACCGAAAAATCCTCGGGGATATCATAGCCGCGCGTTTTCAGGCCGATCATCACGCCGATCGCGGTCTGGTCGTTGACGCACATGAAGGCCGTTGGCAGCGTGTCCCGCATGAACAGCTGCTCGACCGCGAGCCGGCCGCTCTCGATGGTGCCGTCGCCATCCAAGACGATGCGCATATCTTGTCCGATGCCGGCCGCATCCAGCCCAGCCTCGTAGCCCATGCGCCGCCTGCTGTAGGCGAGGCGAGTGCGGGAATCGCCGATGAAGGCGATCTTGCGATGGCCCTCGGCGATCAACAGGTCTACGGCCTTGCGCGCCCCGGCGATATCGTCGACGCCGACATAGGGGATGCCGCCGTTGAAGACCGGTTCGAAGACACCGACGCTCGGCGGCAACCGCGCTGTCATCGTCTGATGTCCGAAGGGCAGGATGCCGGTGAAGAGGATCAATCCCGCCGCCTGGTTGGAGTTCAGAAATTTCAGATATTCCAGGCCGCGCTGGGCATCGTTCTGCGTGTGGCCGATCAGGATGCCGTAGCCGTGCGAACGCGCCTCGTTTTCCAGGCCGATCAGAATATTCGAGAAATTGGGATCACCAATATCGGGCGCCACGACGAGAATCATGTTCGAGCGGCCGAGTCTCAGGCTGCGCGCCATGGCGTTGGTGGTATAACCGGTAACGGCGATAGCCTGATTGACTTTCAGCCGCGTCGAGTTGGCGACTTTCTCCGGAGTGTGGATGGCCCGCGAAACCGTTGCTATCGAAACATTGGCAATTCGGGCGACGTCTTCGATAGTTGCGGGCGTGGAATTCGACACTGCGCTCTGCCTTGGGTCTCGTCTCGGGCTGGAGACTACACAGACTTACGTGGAGGTCAAAGGTAACCGCGAAATTTTGTACGATATCCAATGATGTAAACCTTTACACGATGTATGTAAAGGTTTACATAGCGTGGAAAGCGGGTGGGACCGCAGGGAGGATTCAATGAGTTCGGAAGCCGTCGACGGTACGGTCGTGCTGTCTGCGAGAGGGATTTCCAAGTCCTTTAACGGCGTGCAGGTGCTGTTCAGCGTCAACTTCGATCTTCGGGCCGGTGAAATCCATGCGCTCATGGGTGAAAACGGTGCCGGCAAGTCGACGCTCGTCAAGGTTCTGTCCGGCTTCGAACAGCCGACATCGGGTGAAATCCTCCTCGACGGCAAGCCGGTGAAGCTGCCGCCGAACGGCGCCGCGGAGGCGCTCGGCATCGTCATCATTCACCAGGAATTCAATCTTGCGGAGCATCTGACCGTTACCGAGAGCCTGTTTCTCGGCCGCGAAGTCACGCGTTTCGGCGTGCTCGATCGCAAGCTCATGCGTGCCGAAACGCGGCGCGTGCTCGACCTTCTGGGATCGCATGTCGACGAGAACGCCATCATCAGCACACTCTCCATTGCCGACAAGCAGATGGTGGAGATCGCCAAGGCGATCAGCCGCGATGCGCGCATCGTCTTCATGGACGAGCCGACTGCCGTTTTGTCGCGGGAAGAAACCAATTTCCTGTTCAAGCAGGTGCGCAAGCTGCGCGATCAGGGAACGAGCTTCGTCTTCGTCTCCCATAAGCTCGATGAGGTCATGGAGCTGACGGATCGGGTCACGGTACTGCGCGACGGCCAATGGGTGAAGACCTCGTCGACCTCGCTGCTCGATGGCGAATCGATCGCCCAACTGATGGTCGGGCGCGAGCTTTCCAGCCTTTATCCGGCCAAGAACGAGCCCGATGTCGACGAGAAGGTGGTGCTCAGCATTGCCTCGGTTTCGACCGGCTATGTCCACGATGCAAGCTTCGAGCTGCGCAAGGGCGAGATATTGGGCTTCTCCGGGATGATCGGCTCGGGCCGCACCGAATTGATGGAGGCGATCGTCGGTCTGCGGGCGCGTACATCCGGCGAGGTCGTTGCCAACGGCCAGACCGTGCCCCCGCATGACGTGCATGCGGCCATCGATGCCGGCCTTGCCTATATGACCAAGGACCGCAAATCGAAGGGTCTGCTGCTGAACTCGGGCATGGTCGTCAATCTGACCCTGCAGTCGCTCGACCGGCACGGCAAGTTCGGCTATCTGAGTGCCTCAAGCGAAGCCGATGCGCTGACGCGGGCGCGCCGCCGCTTCGACATCCGGGTGAGGGACGGAAATATCGTTGCCGGTCGCATGTCCGGCGGCAACCAGCAGAAGCTGCTTCTTGCGAAGATCATGGAGACCGAGCCGCAGATCATCATCATCGACGAGCCGACGCGCGGCATCGATGTGGGGACGAAGCAGCAGATCTATCATTTCATTTCTGCGCTGGCACGCGACGGCCATTCGATCATCGTGATCTCTTCGGAAATGCCAGAGGTTATCGGGCTTTGCACGCGGGTTGCAGTGATGCGCGAGGGCCGGATCGTCGGCGTGCTCGAAGGCGAAGAGATCACCGAGCAGGAAATCATGCGTTATGCGGCGGGCCTGAAGAAAAAGACGGCTGCCTGAAAGGGCGGCGTAGCAGGGCGAATTCCCAGCAATCATGGGACGGGAGGTTGGTTTTGGTTATGAGCGTGGGTGAAGACAGCAGCGGCAAGACAGGCCGGCGGGGACGTTCCTGGCGGGATGTCGATCTTAGGGCGGTTGCACCGTTTGCGGCGCTGGTGCTGCTTCTGATCGTGGGCGCACTGGTCAACCCGAACTTCATCGGCATTACCAATCTCACCAATGTCGCGACAAGATGCGCCTTCATCGCCATCATCGCGGTCGGGGCGACCTTCGTCATTTCGGCCGGCGATCTTGATCTGTCCGTCGGCGCGATGGTCGCCTTCGTCGCCAGCCTGATGATCCTGTTCATGAATTCGGGCGTCATTGCCGACCCGGCCACGATGCTGGCGGCGGCCGTGTTGTTTTCGGTCGTTGCCGGCCTGCTGTGCGGCCTTGCCAACGGGCTGATTACGACCGTGGGCAAGATCGAGCCGTTCATCGCGACGCTCGGCACGATGGGCGTCTACCGCGGCTTGACGACCTGGCTGTCGCAGGGTGGCGCGATCACCCTGCGGCCTCCAGCTATTCAGGCGCTCTACAAGCCTGCTTATTATGGCACGGTGCTCGGCGTGCCGGTGCCGATCGTGGTCATTCTCGTCGTTACCGGCATTGCGGCCTTCATTCTCTACCGCACCCGCTACGGGCGGCATGTGATCGCCGTCGGCTCCAATCGCGACGTGGCGCGTTATTCAGGCGTGGCGGTCAATCGCGTGCGCACCGTCGCCTTCGTCATCCAGGGTCTTTGCGTGGCGGTCGCTGTGCTTCTCTATGTACCGCGGCTCGGCTCGACCTCGGCGACGACGGGCAGCCTGTGGGAATTGCAGGCAATTACCGCCGTCGTCGTCGGCGGCACGGCGCTGAAGGGCGGAGCGGGCAGGGTATGGGGCACGATCTGCGGCGCCTTCATTCTCGAGCTCGTCGGCAACATCATGCTGCTTTCCAATTTCATCAGCGAGTATCTGCTCAGTGCCATCCAGGGCGCGATTATCATCATCGCCATGCTGGTTCAGCGCTCGCTTGCTCGCAAATAGCCAATAACCGGGTCAGGGGGCGCCCGGTCATCAGGAGAAAGCCCTGTTTCTTTGTGGGAGGATAGAATGCGCAAAAGATTATTGGGCGTGGCCGTCGTGCTGGCGGCTCTGGCCGGCACGGTACATGCCGAGGACAAGAAAGTGACGATCGGTGTTTCCATTCCCGCGGCCGACCACGGCTGGACCTCGGGCGTGGTCTTCCATGCCGAGCGCGTCGCCAAGCTCTTGATGGCGGAACATCCGGGGCTGAACGTCATCGTCAAGACCTCGCCTGACGCGGCGAGCCAGGCCAATGCGGTGCAGGATCTGGAAACTCAAGGCATCGACGCTCTCGTGATCCTGCCGTCGGATCCGGATCCGCTTGTCAACGCCATCAAGGAAGTCAAGGACAAGGGCAAGTTCGTGGCGCTCGTCGACCGTGCGCCCAGCAACAACGACAATTCCGTCCGTGACCTCTATGTCGCGGGCAACAATCCGGCGCTTGGCCAGGTCGCTGGCGAATACATCAAGAAGAACACGCCGGATGCACAGGTCGTCGTCATCCGCGGCCTGCCGATCCCGATCGACCAGCAGCGCCAGGACGGTTTCGACAAGGGCATTGCCGGCTCGAACGTCAAGGTTCTCGACCGCCAATATGGCAACTGGAATCGCGACGACGCCTTCAAGGTCATGCAGGATTACCTGACCAAATTCCCGAAGATCGATGTGGTCTGGTGCCAGGATGACGACATGGCTGTCGGCGTGCTGCAGGCAATCGAGCAGGCCAAGCGCACCGATATCAAGTATATCATCGCCGGCGCTGGCTCGAAGGACATGATCAAGAAGGTCATGGATGGCGACAAGCTGATCCCGGTCGACGTGCTCTATCCGCCGGCAATGGTTGGCACAGCCATGGAACTGACGGCTGCCAACTTCTACGATCAGGTTCCGGTTCGCGGCAACTACATCCTGGATGCGACGCTCGTCACTAAGGACAATGCCAAGGACTTCTACTTCCCCGATTCACCGTTCTGATCGGTTATTCGTTGATTTTGCGAGGCGCCCGCCAGTTTCGGCGGGCGCTTTTTTCGATGTTTCATCATTCTCGTTTGCGGGAGGATGGAAATTTTGCGGCACGTACCTCTTGCCGTCTGCGGCGTGCCGTGATTAGGTCGCAGGGCATTCGACTTTCAGCCCGACGACCCTATAGTTTTTGGAGGCTACGGCACCTCAGCCGCCTCGGATATGGGTCCGAAAGGCATCGGAAACGTTTACAGAACGCGATTAGGGAGGAATTACAGATGAAGACGATCAAGGGACCAGGCCTGTTTCTCGGCCAGTTCGCCGGCGATGCGGCGCCATTCAACTCGTGGGATTCGATCACGAAATGGGCTGCCGATGCCGGCTATATCGGCGTGCAGGTTCCCACCTGGGCAAGCCAGCTCATCGACCTGAAGAAGGCAGCCTCCTCGAAGGATTATTGCGATGAATTTGCCGGTGTCGCCCGCGCCAACGGCGTCGAGGTCACCGAGCTTTCCACCCACCTCCAGGGCCAGCTCGTCGCCGTGCACCCTGCCTATGACGAAGCCTTTGACGGTTTTGCCGCTCCGGAAGTACGGGGCAATCCGAAGGCTCGGCAGGAATGGGCGGTCGAGCAGGTGAAGATGGCGCTGACGGCGTCGAAGCATCTCGGCATCAAGGCGCATGCGACCTTCTCCGGCGCGCTCGCCTGGCCCTTCATCTATCCCTGGCCGCAGCGTCCGGCCGGCCTTGTCGAGACCGCCTTCGAAGAGCTTGCCCGCCGCTGGACTCCGATCCTCAATCACGCCGACGAAAACGGCGTCGACGTCTGCTACGAGATCCATCCGGGCGAAGACCTGCATGACGGCATCACCTTCGAGATGTTCCTGGAGCGCGTGAAGAACCATCCGCGCGCCAACATGCTCTACGATCCCTCGCACTACGTCCTGCAGTGCCTCGACTATCTCGAGAATATCGATATCTACAAGGACCGCATCAAGATGTTTCACGTCAAGGATGCGGAGTTCAATCCGACCGGGCGCCAGGGTGTCTATGGCGGCTATCAGGGCTGGGTCGAGCGTGCCGGCCGCTTCCGTTCCCTTGGCGACGGCCAGGTCGATTTCGGCGCTGTCTTCTCGAAGATGACCGCTAATAATTTCGATGGTTGGGCCGTGGTCGAATGGGAATGCGCGCTGAAGCATCCCGAAGACGGTGCCCGCGAAGGCTCCGAATTCGTCAAGGCGCATATCATCCGCGTCACGGAAAAGGCTTTCGACGATTTTGCCGGCAGCGGTACGGACCAGGCGGCGAACCGGCGCATGCTGGGGCTGTAATCCCGATCCTTCGCCCCGCAGATGCGGGTAGAAGGTGGACTCGAACGATTGAGCGGAGCGAAATCGTTTGAGGACGGATGAGGGGCCTTCTCGATATTTCCGCCAATTCAGAGCTTGCAGAAGGCTCGGCCCCTCACCCTAGCCCTCTCCTCGCAGGCGGGGAGAGGGGACGATTGCGGCAAGCGATCGCGTTCATAAAATTCCATTCATTCAGGAGGACAAAATGGCAATCGAAGGATCATCGGAACAGACGCGGGAGCCGCGCATTCGGCTCGGCATGGTGGGCGGCGGCGCCGGCGCATTCATCGGCGCGGTGCATCGCATTGCCGCGCGCATTGACGACCAGTTCGATCTCGTCGCCGGCGCGCTCTCGTCTTCGCCGGAAAAGGCCGTGGCATCCGGCCGCGATCTTGGTCTCGATCCCTCGCGCACCTATTCCAGCTATCGCGACATGGCGATCCGCGAAGCCAAGCTGAAGAACGGCATCGAAGCAGTCTCGATCGTCACGCCGAACCATGTCCATTATGACGCCGCCAAGGAATTCCTGCGCCGCGGCATCCATGTCATCTGCGACAAGCCGCTGACCTCCAATCTTGCCGATGCCAAGAAGCTGAAGAAGGTGGCCGATGAAAGCGGCGCGCTCTTCATCCTTACGCATAATTACACCGGCTATCCGATGATCCGCCAGGCGCGCGAGATGATCGCCAATGGCGAGCTTGGTGATATCCGCGTTGTGCAGGCGGAATATCCGCAGGATTGGCTGACCGAAAATATCGAGCAGTCCGGCCAGAAGCAGGCGGCCTGGCGTACCGACCCGGCCCAGTCGGGCGTCGGCGGCTCCACCGGCGATATCGGCACGCATGCCTATAATCTCGCGTCCTTCGTGACCGGCCTCGAGCTCGACAGCCTTGCTGCCGATCTCGACAGCTTCGTTGAAGGTCGCCGTCTGGATGATAACGGCCATGTGCTGCTGCGCTTCAAGGCGAAGGGCAAGGAAAAGCCGGCAAAGGGCATGCTGTGGTGCAGCCAGGTGGCGCCAGGTCATGAGAATGGCCTGAAGCTCCGCGTCTATGGCACAAAGGGCGGCATCGAGTGGACGCAGGCCGATCCGAACTATCTGTGGTATACGCCGTTTGGCGAGCCGAAGCGGCTGATCACCCGCAACGGTGCCGGCTCGGGTGCCGCAGCGGCACGCGTCTCGCGCATCCCGTCCGGTCATCCGGAAGGCTATCTGGAAGCTTTCGCCACGATCTATACCGAGGCTGCGCGTGCCATCAACGCCCGCAAGAAGGGTGTGGCCGTCGATCCCGCCGTGATCTACCCGACTGTCGATGACGGCGTGAGGGGCGTGGCTTTCGTCGAGGCTTGCGTTGCGTCCTCGAAGCGCAATGGCGCCTGGGTTAAGCTCTAGGTTTGACGGAGATTCGAGGCGGTTTTGCCGCCTCGAATCTGCTCATTCAGGCAGTAGCTTGCTGCTCGCGCTTCGTCAGTGCATCCACGCTCAACGGACCACCGCCGGCGGCGATGAGAAACAGGAAGATGAAGCAGAAGAGGATGGCGGCCGTTCCGCCATTCTGAGCGGGATAGAAGCTCTGCGGCGCGTGGCGCAGGAAATAGGCGACGGCCATCAAGCCTGACAGAATGAACGAAGCAATCCGCGTCTGGAAACCGATGAGCACTAGGAAGCCAAGCGTCAGCTCCAGCAGGCCTGCGATCCAGGGCAGCGATCCGACAGCTGGCACGTTTTCAGCTGCCGGGAAATGCAGCACCTTCTGCGTTCCATAGCTGAAGAGCACGAGCGAGGCGACGATGCGCAGCAGGCTCAGAAGATGAGGATGGAGGGCGTGGATCGCAGGAAGCATTTGTGTCCTTTCATTGTCAAGTTTGAATGCTACCCTCAATTGATCTCAAGCTGAAAGACAAGTCACGACTGTTGACATTGCTGTTATCCAGTCGTGCGAAAAGTATTGCCGTCGCCGGCGGAGGCGCACCTTGGTCGCGTTGTTTACCGGCGCCTGCAACGTTGCAGTTTTCCGGCGCCGGCACTGTACTTTGCCAACCGGGTTGGCTAAACCGCAGCCAACGAAGCCAAAACAGACGGGATTTTCACCATGATCGATCCGAAGCTTCTTGCCGATCGCTTCCCCGGCGATTTCACATTCGGTGTGGCGACGGCTGCCTTCCAAATCGAAGGTGCCACCAAGGCGGACGGCCGCAAGCCATCCATATGGGATGCTTTCGCCAACATGCCGGGCCGCGTTTATCAGCGCAATAATGGCGACGTCGCCTGCGACCATTATAACCGTCTTGAGCAAGATCTCGATCTCATCAAGGAAATGGGCGTTGAGGCCTATCGCTTCTCGATCGCCTGGCCGCGCATCATCCCTGAAGGCACCGGCCCGGTGAACGAAGCCGGTCTCGATTTCTACGATCGCCTGGTCGACGGATGTAAGGCACGAGGGATCAAGACCTTTGCGACCCTCTATCATTGGGATCTGCCGCTGGCGCTCGCCGGCGATGGCGGCTGGACGGCGCGCTCGACAGCGCATGCCTTCCAACGCTACGCCAAGACTGTCATGGGCCGTCTCGGTGACCGTCTGGACTCGGTTGCCACCTTCAACGAGCCCTGGTGCATCGTCTGGCTGAGCCACCTCTATGGCGTCCATGCGCCCGGCGAGCGCAACATGCAGGCGGCGCTCTATGCCATGCATTATATGAACCTTGCGCATGGCCTTGGCGTCGAGGCGATCCGCTCCGTCGCGCCGAAGGTGCCGGTCGGTATCGTGCTCAATGCCGCTTCGATCCTGCCGGGCTCGGATCGCCCGGAAGATGCCGCCGCTGTCGAACGCGCGCATCAGTTCCACAACGGCGCCTTCTTCGATCCGATCTTCAAGGGCGAGTATCCGAAGGAATTCGTCGAGGCGCTGGGCGATCGCATGCCTGTCATCGAGGACGGCGATTTGAAGACCATTAATCAGAAGCTCGATTGGTGGGGTCTGAACTATTACATGCCGATGCGCGTCCACGATGACGCCTCCAAGAGCGGCGATTTCCCCTGGACGAAGGAAGCGCCGCCGGTCAGCGACGTAAGGACGGATATAGGCTGGGAGGTTTATTCGCCCGGCTTGAAGCATGTCGTCGAGGACCTCAACAAGCGCTACGACCTGCCGGAGTGCTACATCACCGAAAACGGCGCCTGCTACAACATGGGCGTGGTCAATGGCGAGGTCGATGACCAGCCGCGTCTCGATTATTATATCGAGCATCTCGGTGTCGTCGCCGATCTCATCAAGGACGGCTATCCGATGCGCGGTTATTTCGCCTGGAGCCTGATGGACAATTTCGAATGGGCTGAGGGCTACCGTATGCGGTTCGGCCTCGTCCATGTCGATTACGAGACACAGGTGCGCACGATCAAGAAGAGCGGCAAGTGGTATAAGGAGCTTGCCTCGCAGTTTCCGAAGGGCAACCACAAAGCGGTCTGACGCGGTTCGGCCCTTGAGGGGGAGATGTCTGTCGCTCGAATCGGCCAGGCTTGCTAGACATCGCGCATGACCCGACGGCCAATTTCTCTTTATGCACTTTGCGGCAGCCAGCGGCGGGCTTCGGCCAGTCGCAGGCTGCTGGAGGCGCTGCAGCTCGCCTGCCCGGAGGGCATCACTATTGCGATTTGCGATCTGATCGGAGATCTGCCGATCTTCAACCCGGACAATGAGGGCGAGCGAACACCAGCCATCGTCGAGCGATTTGCTGCTGAGATCCGTAAGGCAGACGGTTTGATCGTAGCTTGTCCGGAATATGCCCATGGCATACCCGGGGGCTTCAAGAATGCGCTGGACTGGCTGGTATCGCGTGACGAGGTGCCGTTCAAGCCGCTGATGTTTGCTCACGCGTCGCATCGCGGCGATCTCGTATTGGCACTGCTGGCCGATGTCCTGCAGACCATGTCCCTGCGCGTCATTGAAGATGCTTTCTTGCGTCTTCCGGTTGCGGGCAGGAGCGATGAAATGCAGGCTGCGATGCTGCTGGAGGCGCGTGAAAGCGGTATTTTCTCCGCAAGTCTCAGCCGTTTCGCGCGCGCGATTGCCACTAAGGGATGAATTCTTTCGGCTTCGGCGGATATACAACTCTTTCCTGTAGGAATCTCCAATTCGCCTTAACCGTTTATTGAAGACCTGACGGCAGACTTGTTCGCAAGGAGAAAAGGCGTTGGGAGCAGCTTTCAGATCATTGCACGAAAATACACAGATCGGTCGTCATTCCATCGTGACGGCCGTTTTGCTTTGCTTTGCATTGATCGTTGCCGTCGTGACCCTGATGGTTCTTACCGCGATCGGGCGGGTTGCGGAATACTCCAACAAGCTCGATGACGAGCGCTCCTGGGAAACGACCGTCGGTGCACTCAAGACCTTTCAGGGACAGCTGGAAGCGACGCTGCACGACCATTCCGCGCGCAATGATGCGGCGCGAAGCGTCTATGAGACCGATAATCAAAATTGGATCGTCGGCAATTATGGCGACATTTCCTCCAACGGTGCGCTGTTCGATACCGCCGTCATCGTCGACGACAACAACAAACCGATCGTCGCTTATCACGATGGTCAACCATTGACCGGCAACGTCGAGGAGGTTCTTGGCAGCGCAGTCTGGGCGCTTGTCGATCAGGCGCGCACAACGCGTGTGACGGGGGTGCCGGAAGCTGCCGGCTATATCATGACCAGGGACGGTATCGCCGCTGCCGGGGCTGCAACGATCCGCGAAAGATCCGGTCGCATTCCGGTGCCAGAAGGTCATCGGCGCTATTTGATCCTCGTCCGCTACCTTGACGCCGGCCGGATCAAGATGCTCTCCAATACCTACGTTATCAGCGGCTTGACGCTGGTGCCGCCGGATACCGTCGTCCGATACGCCGTCTCCATCGTCGACCCCCTTGGCAAGTCGCTGGGGCGGCTCGTGTGGAACTCACGCCAGCCGGGGGATATGAGCTATCAGCAGGTCCGCCCGCTGGTTCTCGGAGCCCTCGGTCTCGTAGGCCTGTTCTTCATTGTGCTTCTGATGTTGGGATCGATGGCGGGACGCCGGCTGCGAGCGGAAGAGGTTCTGGCGCGCCAGGTTTCTCTTCGAGACCGGCTGAGCGGGCTCCTCAACCGCGAGGGATTGCGGCTCGATGTGGATCGCCTGGTCGAGCGAGCGCGCTCCGATGGCACCAACGTCCTGCTTCTCTATCTCGATCTCGATGGCTTCAAGGAAATCAACGATGCCTATGGGCATGGTACTGGCGATCAGCTCATCCGCGCGGTAGCCGCCGGACTCAAGGTTCTCGTGCCACCACAGGCAGCCTTGGCGCGCCTTGGAGGCGATGAGTTCGCCATCGCCTTCCCGACGAAGGAACTCAATGACGCCCCGGCTTTGCACCTGGCGGAGCAGATCCTGGATTTCCTTGCCGAACCGCTGGAAATCGGCCGTCGCGTGGTCGTCGTCGGCGCCAGTATTGGCATCGCAAGCTCGCCTGAGGGCCGCATCGATCGCGAGGAACTGGTGCGACGCGCCGATCTTGCCATGTATAAGGCCAAGGAAGCCGGTCGCGCCCGCATGACCTGCTACGAGACGGCCATGGATGCTCATCGCGAGGAACGCAATGCGCTGGAGCTCGATCTGCGTCGCGCGATCGAGATGGAGGAACTGACGCTCGCCTACCAGCCGCTGGTTGATGCATCGAGCTGCGAGATGATCGGCGTCGAGGCGCTGGTGCGGTGGAACCGCCCCGGCCATGGGCCTATTTCGCCGGAGGCTTTCATTCCGATTGCCGAAACCAGCGGCTTGATCGAGGCATTGGGCCTGCTTGTCCTGCGCAAGGCCTGCGAGGCGGCAAGGCACTGGCCGGATCTGCGTGTTGCCGTCAATGTTTCGCCGGGCCAGTTCCGCAATCCCGCCTTCGCCGATTATGTCCGCAGCGTGCTCAACAGTACCGAAATCGAAGCCGAGCGGGTGACGCTCGAAATCACCGAAGGCTATATCATTCAAAATCCGGAGCGTACACGTCAGTCGATCGAGCGGTTGAAGAGGCTCGGCGTCAAGGTGGCGCTCGACGATTTCGGCTCCGGTTTCTCCTCCATCGGTTACCTGCGCCAGTTCGGGTTCGACCGCATCAAGATCGATCGCTCCCTGACGATGAATGTGCTGGAAGACAACCGCGCCCGCGAGATGGTGAAGGCCACCGTGGCACTCGCCCGATCACTCGACATTCCCGTCACGGCCGAGGGTATCGAGACGGAAGAGCAGGGCAGGGCGCTGGAGGGCTTCGGTTGCGACGAGCTGCAGGGCTATTTCTATGGTAAGCCGATGCCGGAAGCCGAAATCAGCAAACGCCTCGCCGTGCAGATAGCCGCCGCAGTGGACGAAGAACACGCCGCTGCCTGATACGGCTAACGCGCTCGCGCATTCCCGACGCAAGGGCCGGAGTGCAGTTCTTCCGAAAATGTCTTTAGCCGATATGCTCGTGACCACGCTTGCGGGCGAGCGCGATCTGCCGCTGCCTTTCGCGGTAACGTTCGCGGTCTTCTTCAGTGCGTTCGTGGTAGCAGTGGCTGCAGGAAACGCCGGCCTCGTAAAAGGGTGAGGTCACTTCCTCTGATGTAATGGGATTGCGGCAGGCGTGGCAGAGCTTGTGATTGCCTTCCTTCAGGCCGTGTTCGACAGAGACACGCTCGTCGAAGACGAAGCAGGCGCCTTCCCACAGGCTCTCTTCCGGCGGCACTTCCTCGAGATATTTCAGAATGCCGCCCTTGAGATGATAGACCTCGTCGAAGCCTTGCTGCTTCATGAAGGCGGTTGCCTTTTCGCAGCGGATGCCGCCGGTGCAATACATGGCGATCTTCGGCTTGTTGTGCAGGCCGGTATTGTCGCGCACCCAGTCGGGAAATTCACGAAAGGTCTTGGTCTTCGGGTCGACTGCGCCCTTGAAGACGCCGATGGCGGTCTCGTAGTCGTTGCGGGTGTCGATGACGATGGTATCGGGATCGGAGATCAGCGCGTTCCAGTCCTTCGGCGCGACATAGGTCCCGACGACCTTGGTCGGATCGATGTCCTCGACACCCATGGTGACGATCTCTTTCTTGAGCTTCACCTTCATGCGCACGAACGGCATTTTCGAGGCGCGGCTTTCCTTATGCTCAAGGCCGGCGAATTCCGGTTGGGCGCGCAGAAAAGCGAGTATGGTGCCGATAGCGGCATCCGTACCGGCAATCGTGCCGTTGAGCCCTTCATGCGCGAGCAGCAACGTGCCCTTCACTCCATTTTTCTCGCAAAGCGCAAGCAGAGGCTCGCGCAGGCTTTCGAAGCGCGGAAAGGAAACGAAATGATAGAGCGCGGCAACGAGGAATGCGCCGGTCGCGTCGCGCCGTGGATCTGAAAGCATGTCGGTCATGCCGGTGAAATACAATTTTGCGGGCTTTCAGGCAATCGGGATTCGTATTTTGAAACCATGCGGCGGGCAGCCTCCATCTTTCGAGGCATAGCCAGGCAGAGCCACCCCCGTCCCTCGACGCGCTCAGACGAGAGCGGAGTGGCCTTTGAGCTTCAGATAATGTCTGCAGTGATGGGCGGGGCGCTGGTGAAGGCCCTCACGCTGAGGCGCGCAGGCCGTCAGGCCGAAACCCCGAAGCGCAAGGGCGAGTGAGGGGGACTCGTCAGCCTCAGTCTCCCGCCTCCAGCCAGAGGCGCTTGATCGTTCGCGCCTCGTTCTCCGGCTTGTCGGCGAAGACCCAGCGCGCCCGGCTCAGCGCCTCCTCGCGGGCGGTCTGCTGTCTGGAAATGATCGCCTCCAGCAAACGAGCGTGATCGTCGCTCCTGTCGAAGAGATGCGGTTCGCGATCCGCGACATTGGCCAGTATCGACATGTCGAGATAGCGGCCGAGCACGTCGACCAAAGCTTTGGCCTCCAGCTGCTTAGCATGCATGGCGGCCGGCCAGATATCGCGCAGCAGCATGTGATGCATCCAGTAATCCTGGCTGCGCTTGCGCAGATCGTGAAAGTTTTCGGTATGGGCCGATTCCGAATGGCATTCAGAAAGCGCTTCCATCGCCTTGCGGACGTTCGTGCGCCAGCCCTTTTGAAAAAGGCGGGCCGTATCGCGGCGTCCACGGCCGAAGGAGGCGTCCTTCAGCGCTTCGCGTGCCTCCGCACATGTCGCGATTGCTGCCTGTGCCTTGCTTTCGAGGTCGGTCTCCGCCTCAGCCATGCGGTCGCGTCTCGCGGTCAGCAGATCGTTCACGCGCGCCAGCGCATGCAATTCTTCCGCGGATGTGGCGGTCGCCTGCAGATAGTGGCTGACCTCGATCAGCGCGGTTGCCTCACGGACGCCGGAAAGCGTGCGTGCCATGTCCCGCAGCCGGCCGTTCTCCCGCTTTTGAAATTCACGTGCGATCGGCGCTATCAATCGGTAGAGGGCTCGCACACGCTTGATGTTTTTGCGGACGTTGTGAACCGCTTCGTGCAGGCCTTTAGGCCTATCGGTCAATTCGGCTATCGCCTTGCCGAGTTGGTGCACGGCGGCTTTGTGCACCTCGTCGTCAAGAGCCCGGTCAGGCCGTATGCGATAGCTCATCGTATTCCTGCTCGAACTGCGTCGCGAGGGCTTGGTTGGAATAGCGGTATTCGCCGGTTACTTCGCGTCCGATCCAGTCCGGCAGTTCCGGATTGTCGCTTTCGTTATCCATTTCCACTTCAGCGATCACTAGGCCGCGATGGGCGCCGTGGAAGACATCCACTTCCCAGGTGAAGCCCTTGAAAGGAACCTTGTGGCGAGCCTTCTCGATGACGAGGCCGATCGCCGTTTCCAGAAGCTCCTCTGCTTCATCGAGCGGGATCTCGTATTCGAATTCGTCCCTGGTCATCGCCTTGCCGATCTTGATGGTCAAGGTCGCCTTCATGTCGTTCGTCAGCCGTATACGGACGGAACGGTCCGCCATGGAGGCAATATATCCCTGTCGCAGGATCAGCTTCTCGGAAACGAGATTACGCCAATGATCGCCGCGCACCAGAAACTTTCGCTCGATCTCTTTTGCCATGCGTTTGACATGCTCCACCGGCACAGATGACATTAGACTATAGTATGTCAGGACGAATTCCTACCCGTCGTATCGAAAGCGTGCTTTTGTCTCGACAAGCACCTTTGGGAGGGGTATTCGAAAACCGGATTTCAATCGTTTTAAGGAAGTATGCCGATCATGGGCGAGAAAACCGAGAAGCTTCTTTCCATCCTGAAACTGCAGCCCGTCGTTCCCGTGCTGATCGTCGACGATGCGAAATCGGCCGTGCCGCTTGCCCGGGCGCTCGTTGCGGGTGGCCTGAAAGCCATCGAGATCACGCTTCGCACTGCCGGCGCGCTCGATGCGATCCGCGCTGTCGCCGAGGAGGTCGAGGGTGCCGAAGTCGGCGCCGGCACGATCCTCAATGTCAGCCAGTGGGACGCAGCCGTCGAAGCCGGCTCCAAGTTCATCGTCAGCCCCGGCACGACGCAGGAGCTGCTCGATGCCGCGCGCGGTTCGCATGTGCCGCTGCTGCCGGGTGCCGCTACCGCAAGCGAAGTCATGGCGCTGCGCGAAGAGGGCTATACGGTGCTCAAGTTCTTCCCCGCCGAGCAGGCCGGCGGTGCCTCGTATCTCAAGGCCCTGTCGTCGCCGCTCGCGGGCACGGTCTTTTGCCCGACTGGCGGCATTTCGCTGAAGAACGCCCATGACTATCTGTCGTTGCCGAACGTCATCTGCGTCGGCGGCTCCTGGGTTGCGCCGAAGGAACTGGTTGCATCAGGTGACTGGGCTGGGATCACCAAGCTCGCCGCAGAGGCAGCCGCGCTCAAGGGCTGAGATCCAAGCCTATCCAATTCGATTTCAAAGGCGCGTGGAGCTTTCCGCGCGCCTTTTTGTATTCTGCGGATTGGTATTTGCGGCTGCGCTTCCTATCTCCCCTTCACCATTACAAGGACGGAGGACCATCCCTATGATCGACGCCCGCAAGCTTCTTGACCAATTCCTGGGATCGCAGGTTCCAGGTGTGCAAGGGACAGTAAAAGATAGGGCCACCCAGGCCATCAATCTTGCCAGGGACAATCCGATGGCGACGAGCGCGATCGCCGGCGTGCTGCTGGGGACGAAAACCGGACGCCAAGTCGCCGGAAATGCGCTGGCGCTCGGCGGTCTCGCAGCCATCGCAGGCCTCGGCTATCAGGCCTATAAGAATTATCGCGACGGCAACCAGCCGCCGCCGGCACCGCAATCGGCCCCGCAGGCCGAGCCGCAGTTCCTGCCGCCGCCGTCAGATTCCGGTTTCAGCACGTCGCCGGCAGTTGCCAGCAATGATTTTACGCTATCGCTGGTGCGGGCCATGATCGCCGCTGCCCGTGCCGACGGCCATATCGACGATGCGGAGCGTCAGCGCATTCTCGACAAGGTGCAGGAGGCCGGTGTCGGGTCCGAGGTGGAAGCCTTCTTCCAGCGTGAACTTGCCAATCCCGTCGATCTCGATGCCATCGTCGCCTCGGCGAAGACGGAGGAACAGCGCGTGCAGGTCTATACTGCGTCACGGCTGGCGATCGAACCGGATTCGCGGGCCGAGCGCGGCTATCTCGATCTCTTGGCCGGGCGGCTTGGCCTGGCCGATGCTCTGGTCGATCATATCGAAGCGACTGTTGCCGGCGCCAAAGTTCAGCTCTGAGAGATAGGCCGGTTGCCTTTCCCGGGCAGCTGGCCTAAGCCTTCGCCGGAACTCATGTCAGGGCGTCAGGGATGGCTACATTGACGGACAAGAAAAGCGAAACCCGTTCGGCCGCAATCGCAGCCGGCGTTATTCTGTTGGTCGCGACAGCCGTGCTTTACCTGATGCCGAATGTCATCGTCTGGCTTGGCTCGATCTCGCCATGGCTCGGCACCGGCTTCGGTGTGCTGGTCATTCTGGCGTTTTTCTTCGTGTTCTGGCTTCGGGCGCGTCATCAGCGACGCAATCAACCATAAACTCCAAAGCAAGCTTTCCCGAATTCTTCCGGAAACCGCTCAGTTCTGCAGCGAGGCGCCGAGGAGGATGACGCCTGTGCAGATGACGAGCAGCGCGCCGAGGATCTCGATGCCATTGCTGACCCAAACTGAAAGTCTCGAGCCCTTGCCGGTGAAACGCACGGCGGTGCCTTTCGCGAAGACCGCGATGATGGCAAGCAGCGAGACGGTGAGCGCCGTGCCGATCGACATGGCAAGGACCGACAACAGGCCGCCGAGATAGAGCCCGTTCAGCATCGAAAAGGTCATGACAAGCAGCGCGCCCGAGCAGGGTCGCAGGCCGACGGCGGCAATGGCGGACCAAGCCTCGCGGACACTGAATTTTTCGTTCGACAGCATCTTCGGATCGGGAAGATGGGCGTGGCCGCACGTCTCGCAATAGGCGCCGTCGCCGCTAGTATGGGCTGGATCGTAGCATTGATAGCCGCCAGCGGCGGGCATAGCGGCGCTGCTGCGCGCAAAACCTCTCGCCGAATCCGTGCCCGTCGCGGCTCCCTCGAACAGCGAAAGGCTGATTGGCCCGGCTGATGTCGCAAGCTGCATTTCCTGATGCTGCGCCCGGCTCTGCATCATCGCCCGCAGCTTGCGGAACAGGAGCCAGCTGCCGAACAGGATGACCATGACGAAGCTGGTGATCTCCATGGCGTTGGTGGCCATCGTCATGGTGATGCCGGACCCGCGCAGGACGAAATAGGCGGCGCCGACGACAAGGACGGCGACAAGGCCCTGAATGAGTGCGGAGACGAAGGAAATGCCGATGCCGCGCTTCAGCTCGATCTCATTGGCGACCATGTAGGAGGAAATCACAGCCTTGCCGTGGCCGGGGCCGGCGGCATGGAATATGCCATAGGCGAAGGAGAGGCCGATCAGCGTCCAGAGCTGCCAGGGATCCTGGCGCATGGCCTCAATGGACTTGGTGAGCGCACGGTAGAAAGCCTGCTGCTCGTAATTCACATAGAGAAAGATCGGCGCCAGCGGCCCGCCCATCGGCTGGAAGCTCGGCTCGGCCGTGCCGATGCCAAGCGGCGAGCCGGCAGCATGGGCGAGACCGGCTGCCGCCAGAAGGGCGAGCGCAACGGCAGGTGCGAGCTTCCCTATTCTCGAAATCAGCATTGGACGTCTATCCGCGTTGCGAAGAGTTTCGACATCGTCGTTCCCGTCGGATCATTGTAGAAGGCATCCGTCAGGGTCGACTTGTTTTCGGCGATGACTTCATCCGGATTCGGGCGCACGACCTTCGATGTGCAGCTTTTGAAGGCTTCCCCTTCGGTCATCAGCTCCTTGTCGCTCGGGAAATCGATCGAGGTGTATAGCGTAGGGTCATAGATGCCGAAGCTGAGCTTGTTGCCCTTCGCCAGCGGCATCGGCTCGGCCGGCTTGACGGCGAAGAACATCAGGAGCTGGCCGTCGCGATAATCGACATTGATGACGTCGGGCTTCTCGACCTTGATCGCTTTGCCATTGAGCGTCAGGTTCGCATAATAATCGTAGTCAGCCAGAGACTCGCGCACCGTCTTGCCGACTTCCTTCAACTCGTCCGGATCGAGCTTCAGATTGGTGTTCTTGTCGAAATCCATAAGGACGGAGGAAGAGAACACTTCGTCGAAGCGCCAGACGTTGCGCAGTTCCTGCACATTGCTGTCCGGGCCGGCCAACACTTCCAGACGTGCTTCGACGAAAATATGCGGATGCGCCGATGCTGAGGCCGGCATGATCAACAGGCCGCCGGTCAGGGCAACAGCGTAGGCGGTCGTGGATTTTCTCATGCGTCCGATGTATTTCGCGAGCATTGATTCACTTCGTTTTCTGGTCAGGAAATGAGACGGAATTGGGACCGGCAGGCCAACCTCGGCCGTTCAGCCGTTCTTGCGGAACCAGTTGTGCAGGTAGTCCACAAAAATGCGCACCTTGGCGGGGAGATAGCGGCGATGCGGATAGACGGCATAGATGCCGCGGTCCGTCGGCAGGTAGTCGTTGAATAGCGTCAGCAGCCGTCCGCTTTCGATTTCCTTGCGGCCGATGAAGTCCGGGACGATGGCAACGCCAAGATCGGCGAGCGCCGCACGCAGCGTGGCATGCGGGCTGTTGACCTCAAGCGTGCCGTTGATGGCCACGTTGAAGGTCGTGCTGTCGGCATCGACGAAGCGAATGGTGCCTTGCGAGCGGGTGTTGGTGTCGATGATGAAGGGAATGCGCGCAAGGTCAGTCGGATGTTCCAGCGTCGGATAGCGATCGAGGAACTCTTGTGTCGCGCAGAGATGGATGCGGAAATCGGAAATCTTGCGGGCAATCATGCCGGAGTCTTCGAGCTTGGTGATGCGCACGGCGACATCGAAGCCTTCCTCAATCAAGTCCACGAAGCGGTCGTCGGCGGCGATTTCCAGTGCAAGATCGGGATTTTCCTTGGCGAAGTCGATCAACGACTGCCCGACATCGGCATCCACGAAGGTGCGCGGCACGGAAACGCGCAGCCGGCCTTTCAGCTGCTGATTGTTCTCGCGCACTAGGTCGGCAAGATTATCGATCTCCTTCAGGATATCGGAGGCAGTGCGATAATAGGTATGACCGGCCTCCGTCATGGAGAATTGACGCGTGGTGCGGTTCAAGAGCAGCGCGCCGAGCTCGTCCTCCAGTTCGCGGACATATTTCGAAAGAAGCGCCTTGGAGCGGCCGGTCTTGCGGGCGGCCGCGGAAAATCCTTCGGCTTCGACTACGTCGATAAAGGCGCGAATCCGGGTTAAAGTGTCCATGCTGAAGCCTCCCGCTAACTGTTTCTGGATGTTGAACAAAACGTGCCGATTTGTTCAATTATTTTTTTCGGGCACAGCTGAAAAATTTTCTTGATTATTACGGCGAATATTCCTATTTCCCGATCAGCCCAAAGTCGCACGTGCCCGTGGGTGTCCGCCGATCCTCGATGTGGTGAGAAAATCGGTAAGGTACCTGGAACTAACCCCTCCAGTCGCTATTTCGGCCAACCGAAAAATGCGAGGACATCTGAAGCAACGACGGTGCGGGCCTTTTTGTTCTCTCCCGGCTTTCCATCAGCCGGGGATACTGAAGAGGCACACCTTCATTGCCGGAAGTGCGGTTGGGATATTCCCTCCAATCCATGGCAGACAAAGCGAATTAGCGCCGCTTGCGGCACTGGTTCATCATCCGCGCTTCGCGCATTTGCACGGTACCGGGGTCTCCACCGGCTGGTTCCTGAGCGAGTGAGCGTCGCCCTTTGTCCTCTGGGTTTTCCCCGGAGCCTTTGGAATTGAAAGGGAATTGACATGACCACGCAACGTATTCGCGATTTCCTCGCTGCCCGACGTCCGGACGGTCCTTGCCTGGTGGTCGATCTCGATGTCGTCCGCGACAATTTTCACGCCTTCCGTCATGCCATGCCGGACAGCGCCATCTATTATGCCGTCAAGGCCAACCCGGCTCCGGAAGTGCTGCGTCTGCTCGCAAGCCTCGGCTCCAATTTCGATTGCGCGTCCGTCGCCGAAATCGAAATGGCGCTCGATGCCGGCGCGACCGCACAGCGTATTTCCTACGGCAACACCATAAAGAAGGAGCGCGATATCGCCCGTGCGCATGCGCTCGGTATCAACCTCTTCGCCGTCGACAGCCACGAGGAAGTCG
This sequence comes from Rhizobium sp. No.120, assembly GCF_054558365.1. Lineage (NCBI taxonomy): Bacteria > Pseudomonadati > Pseudomonadota > Alphaproteobacteria > Hyphomicrobiales > Rhizobiaceae > Rhizobium > Rhizobium sp. No.120. The sequence goes on from NZ_BAAJNQ010000008.1 coordinate 148,810, forward strand.
AGAAGATTTCGCGTGCCGCTCCCGGCGCTCGCGTGTTCTGCCGCGTGCTGACGGATGGCGAAGGTGCGGAATGGCCGCTGTCGCGCAAGTTCGGCTGCGTCCCGCAGATGGCCGTCGACGTTCTTGTCTATGCACATCAGCTGGGCCTGGAATCCTACGGCGTGTCTTTCCACGTCGGCTCGCAGATGACCAAGGTCGATGCCTGGGACGACGCTCTTGCCGATGCCAAGCGCGTTTTCGTTTCGCTCGCCAAGCAGGGCATTCACCTGCAGATGGTCAACATGGGCGGCGGTTTCCCGACCAAGTACCTGCGCGACGTTCCCTCGGCCGAAGCTTATGGCAAGGCGATCTTCGCGTCTCTGCGCGCCCATTTTGGCAACCAGATCCCGCACACGATCATCGAGCCGGGCCGCGGTATGGTCGGCAATGCCGGCGTGATCAAGGCTGAAGTCGTTCTGATTTCGAAGAAGTCGGACAACGATGCCGCTCGCTGGGTTTTCCTCGACATCGGCAAGTTCGGCGGTCTGGCCGAAACCATGGACGAGGCGATCCGCTACCCGATCCGCACGACGCGCGACGGCGACGAGATGGAACCCTGCGTCATCGCCGGTCCGACCTGCGATTCGGCCGACGTGCTCTATGAGAAGAACCTCTATCCGCTGCCGGTGTCGCTCACCATCGGCGACGAGGTCCTGATCGAAGGCACCGGTGCCTACACTACGACCTACTCGGCTGTGGCGTTCAACGGCTTCGACCCGCTGAAGGCTTACATCATCTGAGGTCCGGCAGGGATCTGAAGTTCGACAAAGCTGCCCCGTAGCCAGCCGGGGCGGCACCCTCACAATAGTTCGTCACCACCGCTGATAACGGTATTGGGCACGGGAGGCCGAGATGGCCGCTGTTCTTGATTCTGTCCGCGCATTCTTTGCGCCGTCCACATTCACCCTCGACCTGGAAAATGCAGGCGATGTCGTTGCGCGCGAAAACCTGCTGGATCGCGCCATGGGTCCCGACCGCCGCAAGAAGTCGTCGGAAAAGCTGCGCCAGGGTCGCGTGCCGGCTGAAGGCCTGGCGCTGGTCGCGCGTGATCGCAGCGGCCATGTCATCGGGACGGTTCGCCTCTGGAACGTCGAAGCTGGCGTCGACCGCGAGACCCGCCCGGTCGATGCGCTGCTGCTCGGCCCGCTGGCGATCGATCCCGCCTATGAAGGCAAGGGCATCGGCTCGGCGCTGATGCGCGCCGCCATTCTGGAGGCCAAGAAGCGCGGCCACGGCGCGATCCTGCTCGTCGGCGATGCGCCTTACTACGAGCGTTTCGGCTTCTTTGCCGCAAAGACCCGCCATCTCGTCATGCCCGGTCCGTTCCAGCGCGAGCGCTTCCTGGCTCTCGAGCTCAAGGAGGGCTGGCTCGATAGTGCCGCCGGCCTGATCGTCGCTAGCGGCCGCAAACTGGCCCAGCCGCCGATAGCAAAGGCTGCATAAAGAGAACGAGCAGTTCTGCGCTCTATTACGCCTTCGTCCTTCGGGCGGAGGCGTTTCTGATTGGTGGCGAGGGCAGAGGCTCGCCGGGCCTGAGGTTCATCGGCGCGGCGAGGAAATGTCTCGAAGACGAGGCCGCGATAGTCCTTCACACCTAAATATTCTGATCCATTGTCTCAGCCGGAATCTCGTCGGCGCGATGGATGCGGACGACTACGGCCGGGACGCCTGCAACGGTGCAATGCGGCGGCACGGGCTTCACGACAACGCTGCCCGCGGCAACCTTACTGAAGGCGCCGACTTCGATATTGCCGAGGATCTTGGCACCGGCGCCGATCATCACGCCATGGCGTATCTTGGGGTGGCGGTCGCCGCTTTCCTTGCCGGTGCCGCCGAGCGTGACATTCTGCAGGATGGAGACCTCATCCTCGATGACGGCAGTCTCGCCGATGACAATGCCGGAGCCATGATCAAGCATGATCGAGGTGCCGATCTTTGCGGCCGGATGGATATCCGGGCCGAAGACGAGCGAGACGAGATTGGAGAGCCAGCTCGCAATTTCCTTGCGGCCTTCCGTCCAGAGCGCATGAGCGATGCGGTGCGTCTGCAGGGCATGAAAACCCTTCAGGTTCAGCAGTGCGTGCAGGTAGGTCGTGCAGGCGGGGTCGCGGGTTCGCACCGCGACAAGATCCGCTTCCGTTGCCTGCAGGATGACGGGATATCGCTTCAGTACATCGGACAGCAGCGAAAGCATGTCACCATGCTCGATCCTGACGACGCAGAGCCGGGCGGCGAGAATGTTGGCAAGGCTTTCGGCATTGGAGTTTCCGTCAAGCAACTGTGCTCGCAGCAGCGACGCAAGCGTCGGCTCGCGTGTAGCAAGCTCGACGGCTTCGCAGCGGATCACATCCCAGACGTTTTCGGCTGAGGCAGCTATGTTTCCGGCGATTGCCGTTCCGGGCTGAGGCATGGTCCTGTCTCTCTGCATCTCATTGTGTTTACACGCAACTCCAGACGGAAAACCGCTGCGCACTTTCCTGGAATTGCTTTAGCCGGAAATGTCCACAACGCCGCAGTCGCCGGCTTCAGAGGCGAAGGCGAGCAGCTTGCCGGACTTGCTCCAGCTCATCGACGTGATCGCACCCTTGCCGGGCCGGCGGAGGAGCGCTTCCTTGGCGTCGCCGATGCGAACCGCAAGGATCATACCATCGATGAAGCCAATGGCGAGGATATCCTCGGCAGGATGAAACTTTACCGAGGTCGCCATGATGTTGGCGCGCGTGCCGAGCTCCAGCGGCGCCTTGCCCATCGGGCCGTCCTTGCCCTGAAAGGGCCAGACGATCGCGGCCGGTGCGCCAGACGAGGCAAGCCACTTGCCCTTGTTGGACCAGGAGAGCGACTTCACCTTGGCGGGATAGCCGGTCATGCGCATATGGCGGGCTTCGGCGCCGGGCTTCGTATCCAGCTTCCAGCCGTGCAGGGCATTTTCCTGCATGGTGGTGACAATGAACTGGCCGTCCGGCGAGAAGGTGACGCCGGTATGGGCGCCCTTCCATTCGAGATTGACGGGCTGGGCGCTCATGCCGACCCAGTGCAGGGATACGCCGTTGTAGCGGGCGACCGCAATGCGCAGCCCCTTGGGTGCAAAGGCAATGCCTTCGACGGTGCGTTCTTCCGGAAACTCTTTCGTCGTGCCGTCGGAGAGCCGTACGAATGTGCTCTTGCCATAGGAATAGGCGACGGCGCCTTGCGGGCCCGCCGCAAGCTGGCCGATCCACTTGCGCGGCGCTTCGGCCAGCACCGTTATGCTGCCGTCGGCTGTGATTCTCAGAACCTTGCCGTCCTCGCCGCCGGAGATCAGGCTATCGCTATAGGGATCGCGGATGCAGGTCAGCATCCCCTGATGGGCCTCGGTTATCTTCTCGCCGCCTTCGAGGCGGTGGATTGCGCCGGCGGCGCTGGCGAAGAAGGGTGTATCACCTAAAAATTCGACGGCCAGAACGTGGCCGTCGATATCAAGCGGAGCAACTGTTGGCATCAGGCAGTCGCCTCGCACGCCTTGAAGCTGGCTTCCAGCTTTTCGCGGTCGAGTTCGCGGCCGATGAAGACGAGGCGGCTCTCATGCTTTTCGCCGTCTTTCCAAGGACGCTGATGATCGCCTTCGATGATCATGTGCACGCCCTGGACGACATAGCGCTCCGGATCGTCCTTGAAGGCGATGATGCCCTTGAGGCGCAGGATGTTCGGCCCCTGCGTCTGCGTGACCTTCTGGACCCAGGGGAAGAAGCGCTCCGGGTTCATTTCGCCGCCGCGCAGCGAAACGGACTGCACGGTCACATCGTGGATCGGCGAAGGCGCGTGGTGGTGATGATGGTCGTGATCGTGATCATGGTGGTGATGATCGTGGTCATGATCATGATGGTGGTGGTGATCATGATCGCAATCCGGGCCGCAGACGTGATCCTCGTGGCCGTGCTCGAGGAAATGCGGATCATTTTCCAGCGCGCGTTCCAGATTAAAGGCGCCCTGGTTCAGCACGCGGGCGAGCTCCACGCCGGAACGGGTCGTCTTGTAGACGCGGGCAGCCGGGTTGATGGCGCGGACGATGTCCTCGATCTGAGCCAGCTCTTCCGGTGAGACGAGATCGGACTTGTTGATGACGACGACGTCGGCAAAAGCGATCTGATCTTCGGCTTCGCGGCTATCCTTCAGGCGCAGCGGCAGGTGCTTGGCGTCGACGAGCGCGACGACGGCGTCGAGTTCGGTCTTGGCGCGGACATCGTCATCCATGAAGAAGGTCTGGGCGACGGGAACCGGATCGGCAAGGCCTGTCGTTTCGACGATGATGCCGTCAAAGCGGCCGGGGCGGCGCATCAATCCTTCGACGACGCGGATCAGGTCGCCGCGAACGGTGCAGCAGACGCAGCCATTGTTCATTTCGTAGATTTCTTCGTCCGACTCGACGATCAGGTCGTTGTCGATACCGATCTCACCGAACTCGTTGACGATGACGGCGTATTTCTTGCCGTGATTTTCCGAAAGGATGCGGTTCAGCAGCGTCGTCTTGCCGGCGCCGAGATAGCCGGTGAGAACGGTGACGGGAACGGGCTTTTGCGTGGCTGTTTCGGTCATGGGAGCCTCGAAATATGGAAGATTGCCCCGGGGAGCAGACATTGGTCGGCTTTCATATAAGGAGTTGAAGACGCCAGTTCAAAGGCTTTTATATGTTATAAGATCACATTGGGTTGCGGAGATACGGATTGATCGCATAGTCACGACAGCGTCGACATATCGAAGCTGTCGACATCTTCAAGCAGTTCGACGAGACCTTTGACAGCGTGCGAGATCAGCCGTTCGCCCTTTTCCGCCGTGGCGGCCCCTGCATTGCCAGCGACGCCTTGTGCGCTCAGATCGGACATTTTCCAGCCGAAAGCGTGAGGGCCGTAGGCGCGCAGATGCTTGAAGCCCTTGATGAAGTCCGATTGTCGTGATGAGAAGTTTGCCGCTTTCGACATGTCCACCTTCTCCGGATGGAGGGCGAGCATGACAGACGTCTCGATATCGCCGCCATGAATGTCGATGGCTTTGTCGTCCGGCGAGATTAGCCCATCCGGCACGCCGAAGCGGGTCCAGCTGGTGGCGACTGCCAGCATGTTGAAGCGCACGCGCGCTTCCGTCGCCACGATGGTCGTCAGCGGCGAGTTGCCCCCATGGGCATTCAGCATGACGAATTTGCGGATGCCGAGATCGTTAATCATCTCGGCAATGCTGAGCCAGCGCAGAACAGCTTTGTCGAAAGCCAGCGTGCGGGTACCGGCGACATCCATATGCTCAATGGAATATCCAACCGGCTCGACGGCGAGAAAAGTGACGGGCAGGTTTGCCGGCAAGGCAACCTTGAGGCGTGAGACGATTCCCTCGGCAATGAGTGCGTCGGTTTCGAACGGCAAATGCGGGCCGTGTTGCTCATAGGCGCCAAGTGGCAGTACGGCGATCCATTTTCTTCGCTCTTCGGGCGTCAATGTTTCATCATTGTCATCGAAACATGGCAAAGGATGCGCCATCTGAGGATGTACCTCTTGTTTATGTCAGTAACCTGCGCAATGTCATAGCGTGATGACTTAGCGGCGAAAAGGTCAACGGAATCACGATGGGCAAAAAGAACAAGGTCGGGAAGAAAAGTAAGTCAGGTAAGAAGAAGGATCACCGGGACTACACGCTTGCCGATCTGTCACCGGCCTTGACGCAGGCGGCGCGGTCCATGCGCACGGTGATGACGCGCAGCCTGACGGCGAGCGGTCTCTATGCCGGACAGGATGGTGTCATTCTTGCCCTGGCGGCAAGCGATGGTCTTCCAGCCGGTACGCTGGCGCAAAAGCTCGGCGTCAAGGCGCCGACGATGACCAGGACGATAGGCCGCATGGAGGCGCAAGGCTTCGTCGAACGGCGGCCGGATGCCGACGATGCCCGCCTGACCAAGGTCTATCTGACGGAAGCAGGCCGAAACAGCGTTAGCGAGATCGAGAGTTCGGCGGCGAGCTGCGATGAGCTTGCGACCCGCGGCTTCTCGGAAAAAGACATTCGCTCGCTTGTGCGCCTGCTCAAAACGATCGAACATAATCTCCAGGCCGGTGACGATGGCGAGGATGACGACGAATTCTGAGAATCCTCAAGAATTCGTGTTGCGTGACGTGATTAAAGCTTTTAATTAAAGATTTTAAATTCCGGAATCGTAAAACGACCGGAATATGTTACGGCTGCGTTTCACGGGAGGGCGCGCGTGGCGCAAAAGATAAAGCTTTCTACGATTGCGGAAACACTGGGCATTTCAACGGCAACGGTATCTCTGGCCTTACGCGACAGCCCGTTGGTTGCGGTCAACACACGCGAGAAGATCAAGGACCAGGCCCGCGCGCTGGGCTATATCTACAATCGGCGCGCGGCAAGCCTCAGGACATCGCGATCGGGCATTATCGGTGTCGTCGTTCATGACATAATGAACCCCTTCTATGGTGAAATCCTGAAGGCGATCGAAAGCGAGCTCGATCGCAGCCGCCACACCTTCATTCTCTCCAATCACTATGATTCCGTCGAAAAGCAGCGAACCTTTATCGAGACGCTGCTGCAACTCGGCGGCGATGGCGTCATCATGTCGCCCGCAATCGGGACGCCGCCCGAAGATTTCGAACTGGCGGAAGAAAACGGAATGCCGGCTATCCTTGTCGCGCGACAGATCGAAGCGCTGGATCTGCCGACCTTTCGCGGTGACGACAGTTATGGGATCTCGCTTGCCACCAACCACCTGATCAGTCTCGGTCACCGATCCATTGCCATGATCGGCGGCACCGATCAGACCTCGACGGGGCGCGACCGCTACCAGGGCTATGTGAATGCGCTGCGCAAGGCGGGCATCGAGGTCGATCCCAATCTGCGCATTCCCGGCGCCCGTTCCAAGCAGGGCGGCTTCGAGGCGGCGGTGCATTTCCTGTCGCTACCGCAGAAGCCGACGGCGGCTGTCTGCTGGAACGATCTGGTCGCCATCGGCCTGATGAACGGCATTTCGCGCGCCGGCCTAGTTCCCGGGCGGGACATCTCGGTCACCGGCTATGACGATCTGGAGGAGGCGGCAATCGCAACGCCGGCGCTCACCACCGTCTGGAACGGTCAGGCCGAGGTCGGGAGGCTTGCAGCGCGCGCGCTTTTGGATAGGCTGGCGGGAAGCCATGAGCCGGACGGTATTCATCTGATCAAGCCGGAAATGCGCATCCGCCAATCGACGGCGCCTTATAAAGCTCGCTAACAGCGGTTCGGCGCCGAACTGTATCTCAAGAGGAAAGATCCATGTCCGATAATCGCATCGCCGTCCTCGTTCCGGGGAAGATACACCCGCGTGTCCTCGAAAGGCTTCGGAAACAGTTCGATATCGTTTCCGTCGAGCGCGATGGTGGCCCCAAGATCGATGCGGAAACCGCGGCCCGCATCCGCGGCGTTGCCGTTGCGGGTGGCTTCGACGCCGGCTGGATCGATGCCGTTCCGAATCTCGAAGTCATCGCCAATTTCGGCGTCGGTTACGATGGTGTGGACGTCAAGCATGCCGCTTCCAAGGGCATCGTCGTCACCAACACGCCTGATGTCCTGAATGACGAGGTTGCAGATACCGCGATCGCCTTGCTCTTGAACACGCTGCGGCAGTTTCCCAAGGCGGAAACCTGGCTGCGTGATGGGCGCTGGGTCAAGGAAGGGGCTTTTCCGCTCTCGCCCTTTTCGATGAGGGGACGCCGCATTGGCATCAATGGTCTCGGTCGTATCGGCCTGGAGATCGCGAGAAGGCTAGAGCCGTTCAAGGTAAAGATCGGCTATCACACCCGCACGCCGCGCGACTCCCTGCCTTACGATTACTACCCGACGCTGAAGGAGATGGCGCAGTCGGTCGATACCCTGATCTCGATCGTGCCGAAGACGCCGGAGACGCATAAGGTCATCAATGCCGAAATCCTCTCGGCTCTTGGGCCGCAGGGCGTGTTCATCAATGTCGGTCGCGGCTGGTCCGTCGATGACGACGCGCTCATCGCTGCCCTTGGGAATGGAACTCTTGGCGCTGCCGGCCTCGATGTCTTCTATGACGAACCGAATGTCCCCGCTGGATATCTCTCTTTGCCCAACGTTTCGCTGCTGCCGCATGTGGCATCCGCCTCGGTGCCGACGCGCGATGCCATGGCCGATCTGGTCTCCGACAATATCATCGAATGGTTCGCAAAGGGCAGGCCTGTGACGCCAGTGCCGGAAACGGCGATCAAGCCGCGAGGCTGATCATACCGCTTTTTGCTGATACGGAGCTGCGAGCTGCTCTTTGCTCGCAGCATAGTCGCGCACTGCATCGCCGAAGGCAGTGAAGAGCTTTAGCGACGGCGAATCCGTCTCGGCCCAATATTCCGGGTGCCATTGCACGCCAACGGCAAAGGCCTTGGCGCCAATGACGGAGACAGCCTCGATCGTGCCGTCCTCAGCAAGCGCTTCCACCTGCAGTCTCGGTGCCGTATCGGCGATCGCCTGACGATGCAGCGAGTTCACCTGTATTTCACCTGATCCAACGACACGGGCGATGCAGGAGCCTTCCTTGACGAAGACGCTCTGGCGGATCGAATACATCGTATCTCGATCGACATTCGGCGGCTTGCGATGGTCCCATATGCCCGGCTGGTCGTGGATTTCGCTTGCCAGTGTGCCGCCAAGCGCGACGTTCAGCTCCTGAATGCCGCGGCAGATGGCAAGCATCGGGATGGCGCGGTCGATCGCACGGCGGATGAGCGGCAGCGATGTCGCGTCGCGCGCCGGATCGAAGGGGCCGTCGCTGTCCTTTGCCTCTTTTCCATAGAGCGATGGATGCACATTGGTCGCCGAACCGGAAACGAGCAATCCGTCCACCCGGTCGAGAATGGTCTCTGCATCGTTGCCCTCCTCCAGCGCGGGAACGATCAGTGCCATCAATCCCGCTGCTTTGACCGCCGCGCGGACATATTGCAGCTGCACCGCATGCCAGCTGGTGCCGTCGAACTCGCGGATATCGGCGGGAATAGCGATGATCGGTCTAAGCATTCAAGGCTCCGGAAGAGGCGAAACGGTTCTATGATGGACCTCTGGACGATCATGATGTCAATCCGAGGGCGGATTCATGCTCCATGAATTTACGCGAAGACAACCCGGCCGGCAACGCGCAGAGGTTTTCACAAGGCTTTGTTTCGGCTCGTCGTGCGGATGTACAGGAATCGCCATAATGCGGTGCAAGAGCAAACTTGAAAGACTGTGTGCGGCATGGTTAGTTCCATCGCTTGCGCCGTGACGGGGAGCGTGCCGTTCCCCAGCAATGCCGTCCGTATGGGAGAATTCGATGGATCGCCGTTCCTTCATCAGGCGGGCAGGAGCTGTTGGCGCAGGTGCTGCCGCTTCCGCGCTTGCGAGCCCGGCCCTTGCCCAGGAATATCCGAAGATTACCTGGAGGATGACCTCCTCCTTTCCCAAGAGCCTGGATACGATCTATGGCGGCGCGGAGGATATTGCGACGCATGTTTCCGACGCGACCAACGGCAATTTCGTAATTCAGACCTATGAGGCTGGTGAGATCGTACCCGGTGCGCAGGCGGCCGATGCGGTCAGCGCCGGCGCCGTCGATGCCGCGCATACCTGCTCCTATTATTTCTGGCAGAAAGATCCGACCTATGCCATCGGTACGGCACTGCCCTTCGGCCTCAATGCCCGGCTGACCAATGCCTGGTTCTATCAGGGCAACGGCAATAAGCTGATGAACGAGTTCTATGCGACGCAGGGCATTTTAGGGCTGCCCGCGGGCAACACCGGTGCGCAGATGGGCGGCTGGTTTCGCAAGGAAATCAATACGCTCGACGATCTCAAGGGCTTGAAGATGCGCATCGCCGGGCTAGCCGGCAAGGTGATCGAGAAGATCGGTGTCGTGCCGCAGCAGGATATTGCTGTCAACGGTGTCTACGATGCGCTGAACAAGGGCACCGTCGATGCGGCCGAATGGGTCGGACCTTATGACGACCTGAAGCTCGGGCTGCAGAAGATCGCGAAATATTATTATTACCCTGGTTGGTGGGAAGGCGCCGCCGTGGTGCATGCCTTCTTCAACCTGGAAAAATGGAATGCCCTGCCGAAGCCTTATCAGACGATCCTCAGCGATGCGTGCGCCTTCGCCAACACCAACATGCTAGCGAAATACGACGTCAAAAATCCGCAGGCGCTGAAGGACATCGTGGCACAAGGAGTGACCCTCAGGCCCTTCAGCCAGGAGATCATGGAAGCCTGTTTCCAGGCAGCTAGCGCGCTCTATGCCGATCTCTCCAAATCCAACGACTATTTCAAGCGCATTTACGAGGATCAAGTTGCCTATAAGAAGGATGCCTATCTCTGGATGCAGCTTTCCGAGTATACATTCGATACCTTCATGATGATCCAGCAGCGGGCGGGCAAGCTGTAATCGTATTTCATAAGTCTTTGGCGGTATATCGTTTTCTTTATTGGCGATTTAAATGCCAGATCAACGTCAACGTGTGTCGGGAATCATTATGTCGGCGCGATACTGATCCCAATCCAGCTTGAATTTAAGCTGCCGTTTTGAGTGGTAAAACTTTCCGAATGAACTCGGTTTGGGCAAGTAAATTTTAAAAGGTTTCCCCTAGGGTGTCCGCCGCATCAGGGGAAGTCTGAATGAAGCCTCCAAGCCCGGACACCGTGCCGACGGATGTTTATCTGTCGTTTGTCAGTTCGCTTTTCGGAAACCGGAAAACGCTCTTTACGGGCGTATTCGTTCATATCCTCACCTATGTCCTCGTTTTTCTAAGTACGCATGCCGGCATTTATCTGGCCTTTTGCGTGGCGTTTGCCGTTGTCTTTGGCTTACGGATCAATTTGTTTCGGCTGTTCGATGCAGCGGACAAGAACGGTTTTTCGCGCGCCGATATAGCCAGCTGGGAAACACGTTATGCCGTTGGCGCCGCGGCAACGGCCGCCATTCTCGGCATCGGAAGCGGTTATGCCATCCTCATCCTGCGCAATCCGCTGGCGGAATTCATCTGCATCGCCGTCACGATGGCGTCGATTGTATCGATCGTCGGTCGCAACTACGGTTCGCCTCGTGCAGTCGATCTTCAGATTCTGGCCTGCTGCGTGCCGATCGTTATTGCCTGTCTGCTATCGCAGGAATTTTACAAGGGAACCGCGTCCCTCATGCTTATTCCGTTTGGGCTGACGACCCGTTCAATGGCAAGTGGCATGCGCGAATTCCTCTACAGGAACATTGTCGCCTCACGTGAGATATCGTTGATGGCCGACAGGTTTGACACCGCGCTCAACAACATGCCCCACGGGCTGTTCATGCTGGACGCCCAAAATCGCATTCTGGTCGTCAATCGCAAGGCATGCGAGCTCCTCAACTTCGCCGATCCGCAGCGGCTCAAGGACTGCGAATTCGACGTCGTTCTACGTTATGGCGCCCGTCACGCCTTCATCGACGGATCGCTTCCCGGGCTCATTCAGCGGCAATTGGCTCAACTCGTCAGCGGCACGCTTTCCCGAACCCTCATTCAATTCAATGAGGATCAGTTTCTGGAATTTTCGGCTAGCCGGCGTGCTGATGGGATCGTCATTCTGATCTTCGAGGACGTGACGGTGCGTATTCGCGCAGAGCGCAAGATCCTGCATATGGTGCGCTACGACCCTTTGACCGGGCTGCCGAACCGCGAATATTTCATGGATCAGGTCAAGGAGAGGCTGGCTACACGCAAGCGGGAAAGCCGCATCGGCATACTGGTTCTGGATATCGACGGCTTCAAGCATGTCAACGATACCAAGGGACATGTCGCGGGGGACCGTCTGCTGGTTGCCGTGGCCGAGCGCTTGAAGGCGCTTGCCGGCACGACAGCGCTTGTTGCTCGTCTTGTCGGCGATCAATTCGTGCTGTTCTTTCCGAATGAGGACGATGTTGCGAATATCGATGGTCGCATCCGCGCCCTGCATGCGGCAATGGCCGGCACCTATGACGCGGAAGACAGCAGCTTTCGGGTTTCTGTCAGTGGCGGATATATGACGATGCCCAGCCGGGAGTTCCGGCCGGAGGAATGGCAGATCAAGGCCGATCTCGCACTCTTCGAGGCGAAATCCCGAATGAGGGGCGGCTGCAGCGCCTTCGAGCAGGAAATGGACGCACGCTATGTCGAGCGGCAAAAGCTGAAGGATGACTTGCGCGAGGCGGTGGAGGCAGGAAGACTTCAGGCGGCCTACCAGCCGATGTACAGGCCGGATGGCTCCCGCATCGAATGCTGCGAGGCGCTTGCGCGCTGGATTCACCCCGAGAAGGGCTCGATCCCGCCCGATCTTTTCGTGCAGCTTGCCGAGGAGATGGGGATCGTTGCCGGCATCACCCACTTCATGATCAACCAGGCCTGCAGGGATTGTGCCTCATGGCCTGCGCCACTCGCCGTTTCCGTCAATCTCTCCGCGCAGGATCTGCGCAATGACGAGATCATCAAAATCGTCACCGCGGCGCTCGAGATATCGGGACTTGAGCCCTTCCGCCTGCATCTCGAAGTTACCGAAAGCTGCCTGATGGACGAAGTGGCAACGGTCCACTCCATTCTCGCGGATTTGCGGACGAGGGGCATTACGATTGCGATCGACGATTTCGGAACGGGATTTTCCAGCCTCAGTTACCTCGATACGCTGCCGGTGGATGTCGTGAAAATCGATCGCTCCTTCGTTCGCGATATCACGACGGACAGCCGTCGTTTCAAGCTGCTGTGCGGCATCGTCGATCTTTCCCGCGCCCTCAGCTTGCATGTGGTGATCGAAGGTGTCGAGACGCTGGAGCAGCTCGCATTGGTCGTCGAGCGGAACCTGGCGGATATCGTCCAGGGTTACGTATTTTCCCCTCCGATAGCCTCAGAGCAAGTCGTCGAGAAGGTCGCCGGTCTCGATAGACGGCAGCTGGGAGCCGGCAGGCTCTTGCCGCCCGAGGTCGTCAGATAGCCGGCGTCCCAGCGGTGCTGAGACATTTGGAAACCTCCGGCAATTCGATCGGCCTGCGCCATCTGCGACCTTCTCGTGCATTGCATTTTTCCTCGCTTTGTGTAACGCCTCGGTGGAGGAAGATTGATCGCGGTATTTCCCTTACGGGATATCGCAGTTTTTGAGGATGGACTCCGGCGAGCTGTCTAGATTGTCTGTCGGAGGAGAGGATTGAGGGGAGAAATCTGCATGGCCGAACATCATACTGGACCCGCTGAAGTGGGTGCTCCGATGGACTACAAAGAACATGAGAAGACCTATAATCTTTTCATCTCGGGCGCTAAAGTTGGGTCTGCGATCGTCGCCGCCTTGCTGATCGCCATGGCCGCCGGTTTCTTCGGTCATGCCGGCTTCCTCGGCGGCGTCCTGATATTCATCGTTCTGACCATCGCCAGCATCGTCCTGTTGCGCTGACATACAGCGCTGACAGATGGCGGGTCGATCGCCCGCGCTTTCCCATGATTCTGCAGGCTACAGCGCCGCCGCATTCAGGAGCGGTGCCGTTTGTGATGCGAGGTGTCGTTGTTGAGCAATCTGGTTTTCGTTGCCAAGGAAAGTGTCGCGGAGGAAACGCGTGTTGCGGCGTCCGCCGAAACGGTAAAGAAGATGAGGAGCCTCGGTTTCGATGTCGTGATCGAAGCCGGTGCGGGGACTTTATCGCGTATCCCCGATGTCGAATATGAAGCCGTCGGCGCGCGGATCGGCTCCGTCAAGGATGCAAAGGCGGCCGACGTCGTGCTCAAGGTCAGGCGACCGACGACCAAGGAGATAGCAGGTTACAAGAGCGGTGCCATCGTCGTCGCCATCATGGATCCCTATGGCAACGAGACAGCGCTCGCCGGGATGGCGCGCGCCGGGCTGACGAGTTTTGCGATGGAGCTGATGCCGCGCATTACTCGCGCGCAGTCGATGGACGTTCTGTCGTCACAGGCAAACCTTGCCGGCTATCAGGCCGTCATCGAGGCGGCAGCCGTCTATGATCGAGCGTTACCAATGATGATGACGGCGGCGGGCACGGTGCCTGCGGCGAAAGTGTTCGTCATGGGGGCAGGTGTTGCCGGCCTGCAAGCGATTGCGACCGCACGGCGTCTCGGCGCGCAGGTCTCAGCGACCGATGTTCGTCCGGCTGCGAAGGAACAGGTCGCTTCGCTCGGTGCAAAATTCATCGCGGTTGAGGACGAGGAGTTCAAGGCGGCGGAAACCGCAGGCGGCTATGCCAAGGAAATGTCGAAAGAGTATCAAGCCAAGCAAGCAGCTCTCGTTGCCGATCATATCGCCAAACAGGACATCATCATCACCACGGCCTTGATCCCCGGTCGGCCTGCACCGCGCCTCGTCGGGCGCGACATGCTGAAGGCGATGCGCCCCGGCGCTGTTGCCGTCGATCTGGCCGTGGAGCGCGGTGGCAATATCGAAGGCGCAGAGTATGGCAAGATCGCCGAGGTCGAAGGCGTCCGCGTGATCGGCTATCCCAACATGGCCGGCCGGATCGCGGCCAGCGCTTCAGCTCTCTATGCCAAGAACCTCGTGACCTTCCTGGAGACGATGGTCGACAAGGATACGAAGAGCCTCGCCCTCAGCCGCACCGATGAGCTGATCAAAGCGACGATGCTGACCGATGGTGGTGAAGTCGTGAACCCGAACTTCGTCGATCCCGACCAGCCGACGATCAAGAAGGGAGATCTCTGAGATGGCCAGCCAAGCGATGGACCAGGCACTCCAGCAACTGCATGATGCCGTTGACGCCGTCACGGCCGCCGCGGCGCAGGCCCCGGAGACTGTCAGCGCGGCAACTGGCGGCGCGATCGATCCCTTCGTCTTCCAGTTTGCAATTTTCGTGCTGGCGATCTTCGTTGGCTACTATGTCGTCTGGTCGGTGACGCCGGCCCTGCATACGCCGCTGATGGCGGTCACCAACGCCATTTCCTCGGTCATCGTCGTCGGCGCGCTGCTGGCTGTTGGAATTTCCGTGAGCGGTCTTGCCACCGGCTTTGGCTTTGTGGCGTTGGTGCTCGTTTCGGTCAATATCGTCGGCGGCTTCCTTGTCACCCAGCGCATGCTGGCGATGTACAAGAAGAAGGACAAGTGAGGACGGCATGCTGAGCAATATCGCGGCTTTCCTTTACCTCGTCTCCGGCGTCCTGTTCATCCTGGCGCTGCGCGGCCTGTCGCATCCGGCCACGAGCCGGCGCGGTAATCTCTACGGCATGGTCGGCATGGGGATCGCCATTGTCACCACGCTGGTGCTGGCGACGCCGTCCTTCGGCGGCTTCGTGCTGATCATTCTCGGTCTTGCCATCGGCGGCGGAGCGGGGGCTTACATCGCCCGCGTCATTCCGATGACGTCGATGCCGCAGCTCGTGGCCGGTTTCCACTCGCTGGTCGGTCTTGCGGCTGTCCTCGTCGCCGCTTCGGCGCTCTATACTCCGTCTTCCTTCGGCATTGGCGAAATCGGCCATATCCATACGGAAGCCCGCATCGAAATGGCGATCGGTGTGGCGATCGGCGCGCTGACATTCACCGGCTCGATCATTGCCTTCCTGAAGCTCGACGGGCGCATGTCCGGCAAGCCGATCCTGCTGCCGAACCGGCACATCATCAACGCTGCTCTGCTTGTGCTGATCTTGGTCTCGATCATCAGCCTGGCGGCGAGCGAAAGCCATCTCGCCTTCTGGGCGATCGTCGCGCTGTCGCTACTTCTTGGCGTGCTGCTGATCGTGCCGATCGGCGGCGCCGACATGCCGGTCGTCGTGTCGATGCTGAATTCCTATTCTGGCTGGGCTGCCGCCGGCATCGGCTTCACGCTCGGCAATCTCGCGCTCATCATCACCGGCGCGCTTGTCGGCTCTTCGGGTGCCATCCTGTCCTACATCATGTGCAAGGGCATGAACCGCTCCTTCCTTTCGGTCATTCTCGGCGGCTTCGGCGGCGAGACGGCCTCGGGCGGAGCTGATAATTCCGACAAGACCGTGAAGCTTGGCTCGGCCGAGGATGCCGCCTATTTGATGGCGAATGCCTCCAAGGTCATCATCGTGCCGGGTTACGGCATGGCGGTGGCGCAGGCCCAGCATGCATTGCGCGAAATGGCGGACAGGCTGAAGGCGCATGGCGTCGAGGTCAAATATGCCATCCACCCCGTTGCCGGCCGCATGCCGGGTCACATGAATGTGCTGCTCGCCGAAGCCAACGTGCCCTATGACGAGGTCTTCGAACTCGAAGATATCAATTCGGAATTCGCCCAGGCCGATGTCGCCTATGTCATCGGCGCCAATGACGTCACCAATCCGGCGGCGCGCGACGACAAGACCTCGCCGATCTACGGCATGCCGATCCTTGATGTTGACAAGGCGAAGACCTGCCTTTTCGTCAAGCGCTCGCTTGGCTCCGGCTATGCCGGCATCGACAATACGCTGTTTTACAAGGACGGCACGATGATGCTTCTCGGTGACGCCAAAAAGGTCACCGAGGAAATCGTCAAGGCGATGAACGAGTAGGCTGTCGCTGCGCCCGCACGCGCAGCATTTCAGCTCCTTTGACGCTCCATCATGTTGCGTGGCGCGGTCAGTATCCAGATGAGTCCGGCCGGACGGAAATCGACCTCGACTTGGCCGCTGAAGGATGCCGCGGCATGAGTTCTCGTGACAGTGGTGCCGAAGCCGGCCTCGCTCGGCGGTTTGACAGTCGGACCGCCGCTTTCAGTCCAGACGAAGCGGATCATCGTGCCGGTTTCACTGGCTTCATTTGTCCATTCGATGGTGATCTTGCCCTCCGGTGCGGAAAGCGCCCCATACTTGACCGAATTGGTGGCAAGCTCGTGCAGGATCAGGCCGAGATTCTGTACCGCCTCCGGCTTCAGCAGGAAGTCGTTGCCGAGAACGTCGAGTTGCTGAGGTCCCTGAAGGAAAGTAGCGAGATGAATGTCGATCACGCGGCGCAGCGACACGCCGGACCATTGTTCGCTGGTCAGCACCTCAATCGAGCGAGCCAGGCCCTCCAGCCGGTCGGCGACCGCCCGCTGGAACGTGTCGACGCTATCAGTCTGCCGCGCGAGCTGGCGTGTCATCGCCTGGGCGAGCGCCAGCAGGTTCTTGGTACGGTGGACGAGCTCGTGCATGACGAAATGCAGCCGATCCTCGGTAACGCTGCGGTCGAAGGATGCGTTGGAAAGCGCAATGGCCACCTGATTTGCCTCGATAACGCTGGTGTCAACTGGCGACACGATTTCGCCTCGGCCCATGCGGTCTGCCATGTCGGCTATGCTCTGGATGGTGGTGCGCACCTGACGCGCCAGCGCATAAACGGCGATGAGCGCAACCATTAGCAGCGTCACGCCGCCATAAATCAGGAACCGCCAGGTGCTCATCAGCGACTGCTGCGCGGATGCAATCGGTCCCCAGACGACGGCCTTCCAGGACCAGCCGGAGATCTGGGCATAGCCGAGCACCGCATTCGGCAAGGTCTTTTCGTCCTGGTAGACACCGCTGGATGCGATCAGCTTCGGCAGAATGTCCTTGTTAAAGGTGTCGCCAGGAGCGAGGGTCGTCGGTCCGCCGGCAGCGACGACATGGCCGGATTTATCCACAACGGCGGCGGACCAGCCGGGCGGCAGGGCCTCAGTCGTTATGAGCTTGGCGAGCTCGTCGGCATCCTGGGTTACTGCCAAAGCCGCGCCGGCCGGCGAATGCTCAAGCGGCAGGGTGACGTTATAGACCCAACGGCGGGCGTTCGATCCTATGAAAACGTCGGATGCCTCGATGCGGCCGGAGTTCAGCGCCGATTGGAGTGCTGCCATGTTGCCGGTCTTGCCGAGCGGTTTTCCAAGCGGCCAGCGGGTATTCAGCCGAAGCTGGCCATCCTTTTCCATGAGTAGCACGAAGAGCGAATCGGTGCGCAGGACCGTTTCCGTACGGGCGAAGAAGGTGGCAATGTCGTTGCGTTCGAGTTCCGGCGAGGAAGACAGGAGACGTAGCGTCGTCGCCATGTCCTGCAATTGGCGATCAATGACGCGTGCAAGCGCCTGCGCGTCCTGAACGGTGTCACCCTTCAGCACATCACGTTCATTATTCTCAAGCTGAACCAGAAGCAGCGCAACGAAGGCGAGAATAGGCAAGGCGATCGCCAAGGCGATGGCGATCAGATAGGCACCAATCGACGCTTTCGGAAAATGCGGCTTTCTCATGAAGCGATCAACCGATCGTGTCTCCACAAGGATCCGACGCGCCGGCAAACGCAAAGAAAATGGTATTGGTCATCGTGCCAAGCGCCCCCATGCCCCGATCCGAGCTACATGCTCCAGAAGCGCCATGTTAGGGCTCGGTAATTTTCCTTGCAACATCTGAAAAGTCATTACTGCGAAATCGTAAGCGATCTCGGGTATTTACGACTGTGGCAACGCATCCCTGCAGTTGCGCTGATCGTCTCATTCGCAAGCTAGGAAAAGCGGGAGAGCCGGAACGGCGCAAGCTCGTGCGCTTCGCTGCCATCGACGATTTCCTGCGCGGCGAGCAGGCCGACGAGCGGCGCGAGCGTGACGCCAGAATGCAGAACTGCGAGGTAGAGGCCGGGCGCCGCACCGGTGTTACCCAGGATCGGCAGGCCATCTTTCGGAGTCGGGCGATAGCCGATGGTGTGGAAATCAAGCTCCAGCGCCTCACCGTTTTTCAACATTGCTCTGACCTTGGCGAAGAGCGCGTCGGCAGCCGCTCGAGGATTGTCGCCGGGATCGGTGCCGCCGAAGTCGCTGCCGGCAATGATTCGTCCTTCTGCCGTCTGGCGCAGATGCAGTTCCGGTGCCATCACCAGACCGTTCAACATTTTCCGCACGGGTCGCGAATGAACGATGAGCCCCGGAGGTGTTTCGAGCGGCACGAGAATATCGATCGAGGCGGCGAGTGCGGCCGTGCCGGCACCGGCGGCCAGAACGACATGATCGGCGTATATCGGTCCCTCGTTCGTCTCGATACCGACGATTCGCTCGCTCTGCCGCAGCAGCCCTTTGACTTCGACGCCGGATGACAGGATCGCCCCTCGACGGCGGGCATCTTCCAGCAGCAGTTCGGCAGCGGTAACGGGTTCGACGGCGCCTTCTTCCGCGACATGCAGGGCATAGTCGGGCGGATTGGCCAGGTAGGGTTCGAGCATGGCACTTGTCGCGCGGTTGACAGGCTGTATGCCGTAGCCCCAGCCGTGGTGCTGCGCCGCATAAGCGTCCAACTCCGCCTCGGGCAGATCCCAACTGAGGCCGCCGCACCAGGATAGAGGGATGTCAGGCAGATCCGCCTTCAGCCTCGACCACTCCGTCATCGAGCGATGGCGGACGCGGAAGTAGAATTCCGGATTGCCCCAGCTGGCATTGATCCAGGCGAAGGAGTTCGGAGTGGCAACGCCGCCGGTCTGCTGCGCGACCACCGTTACCGATACGTCCTTGCGGCTCAGATGCCAAGCGATGGAAGCCCCGATGATACCGGCGCCGATGACGATGATTTTCTGCGGGGAGGACATGTCTTTGTCTCGCTTGAACGGATGAGCTTGAGACTACAGCATGTCGCGCAAAAGTGTGCAGCGGTTTTGCGATAACGACATGCGCGAAATCAAAGACCCTGGCAAAGAAAAGCCGCCGTGCGAAAGAGCGCCGGCGGCTGGATGTCTTGCGGTTATATGATTTGCGTCAGGCGCCGGCGCCGACACGCGCCAGGCCGTCTCTGGCCGGTTGATAGTTGGGATCGAGGTTGACCGCATGCTGATAGGAGCGGCGGGCTTTCGCCTTGTCGCCTTTGCGCTCATAAACGAAGGCCTGGTTTGCCCAGGATTCGGCGAGCTTGTTGTTCAGCTCGATAGCATGGTTGAAATCGGCAAAAGCGTTGTCGTCGTCGTTCTGCGCGAGATAGGAAATGCCACGGCTATTGTAGGGTTCCGGCGAGTTCGGCGACAGCGAGATCGCCTTGGAGAAATCGTCGATCGCCTTATCCTGCTGATTGCGCTTCTGGTAGATCACGCCGCGGCCGTTATAGGCGCGTCCATCCGTCGTCCCGAGGCTGATGGCCTTCGAATAATCGTTGAAGGCGTCGTTGTCGCGGCCGGACTGTCGGTAGAGATTGCCGCGGCCGATATAGGCGACATCATAGTTCGGGTTGATCTGCAGCGCCGCATTATAGTCCGCGACCGCTTCCGGCAGCTTGCCCATGTTGCGATAGATCAGCGCGCGGTTAGCGTACGCCTGGTAGAATTTCGGATTGAGCTGGATCGCCTGATTGAAATCGCCAAGAGCGCGGTTGAAATCGCCGCCGCGGCCATAGGCCGTGCCACGCACATTGTAGCCTTCCGGATCCTGCGGATTGGCATTGATGACAGATGTCAGCGAGGCGATATTTTCGGACGAACCCTGCGCCTTGTCGATCTGGATCACGTTATCTGTGCTGGCAGTCTGGCAGCCGGAAAGGCTGATTGCGGCAAGTATCGCCAAAGCAGGCAGAGCCGCGGCGCGCTTCGAAACGGGTAAGGAGAGGTTCGAAGTGCGGAACTTTACGGAAGTCGTCATTGCCATTATCGGGTTCGCTTTCCCCATGCGTCATATCAGGCTGTTCTGATTTAATCCGATTTGCGTAGAGAATAAATCAAAAAGGCGGCGGCGAACGACTCGCCCCCGCCACACATGCATCTGAAAACGTCGAAAAAACGGCGATTACTTGGCAACAAGGCCTTCGCGCTGAGCGCGCTTGCGAGCAAGCTTGCGAACGCGACGAACAGCTTCTGCCTTCTCGCGAGCACGCTTCTGCGACGGCTTTTCATAGTAGTCGCGCATCTTCATTTCGCGGAAAATACCTTCGCGCTGCATCTTCTTCTTGAGAGCGCGGAGAGCCTGGTCGACATTGTTATCGCGGACAAGTACCTGCACGAGAATCACGTTCCTTTGGTTTGGTTGATGCCAGCGGCGACGGCAGCGCCAGGAGGCAAAAATATAACGTTCGCGCAGCCGTAGCCTTGCGATTGGAAGGCGGGATAGCAGATCGGTTTGTCAAAGTCTAGCTAGATCGTGAGTTTGCAGAGGAAAAAGCGGTTTGTCGAGGGTGGATTTGAGCCGGCGATACCTGCTGGGCTTTCACGAAGGCGCTTGAAAGAGGGATTGGCAGATCCCGATCTTTGCGGCACTGACATGCTTATGTGAGCATTTCGGATCAGAATCATTCGTGAGCTGCGGGGGTATTGGAGCAGCCGTCCGAAACGAGGGGAAATCACTTTATGCAATCGCATCGCTTTATTGCTGTTAGGAAAGCGCTTAGTGCCATCGCGCTTAGCCTTGTCGTTCTCACTACGGTGTTTGCGCCTGCCAAAGCCGGCGAAGTGCGGCTCGGCAAGAATGTGCGCATCGGTGGCCATGATTTTTCCAATCAGACCTACGACAGCAAGCGTCGTGCGAGAATTTATCTCTATAATGGAAAGCCGCGAGAAGAGGGATGCGTCTGGCGCAAGGACGGTCATGGCGGGCGTGTGAAGGTCTGTCACCTGCAGCGCAAATAGATCTGCTGGCACTCGTAAGCAGACGGTTCGGCCGCATGGCAATTTTAACCGTGTCGAAAGCCGGTCCTGAATGCGTCGCAAAAGAGCCGTTGTGTCGGTTTTGGATTTGCGATTTGTATGACCCATAAAGATGGGCGTCTTGCCTGAAGGAGTTGAGGGCGAATGCGTAAATACTCGGTTTTTGCCGTGGCACGGGAAGCGATGCGGGCTCACAAGGGCTGGGAGGCTCAATGGACCTCGCCGGAGCCGCGCAAGGAGTATGACGTCATCATCGTCGGCGCCGGCGGTCATGGCCTGGGTGCGGCCTACTATCTCGCCAAGGAGCATGGCATCACCAATGTTGCCGTCATCGAAAAGGGCTGGCTCGGCGGCGGCAATACCGGCCGCAACACGACGATCATCCGCTCGAACTACCTCTATGAAGAGAGCATGCACATCTACGAGCATTCGATGAAGCTCTGGGAGGGGCTATCTCAGGATCTCAATTACAATGTCATGTATTCGCCACGTGGCGTGATGATGCTGTCGCACAATGTGCATGACCAGCAGTCCTTCAAGCGTCATATCCACGCAAATCGCCTCTATGGCATCGATAATGAATGGCTGACGCCGGAACAGGCGAAAGCCTATTGTCCGCCGCTCGATATTTCGAAGACGGCTCGCTATCCGATCAACGGCGCTGCCCTGCAGCGTCGCGGCGGCACGGCGCGTCACGATGCGGTCGCGTGGGGCTTTGCCCGCGCTGCTTCCGATCGCGGCGTGCACATCATCCAGAATTGCGAAGTGACCGGCATTCGCCGTGGGCCGGATGGCCGCGTGACGGGTGTCGAAACGAGCAAGGGCTTCATCGGCGCGAAGAAGGTCGGCGTTTCCGCAGCCGGCCATACCACGGTCGTCATGCAGATGGCCGGCGTGCGTGTGCCGCTGCAATCGAGCCCGCTGCAGGCATTGGTCTCCGAGCCGCTGAAGCCGATCTTTCCCTGTGTCGTCATGTCGAACACGGTGCATGCCTATATCTCGCAGTCCGACAAGGGCGAGCTCGTCATCGGTGCGGGCACGGACCAGTACAATTCCTATAGCCAGACCGGCGGGTTGCAGATCATAACCCATACGTTGGATGCGATCTGCGAGCTCTTCCCGATGTTCCGCCGCGTGAAGATGATGCGCTCCTGGGGCGGCATCGTCGACAATACGCCGGACCGGTCGGCGATCCAGTCGAAGACGCCGGTGCCCGGACTCTATGTCAATTGCGGCTGGGGCACGGGCGGCTTCAAGGCGACGCCGGGTTCGGCCAATCTCTTTGCCCATCTGATTGCTCGCGACGAGCCGCATAAGTTCAATGCCGGCCTGACGCTGGATCGCTTCCGCACTGGCCGTCTGATCGATGAGGCGGCCGCCGCCGCCGTGGCACACTGATGTCGGCCGCGGTCGGGATCGTTCTTGCCGCAGGGCTTTCCCTGCCGGTCGGAGCGATCGCGACCGAAGTCAGCGATCTTATTCCGGGGGTCAAGGATTTTCGCATGCAGGTGATCCACAAGGCAAAGGATGAGGCCGACTGGCCCTTCGTGGCCGAAAGCGGCGTGATTGCCTGTGCCAAGGTGCTGAACAAGCCGACGGTCTATTTCGTGCCGGACCAGACGCCCGAGGCGACCAGGGCGTTTGCGATCGACACTGATCTGCTGGGCATGAGCCTGGTTAATCTGGGGATGACCAACGTGCTGAAGCCCTATGGATCGCTGGAGGCGCTGCTGAAGCGCATAACACCTTTCGTCATCATGGGGCGGCAGCTTTGCGCGCAGCCTCCCGGCACAAGCCTTACAGGCTCCGAGCTTTAACACAGGTAGAAAACGATGCTGCTGATTTACTGCCCCTATTGTGAGGAAGAGCGTTCGGAACTTGAATTCCGCAACGCCGGCGACGCGCATATCGTGCGGCCGGCCAATATTGCCGGGATCTCGGACGAAGAATTCGAGGAATATTTCTTCCTGCGCGACAATCCGAAGGGGCTGATCTTCGAGCGCTGGCGGCACATCCATGGCTGCGGCCGCTTCTTCAATGCGGCGCGCGATACAGTGAGCGATCACTTCTACCGAACCTACAAGGCCGGCGAACCGAAACCGGATCCGGCGACGCTCAAGCCCGGCGCGGCCGAACCGGTGGCGCAGCAACAAAACGAACAAGAAAAGACGGCACCAACAGAGGGATTTGCTGAATGAGCGGCGCCAATCGTATCGCGGGCAAGGGGCGTCTGACGCCGGCCAGAACCGCTCGCTTCACTTTTGACGGCAAGACCTATACCGCGCTCGAAGGCGATACCGTCGCATCGGCGCTGCTTGCCAATGGCGTTCATCTGGTCGGCCGATCCTTCAAGTACCACCGTCCGCGCGGTATCCTCTCGGCCGGAGCCGAAGAGCCAAACGCGCTGCTCGATATTTCACGCGATGCGGCGCGGCGTCAGCCGAACGTACGTGCCAGCGTGCAGGAAGTCTTCGACGGCATGAAGGCCCAGTCGCAGAACCGCTGGCCGTCGCTCGCCTTCGATATCGGGGGCGTTAACAATCTGATGTCGCCCTTCTTTGCCGCCGGCTTCTACTACAAGACCTTCATGTGGCCGAAGTCGGCCTGGAAGCATATTTACGAGCCCTTCATCCGCCGTGCCGCCGGCCTCGGCGTTGCGCCGACGGAAGAGGATCCGGATCACTATGCCAGCCGCTATGCGCATTGCGACGTGCTCATCGTCGGTGCCGGTGTTGCCGGCCTCTCCGCGGCACTCGCCGCGGCTGAAACCGGCGCTAAAGTCATCCTCTGTGACGAGCAGCCGGAGGTCGGCGGCGCGCTCCGCTTCGACACCGGCATCAAGATCGACGGTGTGGAAGGCTACGAGTGGGCGCAGGTGACCTTCGCCAAGCTCAAGGCGATGCCGAATGTCCAGGTGCTGACCCGCACGACCGCCTTCGGCTATTACAACCACAATTTCTTCGGCCTTGCCGAACGCGTGACCGACCATCTGGCCAAACCCGGCCGCGACTTGCCGCGCGAACGCCTGTGGCAGGTCCGTGCCAAGCGCGCCATCCTGGCAACCGGCGCGATCGAACGCCACATGGTGTTTCCGAACAACGATCGTCCGGGCATCATGCTCGCCTCGGCGGCGCGTGCCTATCTCAATCATTATGGCGTCGCCGTCGGCGCGAAGATCGGTGTCTATACCGCACATGATTCGGCCTATGAGGCCGCCTTCGACCTGAAGCGTGCCGGCATCTCGATCGCTGCCATCGTCGACAGCCGTGCGCGGCCGGGCGAGGCAATTCTCGCCGAGGCAAAGCGGCTCGGTATCGAGGTGATGACCGACTATGCGGTCGTCGATACATCAGGCAAACTGCGCGTCTCCTCCATGACCGTCTCGCGCAACGGCAGCTCCGCCACCCGCAAGATCCCGGTGGATGCCCTGCTGGTTTCGGCGGGCTGGACGCCTTCCGTTCATCTCTTCTCGCAATCGCGCGGCAAGCTGAAATTCGATGCCGAAAAGCAGCGTTTCCTGCCGGGCACCTATGTTCAGGATTGCCTTTCGGTCGGTGCCTGCAACGGTACGGACGGGCTACAGGCCGCGATCGAGGAATCTCTTGCCGCCGGTGAGCTGATGGCGCGCGCCACCGGCAGCACCAATGGCGGCGAGAAGATCCAGCTCCACGCCGAACAGGCTTTCGAGTGGACCGGCGGCATGATCGGTGCGGCCGAAGGCGCCGGGCCGGACACGAATGCGAAGGCTTTCGTCGATTTCCAGCACGATGTCTGCGCCAAGGATATTCGTCTTGCCGTGCGCGAAGGCATGCATTCCATCGAGCATATCAAGCGCTTCACCACCAACGGCATGGCCTCCGATCAGGGCAAGCTTTCCAACATGCACGGGCTGGCGATCGCCGCCGAAATGCTCGGCAAGGATATTCCGCAGGTCGGCCTTACCACCTTCCGCGCGCCCTATACGCCGGTGACCTACGGTACGCTCATCAGCCATTCGCGCGGGGCTCTCTTCGATCCCGCACGCAAGACGCCGATGCATGCCTGGGAAGAGGCGCACGGCGCGATCTTCGAAGATGTCGGCAACTGGAAGCGCGCCTGGTTCTATCCGCGCGCCGGCGAGACCATGCACCAAGCCGTCAATCGCGAGTGCCGCACGGCGCGCGAAGTGGCTGGCGTGTTCGATGCGTCGACGCTCGGCAAGATCGAAGTGGTCGGACCCGACGCAGCCGAGTTTTTGAACCTCCTCTACACCAACGCCTGGGATACGCTGAAGCCCGGCCGCTGCCGCTACGGCATCATGACCCGCGAAGATGGCTTTGTTTATGACGACGGCGTCGTCGGGCGTCTGGCAGAGGATCGCTTCCATGTGACCACCACAACCGGCGGTGCGCCGCGCGTGCTGCATCACATGGAAGACTATCTGCAGACCGAATTCCCGCATCTGAAGGTGTGGCTGACCTCCACCACCGAGCAATGGGCCGTTATCGCCGTGCAGGGTCCGAAGGCGCGCGAGATCATCGAGCCGCTCGTCGAAGGCCAGGATCTGTCCAACGAGGCCTTCCCGCATATGAGCGTGGCCGAGTGCAAGGTTTGCGGCGTACCGGCGCGGCTGTTCCGCGTCTCCTTCACCGGTGAAGTCGGCTACGAAATCAACGTGCCGGCCGATTACGGCCAGTCCGTTTGGGAGGCCGTATGGGCTCGTGCCGAGCCTATGGGCGCCTGCGCCTACGGTACGGAGACCATGCACGTGCTGCGCGCCGAGAAGGGCTACATCATCGTCGGCCAGGATACCGATGGTACGGTGACGCCTGACGATGCCGGCCTTGCCTGGGCTGTTTCCAAGAAGAAGACCGATTTCGTCGGCATTCGCGGCCTGAAGCGGCCGGATCTCGTCAAGGAAGGGCGCAAGCAGCTCGTCGGTCTCGTCACCCGCGATCCGAAGGTGGTGCTGGAGGAGGGTGCACAGATCGTTGCTGATCCGAATGAGCCGAAACCGATGACCATGCTTGGCCATGTCACTTCCGCCTATTGGTCCGAGAATCTCGGCCGCTCCATCGCCTTCGCGCTCGTTGCCGGCGGACGCGAGCGCATGGGCAAGACGCTCTATGTGCCCATGCCAGACAAGACGATATCAGTCGAGGTGACGGATCTGGTGTTCTTTGACAAGGAAGGAGGCCGGATCAATGGCTGATCTCGCTACCCGCAAACTGCCCCTCGCCGGCCGCCACGGTGGTTCCTCGACCGTGCGGCTGACGCCAGCTGCTCCCGCAAGCCGCATTTCGCTGCGCGCACCGGCCGATTCCGTCCATGGTCTTTCACAGGCGATCGGCCTTCAACTGCCGACCCGGCCGAAGACCTCGGCCAGCGCCAATGGGCGTCATGCCCTGTGGCTCGGCCCGGACGAATGGCTCGTTATCGACGAAAATGGTGTCGAGCTGGTCGGCGTGGCTGCATCGTCTGGCGTGCTGCATTCGGCGACGGATATCTCGCATCGCAATACAGCCGTCATCGTGTCCGGCCCCGGCGCGGAAGCAACGCTTGCCGCCGGCTGCCCGCAGGATGTGTCGCTCAGCGCATTTCCTGTCGGCGCCTGCTCGCGCACGCTGCTTGGCAAGGCGGAAGTCGTAATCCTGCGGCTCGACGACGAGACATTCCGCGTCGAAGTCTGGCGCTCCTTCTCCGATTATGCCTTTGGCCTTCTGGCAGAAGGCGCGGAGGATGCCGGCCTTTAAGCTCGATAGCCTTAGCGGGCAAAGTCGATGTGGTGCATGACGCCGAGAGTTGATGGCAATGGATCTTGTTTGCCATCAATTTCGGTCGCATATTGGTTGTATCGGCGCGCTCGCAGCACTCGCCTTCAATCAGCGCATTGTGATGCGCGATACAAAGGTCACGCCCATGGGCTCTGACAGGGAAAGCCTTGAAGTCGATTCCAGGGCATGGACCGGGATAGGCTTCGAAAGCACGCAGCCAACGATGCCAAGTAAATTTGACGCTTTGGACCGTATTCGAAGCTACTTGACAGTTTTCGTGCCAACGATAATAGTTCTTCATATAATTGAGCAGGTTGTTGATGGCGAAGTTTCTTTCGAAGTGCTTTCTATATTTCGCGCTCTAACTTCCCAACTCCCGGAAGCTTTGTGCGGAATTGCGCTTCTTCTTCTGGTTATATTTGCTCAGAAAATCCGTTCCATCCTGAAAAAGTCTTAAGGCTCTTCCGGCCGATCCTTCGGGTCGAACTGCGATATGGTCGTCCATGTCGCAGTCAGTGCCGGCTTGCGTTCGTTTTCGATCTCGACCGTCACGTCATAAGTCAACATCAGCATATTGGCGCCGCGCAGTCGCGTTTCGGCGAGGGTGAAATGTCCTCGCACTCGCACGCCGCACTTGACCGGCGACATGAAGCGGATCTTCTCGAAGCCGTAGTTGATGCCCATGATCTGTTCGCCGATTTTCGGCAGGGCGCTGTAGTTCATCGCCGAGAGCAGCGAGAGCGTCAGGAAGCCGTGGGCAATCGTGCCGCCATAGGGCGTTTCCGCCTTGGCGCGTTCGGGGTCGACGTGGATGAACTGATGATCGAGTGTCGCATCGGCAAAAGTGTCGATCATCGTCTGATCGACGGCGATCCAGTCGGAAACGCCGATTTCCGTTCCCGCAAGCTTCATGATCTCAACAAGCGAAATTTCGCCGGGCATTCCATCCTCGTCAGTCTGTGTCGTCAAAACCCTTTCTGGCGAATCGAGACTGAAAGTGCAACCGCGATCAGTTTTCCAGAAGGAAGGCGACAGAGCGGGCAGGGATGGCGATTTGTCCACCGGCTATATTCTCGCCCCCCGTCGTCAGCTGGGACCAGCCGCCGCTCTCGGAAGCCGGCAATGTCACGGCGCGTTCGTCTCCGGCGCGATTGAAGACCAGGGCGAGCCGTGTCGAGCGGTCCGTCGCACGATCCTTTGTCTGCAGCGCCATGCCAAGCACGGCCGCTCCCGGCGCTTCCCAATCCGGCACCGTCATCGGCGTCCCTGCGCCTGAGAACCAATGCACGTCGCCATCGCCGCGGAAGAAATTCATGTCGCCAAAGGCCGTGAAGCGGCGGCGGAGGCTGGCAAGCCAGGCGGTATGGCCGATCAGTTCCTTGTCCAGCGTCTTCCAGTCCACCCAGGTGATGGCGTTGTCCTGGCAATAGGCATTGTTGTTGCCCTGCTGGCTGCGTCCGCCTTCATCGCCCGCCGTCAGCATGATCGTGCCGCGCGTGGCAAAGAGCATCGACAGCATGGCTTCGATATCGGCGCGGCGCTTGGATTGGATCTCCAGATCGTCCGTTTTTCCCTCGATGCCGTTGTTCCACGAGAAGTTCTCGTTATGACCATCGCGATTGTTCTCGCCATTGGCCTCATTGTGCTTGTTCTCGTAGGAAACGAGATCCATCAGGGTAAAGCCATCATGGGCGGCGAGGAAGTTGACACTGCGCGTCTGCGTCCGCCCGTCACGGCCGAAGATGGACGAGGAGCCGGCAAGAATCGTTGCCAGATCGCCGATGCCGGCATCGCCGCGCCAGAAGCGGCGCAGGTCGTCGCGAGCGCGGTCGTTCCATTCGAGGAAAGGTGTCGGGAAATTTCCGAGCTGATAGCCGCCGGGACCAATGTCCCAGGGTTCAGCGATCATGATGCGATCCTGCAGCACCTCGTCCGCCAGCATGGTGCGCAGCGTCATGCTTTCCGGATCGAAGCCCTTGCCGTTGCGTCCAAGCACGGTGGCGAGATCGAAGCGGAAGCCGTCGATCCCGGCATTGCGGACGAAATGGCGCAAGCTGTCGATGATGAGCTTGCGTGTCGGAGGCTGATCACATGCGACAGTGTTTCCCGTGCCGGTATCGTTGACCAGCGTTCCGGGCTGATCCGGCAGACTACGGAAATATGTAGGGTTATCGAGACCGCGCAGGGATAGCGTCGGGCCCTGACGGTCGCTCTCGCCTGTATGGTTGAAGACGAGATCCAGGATGACTGCGATCCCTTCGGCGTGAAGGGCTGCCACCGTCTCACGCAATTCCCTGATGCCGCCGGGGACGAGACGTGGATCGAGCGCCATGAAGGCAACGGGATTGTAGCCCCAGCCATTGGTGAGCCCGAGCGGCGGCAGATGCCGTTCATCGATCCAAGCGGTGATCGGCATCAACTCGACGGCGTCGACCTGCAGGCGCTTGAGATGTGCGATGATTGAGGGATGGGCGAGGGCGCCGAGCGTGCCGCGCTGTTTCGCCGGCACATCGGGATGCAGCATGGTGAACGGCTTTACCGCGATTTCGTAGATCAGGCCGCCGGGCTGAAACAGAGGCTTGGCCCGCTTGACGGCAACGTCGCGCGAGACGATCGCCTTCGGCATGAGATCCTGCGTATCAGTGCCATAGACCCCGAGGCGCGGATCGTAGCGAAACGGCCGATCGATCTCCTTGGCATAGGGATCGACCAGCAGCTTGGATAGATCGAACCATAGGCCGCGATCGGGATCATAGGTGCCATGGGCACGCAGGCCATAGCGCGTGCCTTCCCCCACATCTTTCACAAAGAGTCGATGCTCATCGCCGTCGCGGGTGAGCGGCAGACGCGCGATTTCCTTGTGGCCCTCGGCGTCGAACAGGCAAAGCTCTATCCGCTCGGCATGCCTGGAATAGACAGCAAATTCGACACCCGAGTCGGTGAGGGTGGTGCCAAGGCAGCGGGTTGTCGGTTCGGACATGTCTCGCGGGCTCTCCGGATCGCTGGAGATTGTTCGCTTACCCCGCCTGCGGGGAGAGGGCTAGGGTGAGGGGCAGAGCGTTCGGCAAATTATTCAGTGGCGAATTTCGAGAAGGCCCTCATCCGACCAATCGCCGCCTCACATTGTTCGGCGGCTTTTTGGCCACCTTCTCCCCGCATATGCAGGGAGAAGGGGCTTAGTCGTAAATTTAGGTAATCACCGTCGGTGCGTCACGGCCGGTGCGGCCCTTGATGTCGGCGATTTCCTGGGCGGCAGTGATGAGATCGGCCAATGCTTCCTGGGTTTCGATATTGTGACGCGTCGGATCGGCCTCGTAACGCTCGATATAGACACGCAGCGTTGCGCCCGTCGTGCCGGTGCCGGAAAGGCGGAAGACCACGCGGGAGCCGCCTTCGAAGAGGATGCGGATGCCCTGATGCTGGCTGACCGACTTATCGACCGGGTCGTGATAGGCGAAATCGTCGGCGGCGGAAACGGTGAGATCGCCGAACTTCGTGCCCGGCAGCGTCGGCAGCTTTTCGCGCAGCGCGGCAATCAGGCCGTTGGCAGCATCGGTATCGACGCCTTCATAATCGTGGCGTGAATAATAGTTGCGGCCATAGGTGGCCCAATGCTGCGTCACGATATCGATGACGCTCTCGCCGCGTACGGCGAGAATGTTTAGCCAGAGCAGCACGGCCCAGAGGCCGTCCTTTTCGCGAACGTGGTTCGAGCCGGTGCCGGAGCTTTCCTCGCCACAGATCGTCGCCATACCCGCGTCGAGCAGATTGCCGAAGAACTTCCAGCCGGTCGGCGTCTCATAAATGCCGACGCCGCGCTTCTCGGCAACGCGATCGGCGGCGCCGCTTGTTGGCATCGAGCGTGCAATGCCGGCGATGCCGTGCGAATAGCCGGGAGCGAGATTGGCATTGGCCGCCAGGATCGCCAGGCTGTCGGACGGTGTGACGTAGATGCCCTTGCCGATGATGAGATTGCGGTCGCCGTCGCCATCCGATGCTGCGCCGAAATCGGGCGCATCGTCGCTCATCATGTCGTCGTAAAGCTCCTTGCAGTAGACGAGGTTCGGATCCGGGTGGTGACCGCCGAAATCCGGCAGCGGCAGGAAGTTGCGGACCGATCCGTCCGGCGCGCCGAGGCGGATTTCGAAGATTTCCTTGGCATAGGGGCCGGTGACGGCGCTCATCGCATCGAAGCAGATGCGGAAGCCGAGGCTGATCAGGTTGCGGATGGCGCCGAAATCGAACAGCTCTTCCATGAGAGCCGCGTAATCTTCGACGGGGTCGATGACCGAGACGATCATGCCGCCGACATCCTCGCGGGCGATGCGGTCCAGGTTGATGTCCGGGAAGTCGGCGATCTTGTAGCTGTCGATCACCTTGGAGCGCTCGTAGATGGCGTCGGTGATCTTTTCCGGCGCGGGGCCGCCATTGCTGATGTTGTATTTGATGCCGAAGTCTTCCGTCGGGCCGCCGGGATTGTGGCTGGCCGACAGGATAATGCCGCCGAAGGCCTTGTACTTGCGGATGATGTTGGAGGCTGCGGGCGTCGAGAGGATGCCGCCCTTGCCGACCATTACCTTGCCGAAGCCGTTGGCGGCGGCCATTTTAATGGCCTTCTGGATGACTTCGCGATTGTAGTAGCGGCCATCGCCGCCGATGACCAGGCACTTACCCTGATAGCCTTCGAGCGAATCGAAAATCGACTGGATGAAGTTTTCCGCGTAGTTCGGCTGCTGGAATACGGGAACCTTTTTTCGCAGGCCCGAAGTGCCGGGTTTCTGATCCGCGTAGGGGGTGGTCGGTACAGTTTTAATCATCGGGTTAAGCGCCTCTCGAGACTAGACTGGAGTAGAGAGCGGCGTAGCGTTCTGCGCTCCTGCCCCAGGATACGTCGGATTTCATGCCCTGCTTTTGCATCTGCGTCCAGACTTTTCGATCTTGGAAGAGGTGCATCGCGCGGCGCATGGCCTGCAACAGCCCCTCCGCGGTGACGGGCGAAAATTGAATGCCGGTCGCGACTTTTGCCTGCAGCGCGGCGTGGTTGGCGTCGATAATCGTATCGTTCAGCCCGCCCGTTCGCGCAACGATCGGCAGGCAGCCGTAGCGTAAGCCATAAAGCTGCGTGAGACCACAGGGTTCGAAACGCGATGGGATGATAATCGCGTCGCAGCCGGCCTGCATCAGATGCGACATGGGCTCGTTGTAGCCGGCCGAAACGCCGACGCGACCGCGGTGACGGCCGGCTGCGGCAAAGAGCGCGCCCTCCAGCGCTGCGTCGCCGGCACCGAGAATTGCGAGCTTACCACCCATGTGGACAATCTCGCTGGCAACCTCGGCCAGAAGATCCATGCCCTTCTGCCAGGTGAGGCGGCTGACCACGCAGAAGATCGGACCATCATCCTCGTCCAGGCCGAAATGCTCGACGACCCGATGGCGGTTGATGGCGCGATCCTTCAGCGTCGCAGCGCTATAGGTCTGGGCGATCATCGGATCGGTCGCAGGGTTCCAGATATCGTCGTCGATGCCGTTGACGATGCCGTAGAGATTGTAAGCCTTGCTGGCGATGACGCCTTCGAGGCCCATGCCGAATTCCGGCGTCAGGATTTCCTCGGCATAGGATGGGCTGACGGTGGTTAGGGCATGTGCCGTCTGCAGCCCGCCTTTCAGGAAGCCGACATCGCCGTAATATTCGATGCCTTCCATGGAAAAGGCGTGGGCCGGCAGGCGCAGGCCCGGGAAAATGTCGGCGCCGAACTGACCCTGGAACGCAATGTTGTGGATGGTCAGAACACTCGGCAGTTCGGGTGTCGGATAGTAGCGCATGTAGACTGGCACCATGGCCGACTGCCAGTCATGCGCATGCACAAGATCCGGCCGCCAGCCGGGCAGGAGACCTGCGGCAATTTCCGCACCGGCGAGCGATAGCGCGGCGAAGCGCCGCCAGTTATCCGGGTAATCCTTGCCTGTCGCATCCACATAGGGACCGCCAGTGCGGCTGTAATAGGCCGGCGCATCGAGCACAAGGAAGGAGATGCCTGCGTGCTCGACTTCGAGAATGGTAGCTGCCTCGCCAAGGAGATCCGGAAGGTCCAGACGGACAATCGGATCGCGAATCGCTTTCATGACCGCAGGGTAGCCCGGGATGAGGGTCTTGGTTTCGACGCCATAGGGCTTCAGTGCAATAGGCAGGGCGCCGACCACATCGGCCAGGCCCCCTGTCTTTATCAGGGGGAAGACTTCGGACGAAACCGAGAGAACCTTCATAGGTTACAAATCCAGCTTGTCGATCATCGATTGGGTGATGAGGCAGATGCCGCTTTCCGTGCGGCGCCAGCGCTTGGCGTCGAGTTCCGGATCCTCGCCTACCACCAATCCCTCCGGAATGGTGACGCCATGGTCGATGACGACGTTCTTGAGCTGCGCGCGGCGGCCGATCTTGACACTCGGCAGCACGACGGCACCTTCCAGCTTGGAGTAGGAATTGGCGCGAACCCCGGTGAAGAGCAAGCTGTTATAGAGGGTCGCGCCGGAAATGATGCAGTCGCCGGCGATGACCGAGGAGATGGCGGAGCCGCGGCGGTCCTCGTCGTCATGGACGAATTTGGCCGGCGGGCTGATTTCCGCATAGGTCCAGATCGGCCAGGACTTGTCGTAGATGTCGAGTTCCGGCACCACGGCGGTCAGGTCGATATTCGCCTGCCAGTAGGCATCGATCGTGCCGACATCGCGCCAATAGGCTTCACGCTCGAAATCCGAGCGAACGCAGGACTGTGTGAAGCGATGGGCTACGGCCTTACCGTTCTTGACGATATGGGGAATGATGTCCTTGCCGAAATCGCGGCTGGAATTCGGATCGGCCGCGTCGCGCTTCAGGCATTCGATCAGGAATTTCGTATGGAAGACATAGATGCCCATCGAGGCGAGCGCGAAATCGGGATTGCCGGGGATGCCGGGCGGATCGGCCGGTTTCTCGACGAAATCTATAATCCGGTCCTTGTCATCGACATGCATGACGCCGAAGCCGACGGCCTCCATGCGCGGCACTTCCAGGCAGCCGATGGTGACATCGGCGCCGGAATCCACGTGCTGCTGCAGCATCCATTCGTAGTCCATCTTATAGATATGGTCGCCGGCTAGGATGACCATATATTCCGGACCGTAAGGCTCGATAATGTCGATGTTCTGATAGACGGCGTCCGCTGTACCCTCATACCACTGTGTTTCAGAAACGCGCTGCGATGCCGGCAGGATGTCGAAGCTCTCGTTTCGCTCGGGGCGGAAGAAGTTCCAGCCGCGCTGCATGTGGCGGATCAGAGAGTGCGCCTTGTATTGCGTCGCGACGCCGATGCGGCGGATGCCGGAATTGAGCGCGTTCGACAGCGCAAAATCGATGATTCTGGTCTTGCCGCCGAAATAGACGGCGGGCTTGGCACGGCGGTCGGTCAGTTCTTTCAGGCGGCTTCCTCGTCCGCCGGCAAGAACGTAGGCCATGGCATCGCGCGCCAGCGGCTGGAAACGTTTTTCTACCATTTTATTCCTCCCTGTCCGTAGTGATCTCAGAATTCCGGTTCGAGCATGATGGTCGCCAGCGGAGGCAGCGTTATGATCGCATGTACGCCTCCGCCTGCATTGACGGCCTGGACGCGCCCGCCATTCCCCTTGCCGCTGCCGCCGTAGATATCGGCATCGGTATTCAGTATCTCACGCCACCGCCCCTCAGCCGGCAGACGCAAGGTGTAATTCTCACGATAGACTGGCGTGAAATTGGTGATGACGGCAACCGGCTTTTCGCCTGGCGCCTTGCGCAGCCAGGCGAAGACCGAGTTTTCGAAATCGTCGACCACAAGCCATTCGAAGCCATCGCCCTCGCAGTCGCGGGCATGGAGCGCCGGCTTGCTGCGATAGGTGAAATTGAGATCGCGAACGAGGCGGCGCATGCCTTCGTGCATGCGGTATTGCAGCAGGTTCCAGTCCAGAGCGCGCTCCTCGCTCCACTCGCTCCATTGCGCGAATTCCTGACCCATGAAGAGCAGCTTCTTGCCGGGATAGCCCCACATGAAGGCATAATAGGCACGCAGATTGGCGAATTTCTGCCAGTCGTCACCTGCCATCTTGGCAATCAGCGATCCCTTGCCGTGAACCACCTCGTCATGGGAGAGCGGCAGCACGAAGTTTTCCGAGAAGGCGTAGATCAGGCCGAAAGTGAGCTCGTTGTGGTGATATTTGCGATGCACGGGCTCGCGGGCAAGATAACTCAGCGTATCGTGCATGAAGCCCATGTTCCATTTGAAGCCGAAGCCGAGCCCGCCTTCATGGACGGGCTGCGACACTTTCGGCCAGGAGGTCGATTCCTCGGCGATGGTCATGACGCCGGGATGAGCGCCATAGATCCGGGTGTTCATGGACTGCAGGAAACGCACGGCTTCGAGATTTTCGTTGCCGCCGTATTCGTTGGGTATCCATTCGCCATGCTTGCGGGAATAGTCGAGGTAGAGCATGGAGGCGACGGCATCGACGCGCAAACCGTCCAGGTGATATTTTTCCGCCCAGTAGAGCGCATTGTTCAGCAGATAGGCGAGAACCTCGGTGCGGCCGAAATTGTAGATCGCCGTATTCCAGTCGGGATGAAAGCCCTTGCGCGGGTCTTCGTGCTCATAAAGCGCTGTACCATCGAACCAGCGCAGGCCATGCTCGTCGGTCGGAAAATGTGCCGGCACCCAATCGAGAATGACGCCGATCCCGACCTTGTGGCAGCCGTTGACGAAGCGGGCAAAACCTTCCGGTTCGCCGAAGCGGGCCGTCGGCGCGTAAAGGCCCGTGGTCTGATAGCCCCAGGACGGATCGTAGGGGTGCTCGGTGATCGGCAGGAATTCGATATGGGTGAAGCCCATGTCGACGCAATAGGGGATAAGGCGCGAAGCAAGCTCGTCCCATGACAGCATCGAACCGTCGTCCCGGCGCTGCCAGGAACCGGCATGCACCTCGTAGATGGAGATCGGCTGACGGCGCTGATCGACGCTTGCCCAATGCTCGCGGTGGGCGGAATCGTCCCAGACCTGAAGCAATTCGTTGGCGGTGACCGAAGCCGTCTTCGGGCGCAGTTCACTGCGTCGAGCAAAGGGATCCGCCTTCAACGGCAGCAATACGCCATCCTGACCGCGGATCTCGAACTTGTAGGCCACACCGGCCGGCACATCGGGGGCGAAGATCTCCCAGATGCCGCTATCGGAGCGGAAACGCATGACATGACGGCGGCCATCCCAATTGTTGAAGTCGCCGACGACTGAAACACGCTGCGCATTCGGCGCCCAGACGGCGAAATGGAAACCCTGGACGCCCTCGTGTTTCAGCGGATGGGCGCCCATCTTGTCGAAGAGGCGCAAATGCGTGCCCTGACGCGCAAAGTAATCGTCCATCGGCCCAAGGACCGGGCCGAAGCTGTAGGGGTCGGTCACAGCCCATTCGGCATCACCGCGCCTGGCGCGATAGCGGACCGGCTGCTGCTTGGCGAGTTTGACCTCGCCGGAAAAGAAGCCTGCCGAATCAAGACATTCGAGCTCGCCGATGACGGAACCGTCTAGCGCCGTGGCGGTGACGGCTTCCGCGCCAAGGATGAAACAGCGGGCCACATAGCCTTCATCCGTCTTGTGTACGCCGAGAACAGCGAACGGATCGGAATGCGTGCCTGCGAGAATTGCAGCAATATCCCCTGCCGAAATATCCCTCAAGCTTGTGCCGTCAGCGGGTTTTTTCGGCTTTTTCATCCGGCTCTCCAGATTTCCTTGGCATACTGACGGATCGTCCGGTCGGAGGAGAACCAGCCCATGCGAGCGGTATTGTTGATCGTCTTTGCGTACCACTCCGACGGGTTGGCCCAGAGAATGTCGACTTCGCGCTGTGCCGAGGCATATGCGTCGAAATCGGCGGCGACCATGAACCAGTCGTGGCTATAGATGCCGTCGATCAGGCTCGCATAGCGGTTGCGGTCGTCAGGGGAGAAGACGCCGGAGGCGATGGCCGAAAGTGCCTGAGCCAATTCGCGCGAACGCTCGATGATCGCGCGCGGATTGTGACCGTCGCTGCGCAGGTTCGCGACCTCGTCGGCTCGCAGTCCGAAGATGACGATATTGTCCTCGCCGACATTGTCGCGCATTTCGACATTGGCGCCGTCCAGCGTGCCGATGGTCAGCGCGCCGTTGAGGCCGAACTTCATGTTGCCGGTGCCCGATGCTTCCATGCCGGCGGTGGAGATCTGCTCGGAAAGATCGGCGGCCGGAACCATGACTTCCGCCAGAGAGACGTTGTAGTTCGGCACGAAGACGACCTTCAGGAGGCCGCGCACGGAGGGATCGTTGTTGATGACACGAGCGACGTCGTTGATCAGTTTGATGATGAGCTTCGCGTTGTGATAGCTCGGCGCCGCCTTGCCGGCGAAGAGCTTGACGCGCGGTTGCCAGTCGAGTTCCGGATGCGACCGGATCTGGTCGTAGAGCGCCACCGCTTCGATGACATTCAGAAGCTGGCGTTTGTATTCATGGATGCGCTTGATCTGGATATCGAACATCGCATTCGGATCGAGCTTGATACCCATGCGGCTGGCGACGAGGTTGGAGAGCTGCACCTTGTTGGCACGCTTGATGGCGGCGAACTTCTCCTGGAAGGCGCTGTCGCGGGCAAACTGATCCAGCGGCTTCAGCTGTTCCGCATCGTCGAGGAAGGCGTCGCCAATGGTTTCCCGCACGAGATTGGTCAGTCCGGGATTGCACTGCATCAGCCAGCGCCGCGGCGTGATGCCGTTCGTCTTGTTGTTGATGCGATCGGGATAGAGCTTGTGCAGGTCGGCGAAGACGGTGACCTTCATCAAGTCGGTATGAAGCGCGGAAACGCCGTTGATCGAATGCGAGCCGACGAAGGCGAGATTGCCCATGCGCACGCGGCGATCGCCATTCTCGTCGATGAGCGAGATCGAACGGATTTCGGTATCGCTGAAATTGCGCAGCTTGCGCGCTTCCAACAGTACCTTGGCATTGATGGCGTAGACGATCTGCATGTGACGCGGCAAAAGCCGTTCGAACAGCGGCACGGGCCAGCTTTCCAGTGCTTCTGGCAGCAGGGTGTGGTTGGTGTAGCCGAAGGTGTTTCTGGTGATGTCCCAGGCCTTGTCGAAATCAAAGCCGTGGACATCGATCAGCAGGCGCATCATTTCCGTGACGGAGACGGCCGGATGCGTGTCGTTCAGCTGGATCGCGACCTTGTCGGCGAGATTGGTCAGATCGTCATATTGCTGAAGATGACGGCGCAGGATGTCCTGCAGCGAAGCCGACGAGAAGAAGAATTCCTGGCGCAGGCGCAGCTCCTGGCCGGCGGGCGTCGCATCGGCAGGATAGAGAACGCGCGTCAGGCTTTCGGCCTTGTTGCTTTCGCGTAGCGCGCCGATGTGATCGCCGGCGTTGAAGGCATCGAGCAGGATAGGGTCGATCGGCTGCGCCGACCAGAGGCGCAGCGTGTTGACGCGCTTGCCGCGCCAGCCGACGACGGGGGTATCGAAGGCGGTGGCGATGACGCGCTCGGCCGGTTTCCAGACGTAGCGGGGCTGATCGTCATGGCTGCCGATGGTTTCGACGGCGCCCCCGAAGCCGATTTCATAGGAGCTTTCCTGGCGTTCGAACTCCCACGGGTTGCCGTGCGCCAGCCAGGTTTCGGGCAGCTCCACCTGCCAGCCGTCGGCCATCTGCTGGCGAAACAGGCCGTGCACGTAGCGAATGCCATAGCCATAGGCCGGCACGTCGACGGTTGCCATGGATTCCATGAAGCAGGCGGCGAGACGGCCAAGACCGCCATTGCCGAGCGCCGCGTCGGGCTCGAGGCCGGCGATGACGCGGATGTCGACGCCCAGCGAAGCGAGCGCGTTGGTGATCTCCTCCATCAGGCCGAGATTGGAGATGGCGTCGCGCATCAGGCGGCCGATGAGGAATTCGAGAGATAGGTAGTAAACACGCTTCGCACCGGTCTGATAGACCTTGCGGGTGGATTCAATCCATTTGTCGATGACGCGGTCGCGAATGACCAGGATCGTTGCCGTCAGCCAGTCATGTGGCTTGGCGACCTTTGCGTCCTTGCCGATGCGGTATGTCAGGCGCTCGATGATTTCTTCGGCAAGGATTTCCGGGCGGGAACTGCGCGGCGCTGGAACGGGGAGATCGGCCTTCGTCAAGTTATTCATACTATCAACTCTCGCCATTTGTGATTTATATTCAGCGTGTTACGCTAAACTAAATCGATTTGCCTTCCGTTTCACTATCAGTTTACGCACCGATGTAAAGCAGTTGCAACAAGCGAGTTGCGCAGATGCGAAAATTGCGGCGAAAGGTTTCCGGTAAACGGGAAAAGACTTGATTCCGGTGATATTTCGGGCTCTTATCCGCGCATTGAAAAAACAAAAGCCGCGCGATACTCGTCCCGCGCGGCTTTTTCTTTTTCATATACCTTTGGTTGCGTCGCGCTATTGCCGGCTGGATCACTTAGTCAGCAGCGTCATCTGCTTTGATGTTTCCGTGGCGATTGTCTTGAAGGCGGCAACCAGATCCGACATCTGCTGCGCAGCAAAGTAGTTTGATGGACTCGTCGCGCAATTTTGCAGCAGACTTTGGCCACGTGCCGGAGCCATGAAGGCAACAGTATAGATTCTGATACCGGCGGCCTTTGCAGCATTGCAGGTTGCCAGCGTCTTCTGATCCGAGCTGGCGTCGTTGTTTTCTCCATCTGTCATCAGGATGATGTACTTCTGGAAAGTCTTGTTATTCTTTTTGGCCTGCGCAGCTGCTTCAGAAGCCGACGTGAGGTTGTTGAAAGCCATTGTCATCGGTGCACTGGACTCGGTACCGCCCTCAGCATTCAACCCGCTGACGACGTTGGTACGAGTCGATTTTGTTCCCCAATCGAGATTGCTGTAGCTGTCGACTTCGCTGCTCCAAGCAATGGCTGCGGTGCGGACGTATTGCGAGGTAGGATCGGCCGCGTCCAACTGGTCCAGGAGACTGCCGACCGCTGTTTTCAGTGCTGCAATCTTTTTGACGTAGCAAGGGCTCTGAGCCTTTGGATACTGATACAGATAATTCCCTTTGGTATAATATTGAATACAGCTTGTCTGAGTGGTGTCGATAACTTCCGTATTCAGTAACATCGAACCGGACTTATCGAGCGCGATCTCCATCGACAGCGCATTCTTCTGGGTTTCGGTAGTCTTACCGCTGGTTGACGTGCTGGACGCAGAAATGTTCAGGGAGCTCTGCCCGGTCAGGCGGGTCATGCTGTTCACAGACATCGAATAGGATGCATTTACAACGACCGTGTAACCCGAATTCCCGGAGGAATCGGTCGTTTTTGTTACCGTCGTGCTGGTGCCCGCTTTCAGTGAATTCGTAGCCTGCACATCGCTGGCGAGATAATTCGACATCTGGCCGAGGACAAAATTATTGGCCATATCCTTGGCGGTCGTCGTGGTCGCACTACCTTCAGCGAGCGCCGTTGCTGTAGCGAGTGCCGCGGCGTCCGTTGATTCCTGAAGCTGGCTGCGTGTCAGCGACATATTCGTGACATCGACCGCTACACCTCCTGCCACAGCGAGCACGGGTACGGCAATCGCCGTCAGGATGCCGAAGTTTCCGGCTCTATCTCGTAGAAGTTGTTTTGTAATGCGAAGTAAATCCGAGCCGGCAACCATCATGTCCGCCTATAAAAGAGCTTCAGTCTCAAGAATGGCGGGACTATCGATTACAGATATTAGTTGAAGGTTTAAGCGGTCGGTTGATTTTTAACCAACTACATAATCTGGCGCGATTTGCTTCAGATTTTTACTACTTTAAGTATATTCTATTTTAGTGGAATTACATCTACAGCCTGAACGGCTTCCTGGTTGCCGTAGCTCTTCAGTACGCCGATAACAGGGGCAACGTCCGAATAATCACGACCATAGGCAACGACGATGTGATCGGTGCCGGCGGGAATATTATTGGTCGGATCGAGCTCGATCCAGCCTGCGGTCTCGCCGCACCAGATGCGCACCCAGGCATGCATGGCATCGGCGCCCTCCAGCCTTTCCTTGCCGGGCGGTGGGATGGTACGCAGAAAGCCGCTGACATAGCCGGCAGGAATGCCGAGGCTGCGAAGCGCGATGATCATGACATGCGTGAAATCCTGGCAGACGCCGCGCTTGAGGCGAAAAGCTTCCCTCGGCGTGGTGTCCACTGTCGTCGCCTCCGGATCATAGACGAAATCCTTGTGTACCTGCGCACAGACCGCATGGGCGATCTGCACGGTCGTCAGATTGGCCGATTTCCACTGTTTGCTGTAATCCGCGATTTCCCTCGTGTCCGGCAAACGCGGGCTGCTGCCGAGAAAATGGTGGGGCGAAGATGGATCGATCGACCAGCAATCATTGATCTCGTCAGGCAGCTTGGCAAGCAGCGGCGAGAAGTCCGCCCCAACGGGCTGGCTCTCCACCTGAACGCGTGCCTGCATGCGGATATCGAGCCTTTCGTGCGGCTCGCGCACGAGGATCGAGGTTGCCGGATGCTGGAAGAAATCCGTGAAGTTGGATTGCTCGTCCGGTCCCGGTGTTATTTTCACCGAGCCGGCGATCAGCCGCTGCCGATTGGGTAGGGAGAGCGGCATGACGCGCAATATATGCCGCGCGCCGCTTGCCGGCACGTCATAGATATAGCCCATATGAAGCGAAAGGTCGTAGAGCATTACGTCATCCGAGATAGGTGCGTGCCAGCAGGTCGGACAGCCGCTCCAGTTCGCGCGCCAGCTGCTGGTAAACTTCGACCGTCATCGCTTCGGGCGTCATGACAGCCAACCCCGAGTGCAGGCGCATGGCTTCGCGGAAGAAAGGCGACATTTGGCCGTTGACGTAGGCATTCGGCAGTTGTTCCACTTCGCGGTGGATCTCGTTCATCTGGAAAAGTATCGAACGCGGGTTAAGTGGATCGAGCGCGAGCAGGTCCGTCACTGTCAGCCGAGCGGTATTGACGTTATATCGGCGGCGATGGGTCATGACGCTATCGCCGATTTCAAGCAGCATGTCGAGCGCGCCGTCGGGCGCATCGGGGCCAGACATATGACCGAGCAATCGCGTCATGTGCAGGCCGCGCTCGATATAGCGGCCGAGTGACAGGAATCGCCAGCCGGTGAAGCGGTACATGTTTTCATGCACAAGACCGGCAAAGCCCGCGAGCTTGCGCAAGAGGATCGTCATCGCATGGCTGGCATCGTCTCCAGATTTCACCCCTTCCTTGAAGCGGCGTGCCGTCTTGGCGAGATCGTTCAGCGCCAGCCAGCCGTCGGGAGAAAAGCGGTCGCGGATGTTGCTTGCCGAATAGACGGCGCTCTCGATGTTGCGCAACAGGTTTTCCGGCACGGCCTGCTTGGTATCGATGTCGATGGCGGCAAGATAGGCGCTGACATCGGCAAGCAGCGGCTGGTTCGGATCGGCCGCTTCGGCAAAACGGCCATGCCAGGCGCGAAGGATGCGCAACGCACCTTCGGCGCGCTCGATATAGCGGCCGAGCCAGAAAAGGTTGTCGGCCGCCCGGCTTGGCAGGCTGCCCGGCATGTTGCGAGTGAAGGTTTCTTCGGCCGGCAGCAGCGTGTGCGCCTCGACGGGCTTGTCTGAGACGATCCAGACATCGGCGGCCGAACCTCCGGCCTGCATGGCAATGGCTGCGACATCGTCGCCGCTGCCGATGCGGGCGAAGCCGCCGGGCATGATCTGCCAGCCGTTTTCCGTGCGGGCGGCGAAGACGCGCAAGCTCATCGGTCGCGGCGTCAGCCTGCCGTTGACCCAGGCCGGCGTCGTCGAAAGTGTCACGACCTCCTGACCCACCAGCTTGTGGCCCTCTGTCGCCAACCAATCCGCGATCGAATCGCGTGCGGTGCTGCGCAATGTCGAGCCCAATACCGATTGGCCGTTGTCATCGAAGAAGGGCATGCAGGAATAGGCTGGGCCGATGACCATCTTTTCGATGTTGGCGGCGACATGTTCCCGCTCGCTCTTCTGGCCGCACCACCAGGTCGCGATCGAGGGCAGCTTCAGCTCCTCGCCGCGCAGATGCCGGCAAATGGTCGGCATGAAGGCGAGCAGCGCTCTGGTCTCAAGAATGCCGGAGCCGAGCGCGTTGACGATGGTCACCGTCTGCGCCCGCAGTGCTTCGACGAGGCCGGGCGTGCCGATATGGGAATGCTGGTTAAGCTCCAGCGGATCGGCGTAGGAAGCATCGAGGCGGCGCCAGAGCACGCTGATCGGCCTTAGGCCTGCGACGGTGCGCACCATTAGCTGATCGTTGACGACGGTGATGTCCTCGCCTTCGAGCAGCATGAAGCCGAGATAGCGGGCGATATAGGCGTGCTCGTAATAGGTTTCGTTGGCAGGCCCCGGCGTCAGGACCGCGACGCGGCCCTCGCCACTTCGCTTGCCACCGAGCAGGGCATCGCGGAATGCGCCGAAGAAGGAGGCGAGGCGATGAACCTTAGTTTCGGCATAGATATCGGAGAAGGCGCGAGTGGTGGCGACGCGGGTTTCGAGAGCGAAGCCGGCGCCGGATGGCGCCTGTGCGCGGTCGGCCAGCACCCACCAGTTGCCATCGGGACCGCGGCCGACTTCGAAAGCGAGGAAATGCAGATAATGGCCGCTTGCGGGCTTCACACCGACAAGCGGACGCAGGAATTCCGGATTGGCGGCAATCAGGGCCGGCGGCAGCAGCCCTTCGCTCACCAGCCGGCTGTCACCATAGATATCGGCGATGATCGATTCCAAGAGATCGGCGCGCTGTTGCAAGCCTTCGGAAAGAGCCTGCCATTCGCGTTCATCGATGAGCACTGGGATGTGGGAAATCGGCCAGTTGCGTTCGCTGACACCCGCTGTCCCGTAAGCACGGTAGAAGACGCCGGCATCGCGCAAATAGCGGTCGGCACGGGCGAAGCGCTCGGTCAACCCCTCTTCCGTCATACGCGTCAGCGCCGAGAGGAAGTTTTGCCAGACTGGGCGGACCGCGCCAGTATTGTCGACCATTTCGTCGGCCACACCCGGCAGGGGACGATAGGCAAAGGCCGGCGCCTTGGCAGTGCCGATCTTTACCTCATCCCGCCGTTCCGTCGCCGGTTTTCTACTCATGCCCAGTTCCGTCTCAAATTCCCGCCGGACGCCTGAGGTCGAGCGTCAGCGGGAATTCCACCGATGCAGTCTCCGGTTTTACGGCATAGCCACCTGCTGTATGCCCCCAAGGCTCGAAACGCGCAAGACGTCGCGCTTCCGCCTCGTTGCCATTGACGGGGAAGGTGTCGTAGTTGCGGCCGCCCGGATGCGCAACATGATAGATGCAGCCGCCGATCGAGCGGCGCGACCACGTATCATAGATATCGAGGGTCAGCGGCGTGTCGATGGGGAGCACGGGATGCAAGCCTGACGCCGGATGCCATGCCTTATAACGCACGCCGGCGACCGAAACACCTGCCATCCCTGTCGGCGTCAGCGGTACGGGACGGCCATTGCAGGTCACCGTATAGCGGGAGGGATTAGCGGTTTCGAACCGTACCTGCAGACGCTCGACCGACGAATCGACGTAGCGCACTGTGCCACCGATCGCA
The DNA here is from genome assembly GCF_054558365.1 of Rhizobium sp. No.120. Lineage (NCBI taxonomy): Bacteria > Pseudomonadati > Pseudomonadota > Alphaproteobacteria > Hyphomicrobiales > Rhizobiaceae > Rhizobium > Rhizobium sp. No.120. Next base: position 193,803 of record NZ_BAAJNQ010000008.1, read on the forward strand.
CCTTCTTCGCCCATGACATGCCAAGGTTCCAGCGCCTGGCGCAGTTCCAGCTTGCTGCCCTCGTATTCGACTTCGCCACAAAAGGGGAAGCGGAATTCGAGCTGCGCCTGGAACCATTCCGGTCGCAGATCGAAGCCGTTTTCGCGAAGATCGTTGAGAACGTCGAGGAAATCCTGCCAGATATAATGCGGCAGCATGAAGCGATCGTGCAGCGTCGTGCCCCAGCGCACGAACTTGCCATCAATCGGGTTGCGCCAGAAGCGAGCGATCAGTGCGCGCACCAGCAATTGCTGGGCAAGGCTCATGCGGGCATTCGGCGGCATTTCGAAACCGCGGAATTCGACGAGACCAAGGCGTCCCGTCGGTCCATCCGGCGAAAACAGCTTGTCGATGCAGATTTCCGAGCGGTGCGTGTTGCCGGTGACATCGGTTAGAAGATTGCGGAAGAGCCGATCCACCAGCCAGGGCAGCGGCTGGATGCCGCGCCCTGGCGCCGGCACCTGGGCCAGCGCGATTTCCAACTCGTAGAGGCTGTCGTGACGGGCTTCATCGATGCGCGGCGCCTGGCTTGTCGGGCCGACGAACAGGCCGGAAAAGAGGTAGGAGAGCGAGGGATGGCGCTGCCAGTGCAGCACCAGGCTCTTCAACAGGTCGGGACGACGAAGAAACGGGCTGTCGTTCGGATTGGCGCCGCCAACGACGACATGATTGCCGCCACCGGTACCGGTATGACGCCCGTCGATCAGGAATTTGTCCGTGCCGAGGCGTGTCTGCCGCGCCTCTTCGTAAACCGCCGTCGTAATGTCGACGCAGTCCTGCCAGTTCGACGCGGGATGGATATTGACCTCGATCACGCCCGGGTCAGGCGCGACGCGAATGACGTTGATGCGTTCGTCCTGTGGCGGCGAATAGCCTTCGATGTGAATCGGCAGCGCAAGTTCCGCCGCGGCATTCTCGGCCGCTGCCAGCAGTTCGAGATAATGTTCGATCTTTTCGACCGGAGGCATGAAGACACACAGCCGACCGTCCCGCGGTTCGACAGAGATCGCGGTGCGGACGGCGCCGCCGATTTCGCCGAGCGTCTGTTCGACCCGCGATTGCGAGCTTTCATCCACCTGGAACGAAGCTTCTGGCATGGTGCGGCCAGCCGGCACGATGACATCAGGCAGAGGCATGCGCGGAATGGAGGGATCGGCCGTGTGGATATAGGGATAGCGTGACGGCGGCACATAAGGGAGCGTGCCGAGCGGCAGGCGATAGCCGACCGGAGAATCGCCGGGCACAAGGAAAATCTTGCCGCGGCGTGTGCGCCATTTTTCGCTGACCCATCGCGTACCGCCGGCACGCGCGTTCCATGCCTGTATGGGCAATATGTAGCCGGTTGGAGTCGTCAGACCACGCTCGAAAACACGAGCGATACGGCTGCGCTCCTCGGGGTCCTTGAGCTTCGAATTGGAAGGATCAACGTTCTCCGGCAGGCTCCCTTCCTTGACGATCCATTCAGCCGGGTCTTCGTAAGCCGGTTGCACCATGTCAGGCTCGATCGCCAGTTCTTTGGCAATCGCATTCAGGAGCTTGCTGGCGCGCTCCGAGTCCGCACCGGTCTGTGCCGTTTCTTCGGCGATCAGAGCGGGGTTCTGCCAGATCGGCCGTCCGTCCTTGCGCCAGTAAAGCGAGAAGGTCCAGCGGGGCAGGCTTTCGCCGGGATACCATTTGCCCTGGCCATAATGCAGGAAGCCGCCGGGCGCGAAGCGCTCGCGCAGGCGCCTGATCAACTGATCGGCAAGGTCGCGTTTGGTCGGGCCGACGGCGGCAGTGTTCCATTCCTCGGACTGGAAATCGTCGATCGACACGAAAGTCGGCTCGCCGCCCATGGTCAGGCGCACGTCATCTTCCTTGAGGATCGCGTCAACCTTTTCGCCGAGCGCGTTCAAGGCATCCCAGCTTTCATCGGAAAAGGGTTTGGTGATGCGCGGATGCTCGGCGACGCGGGCGACCTTCATGTCGAAATCGAATTCGGTATTGGCTTCGCCGAAATAGCCGCCCGAGATCGGTGCGGCGTTGCGGTAATGCGGCGTGGCGGCCAGCGGAATATGGCTCTCGCCCGTCAGAAGACCCGAGGTCGGATCGAGGCCGACCCAGCCGGCGCCGGGAAGATAGACTTCTGCCCATGCATGCAGGTCCGTGAAATCGACCTCGGTGCCGGAGGGACCGTCAAGGGCCTTCAGATCCGGCGTGAGTTGGATGAGATAGCCGGAGACGAAGCGGGCGGCGAGGCCGAGATGGCGCAGAACCTGAACGAGCAGCCAGCTCGTATCGCGGCAGGAGCCTTTCGCCTTTTCCAAGGTCTCCTCCGGCGTCTGGACGCCGGCCTCCATGCGGATAACATAGCCGATCTCCTGCTGCAGCCGCGCATTGAGGCCGACGATCATATCGACGGTCTTTTGTTCCGAGCGGTCGAGCGTGGCGAGGAAGGCTTTCAGCCTCGGGCCGGGTTCTTCCGGCTTCATATAGATCGACAGATCGTCGCGAATGGTCTCGGGATAGTCGAAGGGCCATTTCGTCGCTTCCTCTTCGACAAAGAAGTCGAAGGGATTGTAGACCGTCATGTCGGCGATGAGATCGACCTCGATCTTCAGCTCGGTCACCGGATCGGGAAAGACGAAGCGGGCGAGATAGTTGCCGTAGGGGTCTTGCTGCAGATTGACGAAATGATTCGACGGCGTGACCTTCAGCGAATGGCTGAGTACGCGGGTTTTGGAATGGGAGGCGGGTTTCAGGCGGATGATCTGAGGGCCGAGGCGGACCGGATTGTCGTATTTATAGTGGGTGAGATGGTAGATGCTTGCCTTGATCGCCATATGTCTCTTCGCCTAGCCCGCATCGTTGTGCGGTGATTGCTGTTCCCTTGAGTCAGTGTGTGCAATGCAGCGAAAGAAAGCAAGATGTCTGCCGGCGCTTGGGAAAGTCCTGCCGTGTAACGCGAAAGCAAAACGGCGAGCTTTCGCCCGCCGCTCTGAAATCGCGATCCGGCTGCTTGCAATCAGCTTCTGCCGAATTCGTCGACGAGGCGGATGATGTCGTCCTCGCCGAGATAGGAGCCGGTCTGCACTTCAATGAGCTCCAGCAGGATCTTGCCCGGGTTGGCCAGGCGATGCACTTCGCCGAGCGGGATATAGATCGATTCGTTTTCGCGCAGCATCTGCACGTTCTCACCGACCGTCACTTCCGCGGTGCCCTTGACGACGATCCAATGCTCGGAGCGATGGTGATGCTTCTGCAGCGACAGCTTCTTGCCCGGAAGCACGAAGATGCGCTTCACCTGGAAGCGCTCGCCGTTCAGCACGGATGTATAGCCGCCCCAGGGGCGGTAGGAGGTCGGATGCGTTTCGGTGAGCTTGGCCGTCTTCTTCTCGCTTGCCAGTAGCTTGACGAGCTTGCCGACTTCCTGGCTGTCCTTGAGGTGACCGACATAGACGGCGTCTTCGCTGGCGATGACGGCGACATCCTCAAGGCCCTGCACGGCGACGTGCAGGCTGTGCGACATGACGAGGGAATTCTTGGTGTTGACCAGCGTCGTGGCACCCGCCGACACATTGCCGCTTTCGTCACGGCTACCGACTTTCCATACCGCATCCCAGCTGCCGAGATCGGACCAGGTGAAAGGTGAGGGAACGACGGCGGCATTGGCCGTCTTTTCCATAAGCGCATAGTCGATGGAAATGTCCGGGCTCTTTGCGAAATTATCGGCATCCAGACGGGTGAAATCGAGGTCGCGCGTCGATTTGGAGACGGCCTTGCTGGCAGCCTTTTCGACTTCTGGCGCAAATTCCTTCATTTCGGCGAGAAGTTGGGCGGCCGAGAACATGAACATGCCGGAGTTCCAATAGAAGCTGCCGCTTGCCACCATCTCCTTTGCCTTGTCCAGGACGGGCTTCTCGACGAAACGCTTGACGGCATGGGCGCCGGTGGCGAGCGCCTTGCCGGTTTCGATATAGCCGTATCCGGTGGCCGGCTCCGTCGGCTTGATGCCGAAGGTGACAAGCTTGCCCTGCAGCGCGGTATCGCGTGCCAGGCGCACGCAATCATAATAGGTAGTGTTGGCGTCGATCTCGTAATCGGAACCGAGGACGTGCATGATCGCGTCCTTGCCGAAGAGTTCGGTGACGAGCGCGGCGGCGGCGGCAACGGCGGCAGCCGTATTGCGGGCGACCGGCTCCAGCAGCACCGCTGCCAGCTTCAAGTCGAGCTCGCGGGCCTGTTCTGCGACGAGGAAACGGAATTCCTCATTGGTAAGAACGATCGGCGCTTCGTAGAGCTCTGGATCGGCCACGCGCTCCAAAGTGTTCTGAAACAGCGTCTTGTCGCCGATGAACTGGATGAATTGTTTCGGGGCGGAAGCGCGCGATAGCGGCCACAGCCGTGTACCCTTGCCGCCTGCCATGATCACCGGGACGATTTTTGCCGCCATGCTCTGCCTCTCCTGGCCATCTCAATTGAAGCCATCCGCCGGCGCGCAACCATTGCGCGCACGACCATGCTCCTTCGACAATTTCCATCGCCATTGCGATGTTTTTTCTTAAAGCGCTAGCTCTAATACGTCGAGATCCTAAACATTCGACAACTTTAGTCCACAAGATCCACTGAAAGTGTGTCGCATGCACGATTATATTTAAAAAAAGCAGAATCCATAGAAAGACTGCTTTTGTTACAGATTAAAATAGCATTGCTGTAAGTAATAGTTTCAATGCTACAGAGATCAAGCTTCCGCTCTGTCTTGCCGTTCATCTTGCGACGGCACGTGATCGGGGCCGTTGCGCCTGTTGTACCGGATCGACGACCAGAGCGAGATGCCGATGAGGGCTGCGCCGCCAAGGCCGGTGATGACTTCGGGGATGTGCATCAACGTCTGCACGTACATGATCACCGAGAGGATCAATATGGCGTAGAAGGCACCGTGCTCGAGGTAGCGGTAATGGGCAAGCGTGCCCTTTTCCACCAGCATGATCGTCATGGAGCGGACATACATGGCGCCGATGCCGAGGCCGATGGCGATGATGAAGAGGTTCTGCGTGAGGGCGAAGGCGCCGATGACGCCGTCAAAGGAGAAGCTGGCATCGAGGATTTCGAGATAGAGAAAAGCGCCGAAGCCGCCTCTTGCCGCCGCGCTCATCGTCCGCTGCGAAGCATCCAGAAAGCCTGCTAGAACCTCGACGAGCAGGAAGGTCAGGAGGCCATAGATCGCGGCGTGCAGGAAGGTTGTCGCGTCATCCCCGTCAAGCACCGAGGTGAAGATCAGGACCAGGACCAGCACGAAGGCGATTTCGACGCCTTTGACGGTCGCAAAATGCGCCATCCGCTTTTCAATGAACCCTATCCAGTGCACGTCCTTTTCGTGATTGAAGAAATAGGTCAGACCTACCATCATCAGGAAGGTGCCGCCAAAGGCGGCGATCGGAAGATGCGCCGCCTGCATGATCTCGGCATATTGTTCGGGCTTCGCAGCGGCGAGTTTCAGCGCTTCCCAGGGGTTGATCCAGGCAGCGACGGCGACGATCGCCAACGGAAAGACGATCCGCATGCCGAAGACGGCGATGATGATGCCCCAGGTCAGAAAGCGATGCTGCCAGATCGGAGTCATCTCTTTCAGCTTGTTGGCATTGACGATGGCATTGTCGAAGGAAAGCGATATTTCCAGCACGGCGAGGACCGCGCAGATGAAGAAGGCTGTGGCAAGGCCGCTGAAGGTGCCTGTGGTGTTCCAGCCCAACAGCGCGCCAAGCGCAAGGCCGCCGACGGTTACGGCAAAAGCCCAGCTGAAATAACCGAGGACGGATTTTGAGGCTGCGGGCGATCTCATGGATGCGCCTCGCTGCAAACGGAGTGGGTATACCCGGATTGCGCGCATAGCCGCATACCGAAGACGGCATGCGGGTCAGGCATGGTCAAGCTGATCATAGAAAGAAGTCCGCCGGCTCATCTGCAGGCGGTACCGACATCGCGAGAGCGCCGTGAAAACTCTCGCCAGAGGGGCCCGGCACCAAAGTTCAATCCGCTGCCGATGTCAGGAAGGCACGGAGATGCTCCATAGTTAGTGAAGTGGGGATGCAGGTCAAGAGTTGAAATGGTGATGGCTGCCATTGCCCCCGATAATTGAGGATTCGGGGAACCAAACGATAAAGGCTGCGTTTGGTCTTCAAGTGTTCTTGTGGCCGCCCGCCGCTGCGGCGAGGTCGTTAACAACAGCGTTCAATAGGAGGAGCTCCGATGAGTCCAGCACCCATTCATCGCACGCCGCAAATGCAAAAACCGGAACTGACGGAACGGCAGAAAAAGGCGCGGCCGAATAGGCTTCGTCAAGCCCAGGTCCTACCGCCGCATCAGGTGGATCTGACGTTGCATCCCGTTACCCATGAGGATGTGCACGTTCCCGCGCATATCAACGGGTCGGACCTGTCCCGAGAAGCGCCGGCCGGCGCAAATCATGGCAGAAAACACAAAAACGCGCTGCCGCACTAACTCAGACGGCGGCGACGCGATGGCGCCGGCCTATTTGTGGCGGGGCGCCTTGCCATCGGACGTAAAGCTACCGTTAAAGCTCATTTCCGGCGATTTGGCCGAGCATTCGATGGCGACCGGCTTGCCGGCATAAGGATTGGCAAAGGTGCAGGCGCCCTTTGCCGGGACTTGATTCGACATGGTGTTGCCAGCTCCCGTCGCGATAACGTCGATCGGCAATTGCGCGGTGCCTTTCTGGCTGCCGGGTTTGATGCCTTTCCCATTGCCACGGAAGCCGAGCATTTTGCCGCCGGATGTGAAAATGAAAGTCACGGAACCATCGGGTGCGGTAACGCTGGCGAGTTCTGCCTTACATCCCTTGGAAGCATCGAGTTTGCCGACCACGAGCTTGGAGCATTTTCCGCTGACCACGGTGGCGCCCTGTGCCGGAAAATTCTCAACGGTCGCAGCTGCGGCCTGTGTGGCGACCAGCGCCGTCAATCCAAAAGCAATGCCTGCGAATCGCATAAGAGAGGCTCCTTTCAAGCCCATGCAGATTCGCCGATCAAAATGTGGCAGTCAACCCGAGACGGTACGCAAGCCCAAACCCCATTGGCCGTACCTGGGCTCACACTAGGCCCGTCTGGGTTCGACGTCAGGAATGTCGCCGTGGTGAAGTCACTGCGGACATTGTCCGACGCGCTTCAATGTTGTGGCGCCGATTCCGGAACGAGTGAGCCGATCAACTGCAGCAGGGCATTCTGGCGATTGCCGCCGCCGGCCAGGAATTCATAAAGGCTCATGCTCTTCTCGCTGCCGCCGTCAACGGTGTAATCCGCCTGGCGAATGACGTAGACCTCGCCGCTTTCGGTGTCGCGGGCGAGGTGGAACATATATTCATCGCCGTTGGGCTTGTGGTTCTTGTAGAATTGCCGCTTCACCACCGTCATCTCGTCCTCCCGTATGATCGATGCGCTGATATGACAGTAGGATGACGGCGCGGCCGGAAGTCAAGCGGCTTGTCACGGGAACTTGTGTTGCAGGCTCCATTTAACCGCAATCGCAGCGAACATCAGCATGTGATTGGCTATCTTCCGCAAGACGATTATTCTCGCCTTTGCGCTCGAATTTTCGAGACGCGGCCAGTGCGGTTCAGCTTTTCATGGAATCTCTGACCGCTCTATCTTTTGTTTACGCAATTCCAGACGCAAAATGCTGCGCACTTTGTCTGGAATTGCTCTAGTTGGAGATCGAAGCACATGAGAATGATGTTAGCGGTGGGAGCCATTTTGAGCCTGGCATGCGTCTCCGCAGGTGAGGCGCCTTCGAACTATCAGACCTATCACGGCATTCGGGCCGACAGCGATCCGGTGGTGCTCGCGACATACGAGAGGGTTCTCGATCGCTGCGAGCCTGAGGCATATTCGTGGCATCGTGGTTCTCCAGACCCCGATAGTACCCCTTACTGGCTGGCTCTGCGAAATTGTCTCTATCGTCACGGTTTTGTCGACCGCGGCGTCTACGCCTATCCGACGACGGCGGTTTTACGGCATTTGCTGGATCGCTGACCGTCCGCAATTTGCTTTGGGTCCTGATCGGCTTATTGGCCAATCTGCTGCAAGGCAAACTTAGGTTCCAGCAAGCCGATGACGAAACTAAAAAGGCCTTTCGATTTCTCGAAAGGCCTTGCTTTTCAGCGAATTAGGATGGTGGGCGTGACAAGGATCGAACTTGTGACCCCTACGATGTCAACGTAGTGCTCTCCCGCTGAGCTACACGCCCATCCGATGGCGGCGCATAGATCACAAAACCTTGGTCGCCGTCAATAGGCTTTTTTTCGGTTTTGTGACGTGGCCGCCGAAAGCCTTATGCGGCAAGGAGTTTGTTGACTTCGTCGACGAGCTCGCGAAGGTGGAAAGGCTTGGAAAGGACCTTCGCATCCTTCGGCGCCTTCGAATCAGGGTTCAGGGCGACGGCGGCAAAACCGGTGATGAACATCACCTTCAGGTCCGGATCGAGTTCGGTAGCGCGGCGCGCCAGCTCGATGCCGTCCATCTCGGGCATGACGATGTCTGTCAAAAGCAGCGAGAACGGCTCTTCGCGCAGCCGGTCGTAAGCGCTGGCTCCATTGTCAAAGGACAAGACCTTGTAGCCGGCTTTTTCGAGTGCCTTCACGAGAAAGCGACGCATGTCGTTGTCGTCTTCGGCAAGAAGTATCTTCTGGGTCATCATCTCTATCGCTAATCAACTTTGTCTGTTGGACTCGTCCAGCGTTTAGGGTACCGCGGCGCCGTAAACAAGCCGTGAATGGTCAGCCAAAACGCGCCATTCCGGCATTTGTTCGAAGCACAGGTTCATTCCTCGAAAACGCCGCGCGTTTCCGCTGGCCAAGCATCCCGGATTCCGAATACGGTGTTTTGGATTAAGGCCATTTCGCTCAAGTTACTATGGACTTGCGGTCATGCAACTGGCAACATGATCACTGCGACAAGTTGTTGACATGGTAAAGACGTTGATGTCCGCAGAAATGCGCAGTTTCGAGATTTTCGAGGTATTGGAACCTGCTTCCCAGACGATACCGTTTGTCTACAGCTCGCCTCACAGCGGTCGTATCTATCCTCCCGATTTCATCGCCCAATCCCGCCTGCAGGGCATCGCTATCCGTCGCTCCGAGGATCATTATGTCGACGAGCTTTTTTCGGCGGCGAGCGCGCTTGGAGCGCCGCTGCTGCTCGCCAATTTCCCGCGCGCCTACATCGACGTCAATCGCGAGCCATATGAGCTCGATCCGCGCATGTTCGACGGCGCTTTGCCATCCTACGCCAATATCAATTCGCTGCGGGTCGCCGGCGGTCTCGGCACGATCCCGCGAATCGTCGCCGAGAACATGGAGATCTATGCGCGGCGCGTGCCGGTCGAGGATGCGCTGAAGCGCATCGACACGATCTACAAGCCCTATCATGCGACGCTGCGGCGGCTGATTGCGCGCACCCATGTCAAATTCGGCTTCGGCGTGCTGGTCGACTGTCATTCCATGCCCGGCAATATCCGTATAGCCGGAAGCAATGTGCGGCCGGATTTTATCCTCGGCGATCGCTACGGCACCAGCGCCTCGGCCGAGCTTTCGCGCGCAGCCATGCAGATTCTCGAGGAGATGGGCTTCAACGCCGTGCGCAACAAGCCCTATGCCGGCGGCTTCATCACCGAGCATTACGGCCGTCCCTCCCGCGGGCTGCATGCCCTGCAGATCGAGGTTAACCGCTCTCTTTACGTCGATGAGACAACGCTGGAAAAGCGCCCGGATTTCGACAAGGTCGCCGCCGCCATCACGCTTTTCATGAAGCGTATGGCCGAGCATGTGGAATCCTATACGGGCGATCCGGCACTGGCGGCGGAGTGAGCGTTTTGTTGTCGTTGAGCTCGCCGAAGGGATGCGCGGCCAGGCAAAATCTGCTTGTGGGCGACGTCGGAATTCGAAACTTGGCGATAGCCTGAACGCAGCGGGTGGGCGATGCGTCGGACTATCACTGTCACCTACACGGAAGAATTGCTTCGCGATGCCGTAAAGGCCTTTGTCTGGCGGCGGCTAATCGTCAATCAGCGCCTCTGGGTCGCGGAAATTGCAACAATCTTGCTGTTTCTTTGGCAGCTTTGGAGTGATGGCACCGAATGGCTCACCGGCGTCTTTGGCAGCCTCGTTCTTCTCTATCCGGCTGTAATTATCGCCGTATGGGTCGCGCATTACCGCAATACGGTCGGTAAGTTCCGCAAAATGTCGACCCGACAGGCGACGTTTGCTTTTCATGATGAGGGGTTTGACGTGGCGTCCGAGGTGGGGTCGGTCAAAGTTCCCTGGTCCACCGTTACCGAAATCTGGCAACGGCCGACCTATTGGATGATATTTATGGCGATCAACCAATTCATGACGCTGCCCACTCAAACGGCAGACATCAATGATCTCGCTTTTGTGAAATCGAAGGTGCCTTCCACAATGCCGCAATGAATGCGGATTGCCTTGCAACATAGCTAGGTCAGGCAAAAAAGAACCGCGCTCGTGGCGCGGCTAAGTCTAGGGAGGAAACACCCAAGGAGGGTATTTACAGTCAAAAGACTGCATTGAGGATATTGCTGCTGCATTGCACAAATGTCAAGCACTTTATTGCGGTGCAAAATATTTAGGCAAATTCAAAAATCTTGCCTGATCCGCAGGCATTGCGCTCAGCGCTTCATCAGCCGGTTTGCTTCACGGCTTATATGCGTTATGACATCGCCATCCCGTCATCTATCCGGATTCACCATGCTTCCCGATCGCTCGTTCTTCTATCGTCTGGCCGAAGCGGCCAAGGCCGAAACCTTGCCGCGCTTTCGTGCCGGTATCGATGTGGTCAACAAGGAAGCCAAGGGCTTTGATCCCGTAACGGAGGGGGACCGTGCCGCTGAAGAGGCGATTCGTGCCTTGATCGAGGCCGAATTCCCGGAGCACGGCATTCTCGGCGAGGAACATGGCAATGTCGGGCTCGACCGCGAGCATGTCTGGGTGATCGATCCGATCGACGGCACGCGCGCCTTCATCTCGGGCGTTCCGGTATGGGGAACGCTGATCGGCCTGCAGAAGAACGGCCGCGCCGTCATGGGGATGATCGACCAGCCCTTTACCGGCGAACGCTATTTTGCCGATGGCAATGGCGCTACCTATTCCGGTCCTGATGGCGAGAGGCGGTTGCAGGTCCGCGATTGCGGCAGCCTTTCCAATGCCACCCTCTTTACCACCTCGCCGCATCTCTTCGTCGGCGGCGAGCTTGCCAAATATCGCGAAATCGAAAGTCAGGTGCGTCTGTTCCGTTACGGCTGCGATTGCTATGCCTATGCGCTGCTTGCGGCCGGCCATATCGATCTCGTCATCGAGAATTCGCTGAAGCCCTATGATGTCGGCGGCATCATTCCGGTCATCGAGCAGGCCGGGGGCATCATGACTACCTGGGATGGCGGTCGCCCCGAAATGGGCGGAACGATCATCGCGGCCGGCAGCCGTGCCGTTTACGAGCAGGCTTTGGCCGTCCTATCCCGCTGAGAATCAAGCTTCCGCTTCGATCTCATAGGCATTGGTTTCGGCGTCGCTGCCGGGGATGAAGGCGTGGATCGCGGCAAGTGCCTGGTTGCGATAGACATCCCGTTCCTGCAGGATTTCATGCTTGGCGCCGTGGACAGGCACCAGCTGTGCGGCGCGGAAATAGCGCGACAGCCACTCCTGATCGGCATAGGGCACGACGCCGTCGCGTGTCGGTGCGATCAGAACCGTAGGAATTTGGATTGAAAACAGATGTTCGGGCATGTTGACCCGTTCGATTGCCCGCAAGGCTTGCGACAGCCAGCGTGCCGTCGGCGGCCCAAGGCAAAGCTGTGGATAGGCGGTGCCGATGCCGGTGTTGCGCCGGTAGCGCTGTTCGTCCGTGGTCAACGGGTTTTCGGCAAACGGTCTTTCCTTGAATTTCTTGCTGAACTGCATGCGGCCCAGGCCGATGCCGCTGACTGCGCCGGAGAGGAAGCGGATAAAGCCGGGTGAGGCGCCGTGGCCGGTCAAGCCGATAAAGGGGGCCGACAGCACCATGCGGTCGATGCGGCTCGCGAGCCTCGGTGCGGCCGACAGGGCAATCAGCCCGCCCGTCGAATGAGCGAGCAGAAAAAAGGGCAGGCGGGTATCCGGCAGGACGATCTTGTCGAGAAAGACGGTCAGATCCCGCTCATAATCGGAAAAATGGCGGATATGGCCGCGCAGCGGGTCTTTCAGCAGCCGCTCGGATCCGCCCTGGCCGCGCAGATCGAAGGTCGCGACCCACAGGCCCTTGGCCGTGAGGTCACGGATCGTCTCGAAATATTTTTCGATGAATTCGTTACGGCCCTGCAGCAGCACAACGGTTCCCTTGGCGACTGGCTGCTCGCAGCGGAAGACGGCGTAGCGCAGCTTGCGCCCGTCGAAACTTTCGAAAAAGCCTTCGGTGCGGTTTTCCGGCACCGGATTGTCTGCTGTGGAATAGAGGATCGAATCCATGATGGTGTCGCGCCTCGCTGACAATGTCTCGTCTCAAGGGGATAGCGCAGGCTGGAGGAATTGCAACAGCTTTGTTGGCAGCTCCGGCAATCGAATCCGATGCACCTTAAAGACAATACTCCACCATCGGCGATTCCGATGGTGCCATCGCTTTTCTCCGTTTCATCTTCTTGTGCAGCTTTGCAAATGTTCGGCCGTGGTCATCACTTGATGGAATGGAAGATATGGCAATCACTGAAATTGCGAATTCGAGAATTCTTATTGTCGGCGGCAGCTCCGGAATGGGGTTGGCGCTGGCAAAACGCGCGCTCGCAGCTGGAGCCGAGGTCATTATCGCTGGACGGAACACGGGCAAGCTCCAGCGCGCTTACGCGGAACTCCAAAGCCCATCGGTTTCCATCGAGACGATCGATATCACGCAAGAAAGCCAAGCCGCCGGTCTGTTTGAGCGCATCGGCCGGCTCGATCATATCGTAAGCACCGCCGCCGATATCGAGGGCGCTTACGAGCTGCTGCCTTCGCTGGACCTCAGGGCTGCGCAGAGGGTCGTGGACAGTAAATTCTACGGTCCGCTGCTGCTTGCAAAATATGGGTCGCCCTTACTCCCTGCTACGGGCTCCATTACGTTCACATCAGGCATAGCCGCTTACCGGCCGGCGGCACGAGGGTCGGTGGTCGCTGCCGTCAATGCTGGTTTGGAAGGGCTGGTTCGCGCACTCGCCGTTGAGTTGGCGCCCATTCGTGTGAACGCCGTTTCGCCCGGCTGGGTCGATACGCCCATCTGGACATTCGTTGCCGGTGATCGGAAAGAGGAAACATTGGACGCTATGGCGAAACGGCTGCTGGTTGGACGAGTGGGACAGCCGGAAGACATCGCCGATGCTATCAGCTTTCTGATTGGCAACGCCTTCACAACGGGAACGATACTGCATGTCGAGGGCGGGCATCGGCTGATTTAGCGGGTGCTAAGCCGGTATTTGCGAAGGCCAGGAACAGCTTCAAAGCTTGCGGCTGAACGCGCCTGCGCCGCCAGATCATCACAAGCGACGCTGTCCGCATTGGCCCCGGCCAGGGGATTTCCTCGATTTCGCCACGATGGAGTGCGTCGGCGACCGCAAACCGAGGAACGAGGCTTGAGCCCCTACCGGCCGCCACGAGCCGCGCAATGGAGCCGATGCTGCCGACTTCGGCGGCGATCTTCGGTGTTGCCGTCCCTGCCGTCTCGAATGCCTTGTCGAACAGGTGGCGATAGATGCAGCCGGCTTCGGTTGCCACGAAGTTCATCGAAGCAAGTGCCGCAAGATCGTTTGTCTTCGATGATGGCTTGTGTGCAGGAGGGGTAATGAGGATCAACGGCTCTGTCGATATCGCCCGTTTTGCGAGGCGTTCATCGACCTCGCCTTTGTCAAAGCAGAAGGTGACATCGATCTCACCGGTTTCGAGCCCGCGCAACAGATCGCCGCTGCCTGCAACCTTCACCCGCAGATCGATATCGGGATGATCGCGCTGAAGGGTCATCAGCCATTGCGGAAGCTTCATGGAAGCAATGGTCTCGAGTGCGCCAATCGTCACCGTGCCAGCCGTAGCCGCCGAGACTGATTCAACGGCAGCGCGCGCCTCGTTGGCGATTGCCAGCAATTTCTCGGCATAGGGCTTCAGTGCCTCGCCAGCTGCCGTTAGCTCCAGGCCCGATCTTGACCGGATAAAAAGCGCGGTGCCCAACTCGGCTTCAAGCGACTGGATCTGATCGCTCACGCTCGATTGCGCGAGATGAACCTCTTCGGCTGCGCGGGTGAAATTCCAGGTCCGGGCGACAGCCAGGAATGTCTTGAGTAATCGGGGGTGCATCGCCGTGCCGAACCAATGTGACAAGCGCCGTCGAATAAGAAGACGGCGCCAATGCCCATCAGGCTGACACATCCGTTATATCGACGTCAATGCATATGGCAGGGCCGCCGGTGTCCGCAATTTATTGTGCCTTCGGAGACTTCGGCAGCATGATGTCCGATCACATCAGCTCTTCGGCACCGCACCCCGTCGTTCCAACGCGGTCTGACGGATGATGTCGGCGATCTCGGGGCTGCTGCTCGAGAGCATCTGGAAATCCGATGAGTAGAGCGACAGCAAGGAGACCTCGGTTGCGGCGCTGACGGTTGCAGAGCGGGGTTCGCCCGTGATCAGCGCCATCTCCCCGAAGAAACTGCCGGAGCCAAGTTCCACCGGGTTTGGTGTTGCGACGCTGACGCGGCCTTCGACTATGAAATACATCTGGTCGCCGGCTTCGCCCTTACGGCAGATGATGCCGCCGGCCGGCACGATGCGAGGTCTCAGCGCCCGTACGATCTCGATGAGAGCGCCCGAACCGAGCTTCTGAAACAGCGGAACTCCCGCCACTAGTTGCCAGTTGCGCACGAAATCCTGGCGGCGCACCTCTTCGTAGAAGCCGGTGGCGAGAATGCCGGCCCATAAGGCAAAGATGCCGATTCCGCACATCATGACCAGCCCGGCAAGGGTGCGGCCGGCGAAACTTTGCGGGATCTCGTCACCATAGCCCGTGGTCGACAGCGTCGTCACGGCCCACCACATTGCGAGGGGGATGCTGCCGAACTTGTCAGGCTGGACATCACGCTCGATGATATAAGCCGCAAGCGCTGCGGCGAACAGAACGATGACGAAAATCGAGGTAACGCCGATTAGGTTGCGCGCTTCCTTGGTCAGGACTCTGCCCAGCAGTCGGAAGAAGATCGAGCCGCGCAGTGGCTTCAAAAGCCAGATGGCGCAATAGAGGCTTTGGTCGCGTCCGCGGATGAGAAGGAAGGCGGCCAAAGGGACCAAAACGGCCAGTATGTCGACGGCGATTTCCGGTATCCTGCCGCGCACCTCCCTTGCGCGATGTATGACCAGCGTTTCGATCAATTGCAGAACATAGATAGCCCAGACGCCAGCAAGCACGACTTCCAGGATAAGCCTCGTCTGTCCGACGATATCAGGCGTTGTCAGCACCGCCACCGTCAGCAGGCCGATGGCGGCCAGAAGCGTACTCAGCGATGAGGAAATCTTTGAGAAAGAAAACGCCGACATTATATCCCCCGGGCAATACCCTGGGGGCAGCCACTCGCCCGAGAATAGGATGGCTTCGATCCAAACGTAAAGAGCACAGAGACGTGCCGTCTCCCCCATACCTCACTCGGCACTCCGTGCTTTGCGCTGCTATCGCTGCCCAACCTCAAGCGAAAAGCCCTTGAATGGCTTGATTTCCTTCAGCACGAAGGTGGTCTCCATCTCCTTGATGCGCGGCAGGCGGCGCACCACCGCCATGGCGAAATCGGCATAGCTGTCGAGATCGGCGGCTACGACCTGCAGCAGGAAATCCGCATCCCCGGCGATGCTGTAGCAGGCCACGACCTCGTTGAGTTTCAGTACATCTCGGGAAAATTCCTCGGCTTCCGCTTCGCTGTGGCTGTCGATCTTGACCCTGATGAAGGCAAGGACGCCGAGGCCGATCCGGCGCCTGTCGAGCATGGCCGTATACCCCTGGATCACGCCTTTTTCCTCCAGCTGGCGCACGCGCCGCCAGCACGGAGATGTGGAGAGCCCGACTTCGGAGGAAAGCGCCTGATTCGTCAGGCGTCCGTCCTTCTGAAGGGCGCTGAGAATCTTCAAATCGATGGGCTCAAGGGTATCTGGCATATCTGACCTTATATCCATATCGGATAGGTAGGTACTACCATATTCTCTAATTATGCGGCAATAAAAGGTAAGATTATCCTCAACGCGCGAGATATCCTGTAATTCCTTTTGTCAACAGCAGCAGGTCTCCATGCTTCCCGATATCCGTCTTGCCATCGTCATCAATCCGGCATTGCCGCTCGGTCTGATCGCCAATACCGCCGGCGCCATCTCGATCGGGTTGGGCGCAAAGTTTCCGGCGCTTGCGGCTAGGCAATTGACCGACAGGGAGGAGCGTACCATCGACATCAGCTCGAACATGCCCGTTCCGATACTGCAGGCGGATGCGGAAACCATACGATCTCTGTTGCTGAAGACCTTGCCGGTGGAAAACGACCGCGCGATCGTTCCGTTTCCTGCCTTTGCGCGCTCGCTACACGATTACAGGGAGTATGAGGCGACGTTTCCAAATCGCGATCTTGCCGGTGAGGTGATCGACGGCCTCGGGCTGGCGGGACCTTCGAAATGGGTGAAGTCGCTCACTGGTTCGCTGAAGCTTTTGGGGTAGGGTTGTCGCCATGTCCCTTCGTAGCGAGGGATGGTTTTCGGCATCGGCGAACTTGTCGTTCTCGTCCCATGCTGGTAACGCCTATGGGATGAAGCTCCCTCAACCACCCCGTGCAGTCGTCTTCGACATGGATGGACTGCTCTTCGATACCGAGTCGCTCTACATACGTTCGCTGATCACGGCGACTGCGGAGTATGGCTATGAAATGACATGGGACTTGTACCGTCCCATGATCGGTTCGCCGTGGCATGTGAATCGTCATTCGCTACTTCTCCTATATGGCTCCTCTTTTCCGGTCGACGATGTGCGCGCGCTCTGGCTCAAGCATTTCAGTGCTTTAGGCGAGACGGAACTTGCTTTGAAAGCAGGGGTTTCGGAACTACTAGATCTTCTGGACGAACTCGATATTCCACGAGCGATAGCGACGTCCTCATTCCGTCATAGTGTTGATCACCATCTTCAGGCCCACGGCCTAACGCATCGTTTCCATCACATTGTCGCTTATGGCGACTATGTGGGAAGCAAACCTGCTCCAGACCCATTTCTGGCGGCGGCCGCCCGGCTAGGTATCGAGCCATCTTCCTGTCTTGCGCTGGAAGATTCACATAACGGAATAAGATCTGCCTCCGGAGCCGGCATGATGACGATCATGGTGCCGGACCAGATGGAGCCCAATCAGGAAATCCTGAAACCTTGCCTGGGCTCGGTTTCCAGCCTGCATGAGGTGTCTCAACTCATAATGGCGGCGAACGGGCTGCTTTCGAGCTAGGCGATCAATCCCCGTGGACTTCCATCCAAGTTGATCTCCGTCTGTTGCTCCGCCGGCGCAAAGAAAAAAGGCCGGCTTGCGGAGATAGAGAGATCCGCTTCGCCGGCCGAGCAAGGACTGAAGAAGAAGGGACGATACACTTCAGTCATCGGACGATGGTTGTTCCGATGGTCAAATGATAGGCCGGCCAGCCTGAACGGGTTCCGAACTATCCGTTCATCTGCGGTTCACGCAGTGATTTTCTGCAAAATGAGGGTTGCGGCACTGGGGGCTTGAACTCCGGAAAAGTGATCCCCATCTCTTTTTCGCGGGTGCCAAACGGGCTCGCGGAACCGTCCCGAGGCCGCCCCGAGTGGGGTCATGGGACAAGAATTGACATCGCAATTGTCGCTCACAGGAGGACTTCCATGCGTCACGTAGACTTCTCTCCCCTTTACCGTTCCACCGTCGGTTTCGACCGTCTGTTCACCATGCTCGACAGCCTTGGCCAACCGGATCAGGCCCAGACCTATCCGCCTTACAATATCGAGCGCACGGGTGAAAATACCTATCGCATAACCATGGCCGTTGCCGGTTTCGATGAAAAGGAACTGAGCATCGAGGCCCACGCCCATGTCCTTCAGGTCAAGGGCGAAAAGAGCGAAGAGCCGGCTGAAGCCAGCGAATATCTCTATCGCGGTATCGCCAAGCGTGCCTTTGAGCGTCGTTTCCAGCTTGCCGACCATGTCGAGGTCCAGGCTGCTTCACTGAAGAACGGTCTGCTGCACATCGACCTGCTGCGCAACATTCCCGAAGCCATGAAGCCCCGCCGTATCTCCATCGCGGCCGAGCCCGTGGAAACCCCGAAGGCCATCGAGGCTCATATCAACTAAGTGCGATCTGACGGTCTTGGACTGTCATGCCGGGGCTGGCGGTCTCTGGCCGCCAAGCTCCTGATCCTCCCAAGATCAAAAGAAGCGGCGCTCCATCGGGGCGCCGCTTTCGTTTTGTCTGATACCGGAGGCTCAGGCCGCGTTCGTCGCTTCGCCGGACTTTGCGCCCGCCTGTGCCTTCGCAGCCTCGCGCCGCTTTGCGGCCTCGGCGTATTTCTGGGCAAGCACGGCGCAGGTCATCAGCTGGATCTGATGGAACAGCATGAGCGGCAGCACGATGGCGCCGATACTCTGGCCGGCGAAGATGACGTTGGCCATCGGCACACCGCTCGCCAGCGACTTCTTCGAGCCGCAGAAGGTGATGGTGATCTCGTCGGCCTTTTCAAAACCCAGGGCACGGCTGCCGAACATGGTGATGCAGATTACCATAGCCAGAAGCACCATGTTCGCGATGATGACCGTGACGATGTCGAGGACGGAGAAGGTATGCCACAATCCTTCCACCACGGCCTCGCTGAAGGCGGAATAGACGACCATAAGGATCGAGCCGCGATCGACCGGCATCAGGATCTTCTTCTTCGAACGGATCCAGTTGCCGATCCATGGCTGCAGCAGCTGGCCGGCGATGAATGGGGCGAGCAGCTGCAGCATGATCTGCCAGAGAACATCCCAGGAGAAGCCGCCGCCCTGGCCGCCGACCGAAAAAAGGATGCCGACGAGCAGCGGCGTCAGGAACATGCCGAAGATGTTGGAGGCCGATGCCGAGCAGATCGCGGCCGGCACATTGCCGCCGGCAATGGAGGTGAAGGCGATCGAGGACTGCACCGTTGAAGGCAGCACGCTCAAAAACAGCATGCCGGTATAGAGCGATACGGGCAGGATGCTGTTCGGAACGATTTGACCCATGGCCAGCACCAGCAGCGGAAAGACGCCGAAGGTTGTCAGCAGGATGACGAGGTGCAGCCGCCAGTGCAACAGGCCGGCGATGACGACATCGCGTGACAGACGCGCGCCATGCAGGAAGAACAAGAGGCCGATGGCGAAGTTGGTGGCAATGCTGAAATAGTGGGCGCTCGCCCCCTGCACCGGAAAGAAGGATGCTGTCAGGACGGTGAGCACCAGCAGCATGGTGAAGGTGTCTGGAAGAAAGCGGCGCATTGTGCCTACCCCAATCGCATTTGCAAGTCTTGATGATACTCCTTGCAGATAGACCTATTGTGATCCACGATGCAAGGAATAACAGTTATCGGGATTCAGGATGAGTCATGCTTGATCTCACGCAGTTGCGCAGCTTCGTCGCCGTCGAGCAGATGGGCAGCTTCACGCTTGCCGCGGAGCGGCTGGGGCTCGGGCAATCCACCGTCAGCCAGCATATACAGCGGTTGGAAGCAGAGCTCGGTCGAAAGCTCTTGGCGCGCGACACGCACCGCGTCGTCCTGACTGGCGATGGCGAGGCGCTGCTCGGCCATGCCCGTCAGATGCTGTCGATCGAAGGGGAGGTGCGTCAGCTTTTTGCAGGCAACAGCCTGCGCGGCAATCTCCGGCTTGGGGTTTCCGAGGATTTCGTCACCAGCCAGCTGCCGGCCGTCCTGGAGGAGTTCGTGCGTTCGCATCCCTCCGTCGATCTCGAGCTGACGGTCGCGCTCAGTGGCGTGCTTTATGAGATGCAGGACAATGGCGATCTCGATCTCGTGCTTGCCAAGCGGCGGCTCGGCGATGCGAGGGGCAAGCTCGTCTACCGCGAGCCGCTGGTCTGGCTGGCCCGCGACCCGGATCGCATCCGCAAACTTACTGGGCCATTGCCGCTGATTGCCTTTCCCACCCCAAGCGTCACGCGCGCAGTGGCGCTGGAGGCGCTGCGCCGGCAGCAGATGCCCTGGCGCGTCGTCTGCACCTGCGGCAGCTTGAGTGGCCTGACCGCGGCTGCGCGCGCAGGCATGGGCGTTCTCGTGCAGCCGAAAAGCATGGCGCCGGCGGGACTAAGCGAGATCGCCCCCGGCTGGTTGCCCATCCTCGAAGACGTGGAATTCGTCCTTGTGCCGCGCAAGGGTGCCGACCAACTTCTGGTTAATGCGCTCTCTGACGACATACTCTCCAAGGTGCGGGGGCCGCGATCCAGCTAACGACGAAATCGTCTGTCAGCCATTGTTAAAAACCATTTCCAATCATGCGGATGAGATCCGGATTTATTTCGCCGGCTGATTTATTGTTGCGCCCGTTTTCAGGCGGAAGTCAGCTTCTTCTGCTATCTCAGGTGGCGATGGGGAGTTGCGGAGGAATAGTCGCCCGATGATCTATGGTGCCATCTTCATTTCCGGGCTTGTCGCCTGCGTCGTGGCAATGACGATGATTATACACAACGCACCGGCATCAGATCGCGACGATCTATCGAACTTCGCAATGATCGCTCATCGGAATCAAAATTGATCTCTTGCCCATTGTGAGCGCCGTCGGGCTCTGAAAGCCAGCCACGGCGCTCTTTTTCATGCGGATCAGCCCAGGCAGGCGAGGAAGTTCGCCACATCCGCTTCGGTGGTGGCGAAGCTGGTAACGAGCCGGATGAGCGTTTCATCGCTGCCGACCAGATCCGGCCGTGACTCCGGGATCGGCCATTCGTAGAACTTCGCTCCCTTGTCTTCGGCCGCTTTGGCGGCGGATTTCGGTATGATCGCGAAAACCTCGTTCGAGGTGGTCGGCCACGCCGGGCGAGCGCCAGGGGTCTTTTCCAGCCCAGCGCGCAGGCGATCGGCCATGCCGTTGGAATGGCGGGCAAGTTCGAGCCAGAGGCCGTCCTGGAAATAACCGTCGAACTGGGCGGCGATGAAGCGCGACTTGGAAAAGAGCTGGGCGGCGCGCTTGCGGATGAAATGCATTTCCTTTGCCTTCTCCGGATCGAAGAAGACGATCGCCTCGGCGCACCAGCAGCCGTTCTTGGTGGCGCCGAAGGAAAGAATGTCGACGCCGCGCTTCCATGTCATTTCGGCTGGCGTCGTGCCGAGCGCGACCAGGGCGTTGGCGAAACGCGCGCCATCCATGTGCAACGGCAGGCCGTTCGCCTTTGTAATGGCGGCAATGGCGTCGATCTCATCCAGCGAATAGACCGTACCGATCTCCGTCGCCTGGGTGATCGTCACGGCGGCGGCGCGGCCGTGATGCACGGCATCCTGCGGGAAACGAGCGATCTTGGTGGCGAGCGCCTCGGGATCGATCTTGCCGAGAGCGCCATCGACCGTTGCAAGACGGGCGCCGCTGAAGAAATCGGGTGCGCCGCATTCGTCTTCGGCGACATGCGCCTCGCTATGACAGAAACTGATGCCGCCCGGTTTCTGGACACTCGCGAGCGACAGCGAATTGGCGGCTGTACCCGTTGCGACGAAGAAGACAGCAACCTCGCGCTCGAAAATATCAGCAAATTTGGCTTCGACGCGCTGGTCGAGCTCGCTCGTGCCGTAAGCGGAGGCGAAACCGCTGGACTCGGCAAGCAGACGTTCGGCGACTTTAGGATGGGCGCCGGCCCAGTTATCGGAAGCAAAGAACATGGAAATGCACCAGATGAAGGAGGAAATTGCGGTGAGATAGATAGGGTCGGCTGGACATTACGCCAATGCAAAAACCTATCAAGAGCATGAGTTTGACGAATGCATCACAGAAATTGATCTACGCAATCAACAAATAAAATGATGCGCTGCAGCGAAACTTTATTGCTTGATTTATGCAGCATAGGCAATCTTACGTCTTCCGTTGACGAAATTTTGCCGTTTTGCTCTTGCGAAGGCGGAAGCTTTCTGGCATAGAACTGATGAATTAGGACAGGGTTGCTGTCCTATTTTGGCCGCCAAGGCCGAAGATGCGCTAGAGGGTCCTGACGATGTCAGGATTTCAAGCTATAGTTACCGGGAGCATGTTCCTTTCCGCCCTTCGGGCGATAAGGCAATGCGGCGGTGGAATGGCAAGGCGCGAAACGCTGACGACGGGCTCCGTATAGGGAGCCGCGGTTTGCGGCCGGATCTTCACAATGCAACAGCGCAGTCGCGCGTCGGCCCCGGAAACGGACCGCGCGGGACGAAGGAGCGCCCGCGACGCGGGCCTTATCGGAGGGAAGACCATGACGAACAGGACGACGTTGACGAGTTTTGACCAGACTGCTGCAGTGAATGCTGCCGCTACGGCCAAGACGTCGAAACGCGCTGTTGGCATCCCGCCGAAACAGGGCCTTTATGATCCCCGCAACGAGCATGATGCGTGCGGCGTCGGCTTCGTCGCGCATATGAAGGGCCAGAAGTCGCACCAGATCGTGCGCGACGGCTTGTTCATTCTCGAAAACCTGACGCATCGCGGTGCTGTCGGCGCAGATCCGCTGATGGGCGATGGTGCCGGCATCCTCGTGCAGATCCCCGACCGCTTCTTCCGCGAGGAGATGGCGAAGCAGGGCGTCATCCTGCCGAAGGCGGGCGAATACGGCGTCGGCCATTTCTTCCTGCCGCGCGACGAGGCGCTGATCGAGCATTTCAAGACCGCGATCACGCAGGTCGTTGCCGAAGAAGGCCAGGTTCTGCTCGGCTTCCGCGACGTGCCTGTCGACAACTCTTCGCTGTCGAAGGCGCCTGACATTGCCGCCACCGAGCCGCACCATGTGCAGGTCTTCATCGGCGCTGGCCGCGATGCCGGCACGAACGAGGAATTCGAGCGTCGCCTCTTCACCTTGCGCAAGGTGATCTCCAACCGCATCTATGCGGAATATGAGGGCGAGGAGAGCAGCTTCTACCCCGTGTCGCTGTCGAGCTCGACCATCGTCTACAAGGGTATGTTCCTCGCCTATCAGGTGGGTGCCTATTATAAGGACCTCTCCGATCCGCGTTTCGAGACGGCGGTTGCGCTCGTGCACCAGCGTTTCTCGACGAACACCTTCCCATCGTGGAAGCTTGCCCATCCATACCGCATGGTCGCGCATAACGGCGAAATCAACACGCTGCGCGGCAACGTCAACTGGATGGCTGCCCGCCAGGCTTCGGTCTCTTCGCCGCTCTTCGGCGAGGATATCTCCAAGCTCTGGCCGATCTCCTATGAGGGACAGTCCGATACCGCCTGTTTCGACAACGCGCTCGAATTCCTCGTGCGCGGCGGATACTCTCTTGCCCATGCCATGATGATGCTCATCCCTGAGGCCTGGGCCGGCAACCAGCTGATGGCGCCGGAACGCAAGGCATTCTACGAGTATCATGCCGCCCTGATGGAGCCTTGGGATGGCCCGGCCGCCGTCGCTTTCACCGATGGCAAGCAGATCGGCGCGACGCTCGACCGTAACGGCCTGCGTCCGGCCCGCTATCTCGTCACCAGCGACGACCGCATCATCATGGCGTCCGAAGCCGGCGTTCTGCCTGTCGAGGAAGAGAAGATCATCCAGAAGTGGCGCCTGCAGCCGGGCAAGATGCTGCTGATCGACATGGAAAAGGGCCGCATCATCTCTGATGACGAGGTGAAGTCGGAACTGTCGACCAAGCATCCCTATCGAAGCTGGTTGAACCGCACGCAGCTGATCCTGGAAGACCTGAAGCCAGTGGAGCCGCGGGCGCTGCGTCGCGACGTGTCGCTGCTCGACCGCCAGCAGGCGTTCGGCTACACGGCTGAAGACACCAAGCTCCTGATGTCGCCGATGGCGACGACGGGGCAGGAAGCCGTCGGCTCCATGGGTACGGATACGCCGATCTCGGCCATGTCCGACAAGCCGAAGCTGCTCTATACCTACTTCAAACAGAACTTCGCGCAGGTGACGAACCCGCCGATCGATCCGATCCGCGAGGAACTCGTCATGAGCCTTGTGTCGTTCATCGGCCCGCGTCCGAACCTGCTCGATCATACCGGCATGGCCAACGCCAAGCGTCTGGAAGTGCGCCAGCCGATCCTGACCAACGGCGATCTCGAAAAGATCCGCTCAATCGGTCATACGGAAGATCGCTTCGACACCAAGACGCTCGACTTCACCTATGATGTCGAACGCGGCGCCGAAGGCATGCCCGAGATGCTCGACCGTCTCTGCGAGCGGGCGGAAGCTGCCGTTCGCGGCGGCTATAACATCATCGTGCTTTCCGACCGCCAGATCGGACCGGACCGCATTGCGATCCCGGCGCTGCTGGCGACGGCGGCCGTACACCATCACCTGATCCGCAAGGGCCTGCGCACCTCGGTCGGTATCGTCGTCGAAACCGGCGAGCCGCGCGAAGTGCATCACTTCTGCCTGCTGGCCGGCTACGGCGCGGAAGCGATCAACCCCTATCTGGCCTTCGACACGCTGCTCGATATGCATCAGCGCGGCGAATTCCCGAAAGAAGTGGACGCGACCGAAGTCGTTTACCGCTACATCAAGGCTGTCGGTAAGGGCATCCTCAAGGTCATGTCGAAGATGGGTATCTCGACCTATCAATCCTATTGCGGCGCGCAGATCTTCGATGCCGTGGGCTTGCAGCAGGAGCTGGTCGACAAGTATTTCTTCGGCACGGCGACCATGATCGAAGGCATCGGCCTTGAGACGATCGCCGAGGAGACCGTCTCCCGTCACAAGGCTGCTTTCGGCCGCGATCCGCTGCTGGCAAGCACGCTCGACATCGGCGGCGAATATGCCTACCGCATGCGCGGCGAAAGCCATGCCTGGACGCCGGATGCGGTAGCTGCCCTGCAGCATGCCGTGCGCGGCAATGCCGAGGATCGCTATCGCGAATTCTCCGAAATGGTCAACGAGTCGGCGCTCCGAATGAACACGATCCGCGGCCTCTTCAAGATTAGGGGTGCGGAAGCGCTGGGCCGCAAGCCGATCTCGATCGACGAGGTCGAGCCAGCTGCCGATATCGTCAAGCGCTTCTCGACGGGCGCCATGTCCTTCGGCTCCATCAGCCGCGAGGCGCATACGACGCTGGCGATTGCCATGAACCGCATCGGCGGCAAGTCGAACACCGGCGAAGGTGGCGAGGAAGCCGACCGCTACATGCCGCTCTTCGACGGTTCGCCGAACCCGGAGCGCTCCGCCATCAAGCAGATCGCTTCTGGCCGCTTTGGCGTGACGACCGAATACCTTGTCAATGCCGACGTGCTGCAGATCAAGGTCGCGCAGGGTGCCAAGCCCGGCGAAGGCGGCCAGCTGCCCGGCCACAAGGTCGATGCGACGGTTGCAAAGACCCGGCACTCGACGCCGGGCGTCGGCCTGATCTCGCCGCCGCCGCATCATGACATCTACTCGATCGAAGATCTGGCACAGCTGATCTACGACCTGAAGAACGTCAACCCGACCTCGGACGTGTCGGTCAAGCTCGTCTCGGAAGTCGGCGTCGGCACGGTTGCCGCCGGCGTCGCCAAGGCGCGTGCCGATCACATCACCGTCTCGGGCTATGATGGCGGCACCGGCGCTTCGCCGCTGACTTCCCTCAAGCATGCCGGTTCGCCTTGGGAAATCGGCCTTGCCGAAACCCAGCAGACGCTGGTGCTGAATGGGCTGCGCTCGCGCATCGCCCTGCAGGTGGATGGCGGCCTGAAGACCGGCCGTGACGTCATCATCGGCGCGCTGCTCGGTGCCGACGAATTCGGCTTTGCGACCGCGCCGCTGATTGCGGCCGGCTGCATCATGATGCGCAAGTGCCATCTCAACACCTGTCCGGTTGGTGTCGCCACCCAGGATCCGGTTCTGCGCAAGCGCTTCAAGGGTACGCCGGAGCATGTCATCAACTACTTCTTCTTTGTGGCCGAAGAAGTGCGCGAGATCCTCGCCTCGCTCGGCGTTGCCAAGCTGGACGATATCATCGGCGCTTCCGAGCTTCTCGAAAAGGATGAGATGCTCGCCCACTGGAAGGCCAAGGGCCTCGATTTCAGCCGTATCTTCCACAAGGTCGATGCGCCGAAGGAAGAGACCTATTGGACGACGGTGCAAAAGCACCCCATCGTCGACATTCTCGATCGCAAGCTGATCGAGAAGGCGGAGCCGGCGCTCGCTTCGAAGACGCCGGTCGCCTTCGAGGTCGACATTAAGAACGTCGACCGTTCGGCTGGCGCCATGCTGTCGGGCGCAGTCGCTAAGCGCTACGGCCACCGCGGCCTGAAGGATGACACGATCAACGTCACCCTGAAGGGAACGGCCGGTCAGTCCTTCGGTGCGTTCCTCGCACGCGGCGTCACCTTCAACCTCATCGGCGACGGCAACGACTATGTCGGCAAGGGCCTTTCGGGCGGCCGCATCATCATCCGTCCGCCGGAGAATTCGAAGATCGTCGCCGAGAACTCGATCATCGTCGGCAACACCGTGCTCTACGGCGCCACAGAAGGCGAGTGTTACTTCCGCGGGGTCGCGGGCGAGCGCTTTGCGGTCAGAAACTCCGGCGCGATCGCCGTCGTCGAGGGCGTGGGCGACCATGGCTGCGAATATATGACCGGCGGGGTCGTCGTCGTGCTCGGCGAAACCGGGCGCAACTTCGCGGCCGGCATGTCGGGCGGTGTGGCCTATGTTCTCGACGAGAAGGGCGATTTCGCCCGCCGCTGCAACATGGCGATGGTCGAGCTGGAGCCGGTTCCGGAGGAAGACGAACTGCTGGAGAAGCTGCATCATCACGGCGGCGACATCATGCATAAGGGACGTGTCGACGTCTCTGACGACATGACGCGCCACGACGAAGAGCGTCTTTTCCAGCTGATTTCGAACCACGTCCACTATACGGGCTCGACGCGAGCCAAGGAGATCCTCGATCACTGGGCCGACTATCGCCCGAAATTCCGCAAGGTCATGCCGGTCGAATACCGTCGCGCCCTTGAGGAAATGGAGCGCAGCCGGATGAGCGTGGCGGCGGAGTAATCCGCCCCGGTTCTGAAACCAGCCGAGGGTTTCGCCTCGCATTGCGATCGCCATCATGGCGATCGCGACTGTCGAATAGCGGAATCGGATTTGAATTAAAGTGCCGGATAGGGAAACCGAGATGACCCTCAGGCACGGGAGCCATGAGCTCCTCTTTTTGAGTGAGGAAACGAAAGCATGGGCAAGGTAACAGGCTTCTTGGAAATCGACCGGCAGGTGGCGAAGTATCAGCCTGCGTCGGATCGCATCCGGCATTTCCGTGAATTCACGATCCCCATGTCGGACCAGGAGGTGCAGAAACAGGCAGCCCGCTGCATGGACTGTGGTATTCCCTATTGCCACGGCCCGACCGGCTGCCCGGTGCACAACCAGATCCCCGATTGGAACGACCTCGTCTACAACAACAATTGGGAGCAGGCGATCCACAACCTGCATTCGACCAACAACTTCCCGGAATTCACCGGCCGCGTTTGCCCCGCGCCCTGCGAGGAAGCCTGCACGCTGAACCTGGAAGATGCGCCGGTCGCCATCAAGACGGTGGAGCAGGCGATTGCTGACAAGGCCTATGAGCTCGGCTTCATCCGGCCGCAGCCGGCAACCGTGCACACGGGCAAGAAGGTCGCGATCATCGGCTCCGGTCCTGCCGGCATGGCAGCCGCCCAGCAGCTCGGCCGCGCCGGTCATGACGTCCATGTCTACGAGCGCGAAAGCAAGCCGGGCGGCCTGCTGCGCTACGGCATCCCGGACTTCAAGATGGAGAAGAACTTCATCGATCGCCGCGTCGAGCAGATGAAGGGCGAGGGCGTGACCTTCCATTGCGGCGTCAATGTCGGCGTCGATATCAAGGTCGAGCAGCTTCTGGCCGATCATGATGCCGTGCTCTATTGCGGCGGCTCGGAAACCCCGCGCGAAGCGGGCATTCCTGGCACGACGCTGGCGGGCGTCCATGACGCCATGCCCTATCTCGTGCAGCAGAACCGTCGCGTCGGCCGCGAAAACATTGACAGCGTCGGCTGGCCCGCCGATCCGATCCTGGCCGGCGGCAAGCATGTCGTCGTCGTCGGTGGTGGCGATACGGCATCAGACTGCGTCGGCACCGCATTCCGCCAGGGCGCGGTAAAGGTCACGCAGCTCGATATCCGTCCGCAGCCGCCGGAGAAGGAAGATAAGCTCGCCGTATGGCCGTTCTGGGCAACGAAGATGCGCACCTCCTCCTCGCAGGCCGAAGGCGCGGTTCGCGAATTCCAGGTCGCGACGCTCGAATTCATCGGCGAAGACGGCGTGCTGACCGGCGTGAAGTGCTGCGAAGTGGACGATCGCCGCAAGCCGATCGCCGGCACGGAATTCGTCATCCGCGCCGACCTCGCCTTCATCGCCATCGGCTTCCGCGGCCCGTTCACCGACAGCGTGCTCAAGGAACTTGACGGCAAGCTGACTGTGAATGCCGACCGTCGCGGCTCGACCAACGTTGTTGCCAACGACAAGGACTATAAGACGTCTGTCGACAAGTTCTGGACAGCCGGTGACGTTCGCCGCGGCCAGTCGCTGGTGGTCTGGGCGATCCGCGAAGGCCGTCAGGCCGCGCGCGCGATCGATGAGGCTCTTATGGGTTCGACGGTTCTGCCGGCCTAAGTTTCGCTGTCTTTCGCGCAAAGTGATTGAAGGCCGGGTTCATTGCGACCCCGGCCTTTGTCGTTATCGGCTTGCGGCGATATTCCAGTTGTAGATGCAGCGATCGAGGCCGATAGCGATTTCGAGCACCGTAACGTCATGGTCTAACGCCGGCCCTTTCTTCGGCTGGCTGCGGTAGCGTTGTGGAAAATCCGTGCGTTTCGAGATCGAGCAGACCTCCATCCATTTATCGCCGTTATCGACCTCGATATCCATGGTGACCTCAGAATAGGCCGGAAGGCGATCGGACGGCACGATGCGGGTCGGCAGATGGATGACCGAGGCGATCATCCGTCGCACCGGCTCAAGGGAGGCAGCGTGATAATCGTTGCCGCTATCGGCGGTGAAGGCGCATTGGAACTCGAGCTGATAGAATTCCTTGAGCCTCACATGCTTGCTTGGCTGATCCTGTTCCCGGCGGAAGGATTTGCCGGCTTGCCAGACGCATAGTGGCAAGCTTGTTCTCGAATGGTTTCCGAGGAGATGCTGCATGTAGACATAGCTTGAAGGTGTCGTTTCCGGCCGCAGGACAAGTTCGGTCTCGGTGTTCGACATTCGCTCCTGCACCCATATGTCCGAGTTGGAATAGGCGTCCGAAACGAGGTTTCGAGGCATCAGAGTCGGTGCTTCGATCCTTCGCATATCCCAGGCGGGATTTGCGGATCGCAGGAGGTTCGCGACTTCATCGGAAAAGAAGCGGACGAAATCGTCGCGCAGCCGGATGTCCCGCTCTTCCCAGTGAACGAGCGAATTGACGCTATAGATATTGAGCACGTGCCATTCTCCATGGGCAACGTTGATGTCTTGAGGTTGAGGGCTTTACGTCCAGCCGCCGCCGGACGCATAAACGCCTCCGGCTGTCACGACTGGACGCGGAGACCTCGGCCGGAGAACGCGCGCAAAACCGCAACCTGCGGGCAGGTGCGGTAACGATCGATCTGATCTGCGCTTTTGGTGCTCATGCAATTCTTCTATTGGCGGGGCGCAGGATTGTCAAACCGCAGCCGCGACGCTTACCGTGCAACCGATCCCGGCAATCTGTAGTCGTCCACGCGGCCGGCCGGCGCCGGATCCATCAGGCCTTTTTCGACCAGAAGATCGCGGGGCGATGACGTCGTTGCGGCAGGGGCAGGGCTGCTGCCCAGAAGCTGCGAGCCGCCGTCGAGATCGGGATCGGAGAGGTTCATCGGCTGCGTGCGGGTGATCTTTTCCGGCTCTGCGCCAGGAAGATTGGCCTGTTGCGCCGGCACGAGATTGCCCGTGTCTAGGCGCGTGATGTCCGGGCTTGCCTGATCGCCCAGGATCCGGCGCGCGGATTTCTCCAGATAGAAGGCGAGTTTGCGCTTGCCGGCTGCCGTCAGATTGACGCCGTCGGCCGTTCTCAACCGAACCTGCTGGCCGTTGATGTCGGAACCGGTGACGATGAACTCGCCGTTCTGGTCGGTAAATCCGTCCCAGATGTCGATGAACTCGCCACCGACACTGGTGGTCTGACTCTGATAGATCTGATTGAGCTTGACCGCACTGGCAGTCAGCTGATCGGAGCCGAAGGAAGGGAGGCCGACCCAGAGCAGCGGAATGTGGCGGCTCGTTACCAGCTTGGCGAATTGCTGCACGCGCTCTTCATAGGCGAGGAACCACGGGTCGGTGCCGTATTTCTCGTTCAGTCCGTCGCCGATCATCTGCTGGCGGTCGTTGGCGCCGATCATGACGACGACCATGGCCGGCTTCAGCTGATCGATCATGCCAGGCAATTGCTGCGGCCAATTGTAATAATCCTGACGCACGAGACCGGAGGCGACGTTGCCGCGGGACTGGATGACGACGCCGGGGGAGGTGGAGAAGGCATCCTCCAGCCCCGTTGCCAGACCGCTCGCCAGAAAATCGCCGACGACGAGTATGGTTTTGGCGTCAGGAAGCTTTTCCGCGGGCGGCGGCGTTTCGGGCTGCACGACTGGCTGACGCGGCGGCGGGGTCGGCCGCTTTTTTGGCTGCACCTTGCGCCGTGGCGGCGGCTGCTCGATGGGCTGATCCGGATAATCGGGCTCACGCGGCCCAAACAGCATATCGAACAGGTTCCGCCGCGGACGCTCCTGCGCCTGCGCCATATTCGGCAGGCAGCCAAGCGCGATGATGGCGGCGAGGAATGCCGTCAGAACAATCCTTACAGTTGCCTTGGTCGCGCGGGCAGGGTGTTTCATGATCGCTTCTTTTCCGCTGACGACTCCGCGCCGCATGAGGACGATTTCATCGTCCGGCAATCCGGATTCGCTCGAGGCGGCCTACTTGCGCAGTGCTTTGAGCAGGTTCATCGACGGCTCGCCGTCCGCATCCATGCCCATGCGCTGCTGAACGGCTGATATCGCGGCCTTCGAGCCCGAGCCGAAATTGCCGTCGACCACGCCATCGTAATAGCCGAGTTGCTTCAGACGCGTCTGCAGCTCGAATTTCTGCTTGACGTCGAGTGCGCCGCTCGGGCGCGGCCATGATTGCTGCATGCCGCCATATCCGGCGATCTGATCCGCGAGCAGGCCCACGGCCAGCGCATAGTTGTCGGAGGCGTTGTAGCGCTTGATGGTGAAGAAATTGCCGGTCATCAGGAAGCCGGGACCGTTCGGTCCGCCGGGCATCTTCAGCTGTGCGCGGTCCGAGGTGGTGCGGAAACCCTTGCCGTTAGGACGCACGAAGCCGAGAGCCGCCCATTGTGCGATGGTGTGTGTCTTGCCGGCCTGAGCGCTGCCGCCGGGGGGCACGACCACCTCGTAACCCCAGGTCCGGCCGGTATCCCAACCATTCTTGGCGAGAAGATTGGCCGTTGTCGCCAAGGCGTCCGGAACGGAATTCCAGATATCGGCATGGCCGCTGCCGTCGGCATCGACTGCATAGAGCAGATAGCTCGTCGGGATGAACTGCGTATGGCCCATGGCGCCGGCCCAGGAACCGTTCAGGTCCTTGCGCGAGATATCGCCCTTCTGCAGGATCTTCAGTGCGGCGATGAGCTGCTTTTTGGCGTAATTCGCCCGTTTCGGATCGGCATAGGCAAGGGTTGCCAGCGCGCGGGGCACATAATGCAGCCGATCGTTCTTGGCGAGAACTTCGCCATAATTCGACTCCATCGACCAGATGGCCAGCATGATATTGCGGTCGACGCCGAAATGCTGTTCGAGCGTGCGCAGTGTGGATCCGTACTTGACCGCCATCTTGCGGCCAATATCGACCGTATAGGGATTGACACGGGAGTCGAGGTAATCCCAGATTTGGGACTTGAATTCCGGCTGGTACTGCGCCTTTTCAAGCACCGTGGGGTCCGGATCGGTTACACCGGCAAATGCATCGCGATAGGTGGATTGCGTAATCCCGCTCCTTGCGGCGGTAGCGTAGAAGCCCGCGATCCATTTCTGGAACCCAGGGTCAGCATTGGCGTTAGCGGGAAGGAATCCCGCAAAGGCGCCGAGCGCGAGCGCCAGAGCGAGACCACGAAGGGAGTGTTTGCGGTTTACGGTCATCTACAGCCTTGTCCATCAATCGTTGGATTTCGGTGCGGCGATGCGCGTTGCATCGGCCCATGCATGACGCTAAACGAACGAAGTCAACAAATTCTTTACCATGGAAGTTTGCGTCAGTCATTATTTGCAAAACGGTAGCAAATCTAATCTACTGACCTTTAGAATGGCTTTGTGCCAACTGATTTAATGCCAGGAGGTATGCGTGGGACAGCATAAGAAGGTTCGTAAGGCAGTATTTCCGGTCGCCGGGCTAGGGACGCGGTTCTTGCCGGCGACCAAGGCGGTGCCGAAGGAAATGCTGACCGTCGTGGATAAGCCGGTGATCCAGTATGTCGTCGACGAGGCAATGGAAGCGGGCATCGAGCATTTCGTATTCGTTACCGGCCGCAGCAAGCACGTCATCGAAGATTATTTCGACATCCAGTTCGAGCTTGAGCAGACGCTGCGCCAGCGGAACAAGAATGCCGAGCTGTCGCTGCTGAGCGGCCTGCTGCCGAAGGCCGGCACGGCAAGCTTCACGCGCCAGCAGGAGCCGCTCGGTCTCGGCCACGCCGTCTGGTGCGCCCGCGAGATCGTCGGCGACGAGCCGTTCGCACTGCTGCTGCCCGACATGGTCATGCGCGCCGAAAAGGGCTGCATGAAGGGCATGATCGAGCTTTACGAGCACAGCGGCGGCAATGTCATCGCGGTCGAGGAATGCGCGCCCGATCAGGCTCATAAATACGGCATCGTCGGTGTCGGCGAGACGATCGGCAACGGTTTCCGCATTACGGAAATGGTCGAAAAGCCCGCCAAGGGCACTGCTCCGTCCAACTTCTTCATCAACGGCCGCTACATTCTTCAGCCGGAAATCTTCCACATTCTGGAAAGCCAGGAGCGCGGCGCCGGCAACGAGATCCAGCTGACGGACGGCATGCTGAAGCTTGCCAAGACGCAGGACTTCGCCGGCTATCACTTCCGCGGCCAGACCTTCGACTGTGGCGCAAAGGACGGCTTCATCCTCGCGAACGTCGCCTTCGCTTTGGCGCGTGACGACATCCGCCCGACCATCGAGGACGAGTTCAAGGCGCTGATCGCTGCCCTAAAATAAGCGCTCGAACTTTCGGGAAATATGATGAGGCCTGGCATATGCCGGGCCTCAATTCGTTTGAACGCAAGAGTATTCAAAGCGAGGTGCGGGCCATCAACGCTTCGCGGTCAAACCAATGCCGGCCTGGAACTGACGGGTGCTGTCGCCAACGTCCCTGGTCGTCAGCTGATAGCCGACATTGCTAGTGAGATCGAGGTAACGATTGATCCCCCAGGTCAGGCCGAAGGCGGCGTCATATTCGGTTTCATCGGCGGCGCTGCCATTGGAGGGATAGTTGCGCCAGATCGTTCCGCCCGTCAGCTTGGCGGTGAGATCGTCGCGCAGCTGATGGGCCACGGTGCTCGTCAGCTGGTACGCGGTGTAGCCGCTGAGGCCGGCTGAGGTCGAGGGCTGGACCGTCGTCGAAAGGCCGACGCTGATGTCGGTACCGCGCTGGGGTGACCAGGCAAGGTTGCCGTCGATCGTTGGTGAGTCCACTGATGCGAGGCGCGAATCGTCGAATTCCGTGTGCTGGTAGCCGAAGCCCAGCTCGCCCTTGAATTTTTCGCCGAGATCGACTTCGACGCCGCCCTTGCCGCCATAGCTCTGGTTCGAGCGAGCGTAACCGTTGCTATCGCGCGTCTGGTCGTAGACGGCTCGCCCGAGATCGACTTCCACGAAGGGAATGATGGCGGGTGAGAGCTCGTAACCGATGCGGCCGCGCCAGGTTCCGGCCGTCTGGTTACGATCGCTGAGGGTAACAGTCGTTCCATCCGAAAGCACGGCGTTGGAATAGACGCTGCGCGTCAGCGCCACGGCCGTCGTGCCGCGCAGCAAGCCGAAATCGCGCTCCAGCGACAGTCCGGCCGTGTACTGGTTGACGGCGGATTGTTTCGAGGCACCGGCGATCGCATTCGGGTCGCTCGTATCCTCCCGGTAGAATTGATAGCCGGCGGTGACATGCGCGGTCGTGTCGGCTGGAAGATCTAGGCGCAGGTCGGCATTCAGATTGACAGTCGGTTTTTCTTCGCCCGTGCCGCCGACGTTCCTCTGCCAGACGCCTTCGCCGGTGATGGTCAGCGCGTGACGATCCCAATCCGATGTGAGGGTGCTGCGCAGATCGGTCTGCAAGAAGGTGCGGTTGTCCTTGACGTCGCCTGTGCGATCCCGCTCGACATTGATCGACTGATTGATCGACGGGCGCAGAGTAAAGGTGCCGAGCGGTATGCCCTGTGCATCTGGCCGATCTGGATACCGGCGAGCTCTCAGGTCATCGACGCTTGGTTCCCGCAGGTTCACGCGGCGCAGGTCGTTATCCAGCGTCGAGCCGGTGGTTGTGGGGTCGATGCCGGTGAGGCGCAGCGGCACGTTTAACGGCGCGTCACCGGTTGTCGACGTCTGGTTGGTCGATGCGGCCGTCTGGCCGTTAGCGGTGTGGGCACCATTCGGATCGGTCGGGGATACCGATGTCGGAGCAGGCAAGGTATCGTCGAGGTTCTGATCTGGCGGCAATGATTGCGCGTTAACCGGCAGCGGAGGGGCAAATGCGATGCCCCAGCCGAGCAGCGCGGAACTCGCCCATGCCGTCAGCCGGAGGGCACCATGACCCGCCTTGTCCTTGCCGATGCCCATATTGTTTATATCTGACCCTGCTGGAAATGACCTAAATTCTTACCCAAGTGTAAAGCCGCGTGGTTAACGCTTAGTTGCCAAGCGATGGTGACAAGAAAGGGTTCGATCATATTTTGCAGCGGTGCGTTGCATGCGCCGCCATTGGTATCGATCGATCTTTGGTGGACAGATTTGCTGAAAAGCGTTAGGCCTCGCTCATGAATAAGAGAGCTGTAAGACTCATCGAGAACGGTGCGATCGAATCCGCGATGCGAACGATCGAGACCGAGAGACGGGGCATGGAGGCGCTGGAACGCGCGCTGACCAACGGCCTGGCCGAGCCCTTCAGCCGTGCGGTGGAGATCATAGGCGATATCTCCGGCCGTGTGGTAATTACCGGTGTCGGCAAGAGTGGCCATATCGGCAACAAGCTCGCCGCAAGCCTCGCTTCCACCGGAACGCCGGCTTTCTTCGTCCATCCGGTCGAAGCCAACCACGGCGATCTCGGCATGATCACGCAGGATGATGTCATCATCGCCATCTCCTGGGGCGGCGAAAGCGCCGAACTGCGTGGGATCATCAGCTA
Organism: Rhizobium sp. No.120; assembly: GCF_054558365.1. Lineage (NCBI taxonomy): Bacteria > Pseudomonadati > Pseudomonadota > Alphaproteobacteria > Hyphomicrobiales > Rhizobiaceae > Rhizobium > Rhizobium sp. No.120. The sequence continues at coordinate 229,501 of NZ_BAAJNQ010000008.1, forward strand.
TTCCCGCCGCTTCTCGATCCCGATGATCGCGATCACTGCCGGCGAGACCTCGACGCTGGCGCGGGAGTCCGATGTCGTCCTGCTGCTTCCCAAGGAACAGGAAGCCTGCCCGCATGGACTGGCGCCGACCACATCGACGCTGCTGCAGCTTGCGATCGGCGATGCGCTGACCGTTGCGCTGTTGGAGGCGCGCGGTTTTACCGCCGAGGATTTCCGCACCTTCCATCCCGGCGGCAAGCTGGGCGCAAGCCTCTCGCATGTTGCCGATATCATGCATAAGGGCGACCGGGTTCCCCTGGTCAAGCTTGGTACGGGCATGCAGGAAGCCGTCATGACCCTCGCGGAGATGAGGTTCGGCTGCGTCGGTGTCATCGATGACGACGGCTGCCTTTGCGGCATCGTCACCGACGGCGATATCGCTCGTAATCTGGGCACCAGCCTCGCCGAGATGCGGGTCGACGAGATGATGACGCGCAATCCGAAGACCGTGAAGGAAACCACGCTCGCCACCAGCGCGATGGCGGTTCTCAACCGTCATAATATTTCGGCGCTGATCGTCGTCGACGAAGCCCGTCGCCCGATCGGCATCGTCCATTTCCACGATCTGCTGAGGATCGGTGTCGCCTGATCAGACGGGCTCGACCGTCAATTCACGACCGTTGCTGGACACGACCTTGACGCGGGTGCCGATCGGCAGGTCCGGTCCGTTGACCGTCCAATAGGTATCGTTGAGGCGAATGCGTCCCCGGCCTTCGGTGATGGGCTGCTCAAGCGTTGCCGTGCGTCCGACGAGACTGGCGCCGCGCTGGTTCAGGAACGGCTCGTCGGTTAGCTGGCTATTGTTGTAGAGATAACGGCGGCCGATGAGGGTGACAATAACGGCCGTGGCTGCAAAGACCAGCCCCTGAACCTGCCAGACCCAGAAGCTGCTCCCCCAGAAAAGCAGTGAGAGTGCACCGACAATGATGCCCGCGAGCCCGATCCACACCAGGAAGAAGCCCGGAAGCGCCAATTCGGCGGCAAGCAGTGCCAGACCCACGAGCCACCAGCTCCAGGGACCAAGTTCGACGATGAGATCGGAGAACATTGTCAGGTCTCCTTCGGCGGCAGCGGATTGATCGACGGCGTTGTGCGGGTAGGGCCGGAACGCGAGCGAGAGGGCTGCGGCGTGCCGCCATCGCCATTGTCGCCGAAGACCTCTCGGGCGATGGCGCCGATGCCGCCGAGAGAACCGATGATCGAACTCGCCTCCATCGGCATCAGCACGATCTTCGAATTGCTGGCGGAACCGATCGCTGTCAGTGCCTCGGTATATTTCTGCGCGATGAAGTAGTTGATCGCCTGAACATTGCCCTCGGCAATCGCTTCGGACACCATGCGGGTCGCCTTGGCTTCGGCCTCGGCCAAGCGCTCGCGGGCCTCGGCATTGCGGAAGGCAGCTTCGCGCTGGCCTTCGGCCTGCAGCACGGCTGCCTGCTTTGCACCCTCGGCGCGGAGGATCTGCGCGTTGCGCAGGCCTTCCGCCTCCAGCACCTGGGCGCGCTTTTCGCGTTCGGCCTTCATCTGTCGCCCCATGGCGTCAACCAGGTCTTTCGGTGGCTGGATGTCCTTGATTTCGACGCGCGTTACCTTGATGCCCCAGGGCTCTACCGCCTCATCGACCACGCGCAGCAGTCGTTCGTTGATGGCATCGCGATTGGACAAAAGCTCGTCCAAATCCATGGATCCCATGACGGAGCGGATATTGGTCTTGGTGAGGTTGAGGATCGCGGTTTCCAGATTGGTGATCTGATAAGCGGCCTGCGCCGCATTCAGCACCTGGAAGAAAGCGACTGCATCGGCGGAAACGCTCGCATTGTCCTTGGTGATGACCTCCTGGGTCGGCACGGCCAACACCTGTTCCATCACGTTCATCCGCACGCCGATCGTTTCGATGAAGGGCACGATCAGATTGAGCCCCGGTTCCAGCGTCCGAATATAGCGGCCGAAGCGCTGGACTGTGTATCGATAGCCCTGAGGTACGGTCTTGATGCCTGCAAACAGCACCAGAATGACGAAGACCACCAAGGCAATCACAACGATGCTGAAACCACTGACGACCATCGAACTCCTCCATGGACGCGCCCGCCTCAACAGGTTCGCGTCGCTTAAACAGCTGCTGTTCCGCGTCCCCACTCGGGCGAGCTCATGAGACAGCAGCTCAATCAGATGTGGTGGGTTAGCATGTTCTCGGCAAGTGAGGAATGGGGTCGCAGCGGGCGTTTTGCTGCGGCACCGCTCAAGCAATCGTCGTCCGGGTCTTGCACCGGGCGATTGATATTCATACCTTATATGAAATTTCCGGCCCCGCTGCCTCGCAGCCTTTTCGGGCCAAGCCATCGCGCATCACCAGGGTGAAGCTATGAACTTAGATAGGACCTTGCGGTCGGTTGTGGCCGTGCACGCCTCAATTCCGGAAGACGCCTTTACGGCGGCAACGCTCGGCACGCGCAGGGAGGGCAGCGGCGTGGTCATCCGCGGTAACGGCCTGGTACTGACCATCGGTTATCTGATTACCGAAGCCGAAGAAGTTTGGCTCACGACCAATAGCGGCCGTGTCGTGCCCGGCCATGCGCTTGCCTACGATCAGGAGACGGGATTCGGCCTTGTCCAAGCGCTCGGGCCTCTCGATGTGCCCGCCCTGGAGTTCGGCGACGCCGACAAGGCAGAGATCGGCGATGAAGTCATCGTCGCCGACGGGCTCGGCCAATTCGTCGAGGCGAAGATCGTCGCAAAACAGGAATTTGCCGGCTATTGGGAATATCTGCTTGATGAGGCGATCTTCACCGCACCCGCGCATCCCTCTTGGGGCGGCGCGGCTCTTATCGATGAGGACGGTAAGCTTCTCGGTATCGGCTCGCTGCACTTGCAGATGGCGACGGAGAAGGGCGACAGCGCGGATATCAACATGATCGTGCCGATCAATCTCTTGATGCCGATCCTGGACGATCTGATCAAGCGCGGCCGCGTCAACAAGCCGCCGCGGCCATGGCTCGGTGCCTTTTCGGCCGAAAGCAATGGCGAAGTCGTTGTCATGAGCGTCACGGAGGGTGGCCCGGCCGCCAAGGCTGGCTTGCGTCGCGGCGACGTCATTTCGGAAATCCGGGATGGCGAAGTCGATGGGCTCGCGGATTTCTACCGCAAGATCTGGGAGAGCGGCCCGGCTGGATCCGAGATCCCCATGCGTGTGTTGCGTGACGGCCGCGAGGCGTGGCTGCGCGTCAAATCCGCCGATCGCGGCAGCTTCCTCAAGAAGCCACAGCTTCAGTAGGCGCGTGTCGTCGGGATTAATTCCGGCGATTCGTCACACCCAGCCGAGCAACTCCCGCCGTACGACTTTTTCCAGCACCTTCATGCCGTCTTCGCTGTCGTTGAGACAGGGAATGTGGGTGAATTTCTCGCCGCCATTGTGGTGGAAGGATTCAGCCGCCTGCTCGGCGATCTCTTCCAGCGTCTCAAGGCAGTCGGAGACGAAGCCGGGATTGAGCACCGCGATGCGCTTGGTGCCGTTCCTGGCAAGCTCTTCCACCGTCTTGTCCGTATAGGGCTGCAGCCATTCCTCCGGGCCAAAGCGGGACTGGAAGGTGACCATGAACTGATCTTCGGTTAGGCCAAGCTTCTCGCGCAGCAACCTGCCGGTCTTCTGACAGAAGCAGTAATAGGGGTCACCGAGCTTGAAGTACGACATGGGGATGCCGTGGAAGGAGGCGATTATCTTTTCCGGCTGCCAGTCCAGCGTCGAGAGATGTCGGGTCACGGAATTAGCGAGCGCCTCGATATAGGTCTCATCGTCGTGATATTGCGGCACGGTGCGGATGGCCGGCTGCCAGCGCATCTTTTGGAGCTTTTCGAAGGCCTTGTCGTTGACCGTCGCCGTCGTTGCCGCTGCATATTGCGGATAGAGCGGGAAGAGCACAATGCGCTCGCAGCCATCATCCTTCAATGCCTGGATGCGATCGGCAATCGAGGGCTGGCCGTAACGCATGGCCCAGTCGACCTTGACGTTGGGCAGGTCGCGCAGCCGCTCGGCCATCAGGTCGGATTGGTTGCGCGTGTAGGTGCGCAGATAGCTCTCGTTCTTCTCCTTGTTCCAGATCGTCTCATAGGCCTTGCCCACCTTTTGCGGCCGGGTGTTGAGCACGATGCCGAACAGGATCGGGTACCATTTCCAGCGCGACAACTCGATCACGCGGCGGTCTGTCAGGAATTCGCGCAGGTAGCGGCGCATCGAGGAGTAATCGGTGCCGTCAGGCGTTCCCAAATTGATGAGCAGCACGCCGACCTTGCCGTATTTCACGCTGGGGTGACCGGGCGAAAGCGTGGTCAGGTCTGCTGTCATCGATTGAATTCCTCTCAAGATACGAAGCACTTCACATAAGAACAAAAGCCGGTCCGGGAAAGCCCGGACCGGCTGGAGCAAGCGAGACAAATCGTCTTACTTGGCCGGAATTTTCAACTTTTCGCCGACCGACAGATGATGTGGTTTGATATTACGGTTGGCGGCAACGAGTTTGTGCCAGTCCCTGGCATTGCCGTAATAGGTTTTGGCGAGATCCCAGAGCGTGTCGCCGGCGACGACGACATGGGTTGTCGGTGTTTTCGGCGGCTCGCTGGCTTTGGTTTCCGGCGCCGTTGCTGCCGGAGCCGTGGTGGCCGGTGCGGAGGCGGCTGGCTTTTCCGCTGCTTGAGCTGAGGTCGCCGGCGTCGACTGTGCCGGGTTCGAATTTGCCGGGGCGGATGGCGTTGCGGCCGGATTTGTCGGCAGCGTCGTGCTTGGCGTTGTCACCGTGGGAGGTGAGGAGGCCGGTGGGGTTGTCGTGGACGGGGCGCCACCGGTATCGGCGGCGGCCGGTGCGGGCTTCTGCTCCGGTGCTGTCTGGGTGGTCTCGGCGGGCTTTGCGGGTTCCGGCTGCGCAGCTGGCGCCGCCGCGGCTATCTGGGTTATGCGTCCATCCGTATAGGGTTTGTAGGGATTGTGTGTGCCAAGATAATCGGCGACCACCGATTCCAGGTTGGGGCCGAAGTCATAGGCATTCTTGGCATTCTTCGCGAAGACGGTGTAGCCGTCGCCGCCGGCGCGCATGTAGTTGTTGCTGACCACGCCATAGGTCTTTTCAGGATCGATCGGCTTGAATTCCGTACCCTCCTGCACCTCGACGGAGACAAGGCGGCTGCCCGGCGGCTTGGATTTGTCGAAGCTGTATTTGAGGCCGGCAACCTGTGGGAAGCGGCCAGCGCCGTCGTCGATCTGGCTAAGGCCGTTTTCGAGTGCCGCCTTCACGTCGGCTCCGGTCAGCTGGAAGGTTGCGACCGTGTTCTGGAAAGGCAGCACGGTCAGTACGTCGCCCATGCTGACATCGCCGGCGCCGATGGAGGCGCGTAAGCCGCCGCCGTTCTGGATGGCGATGGAAATGCCCTGCGTCTTGGTGCGGTCAAGCATCGCATCGGCGACGAGATTGCCCATCGAGCATTCCCGAATGCGGCAGACTTCACGCGCACCTTCGATCGGCGCTTGCGAATTGCCGATGACCTTCTTGCGCAGTTCCTGGATCGGCTTTGCCATCTCCTGCACACGTGCGAGGATCGTAGGATCGGGCTTGATGGAAGAATCGAGCAGGATCGGATCGCCTTTGGCGTCCTTGATGGCGCCATTGTCATCGAAGGTGACGACGATGTCGCCGAGATATTTGCTATAGGACGCCGCCTGCACGACGGGCACCTTATAGCCGGCCGGATTATCGACCATGGTCGGATAGGGGCCGGCCGCCTTCGGATCCGTGTTCGACAGGAGCGTATGCGAGTGGCCGCCGACGACGACGCTGACGCCGGCGATCTTGGCGATCTTCTCGACATCGCGGGGATAGCCGACATGGGTGAGCGCAATGATCTTGTTGACGCCCTGCGATTTCAGTGCATCGACTTCGGCGCTGATGGCGGCGGCATCGTCGGTGATCTTCACATGCGGGCCGGGAGAGGCAAGTTCCGGTGTTTCGGTCGTCACCGCGCCGACGATGCCGATCTTCTGGCCGCCGATATCGAGCACGATCGACTTCTTGATGCGTTCGCCGAGCTTCGACTGGTCGTCCACCACCAGATTGGCCGTTACGACGGGGAATTGCGCCTTGTCGAGGAATGCCGCCAACGGGCCTTCGCCATCGTCGAACTCATGGTTGCCGACCGTCATGGCATCGATCTTCATGTCGTTCAGGAATTCGACTTCGGCTGCACCCTTGTAGGTTGTGTAGAACAGGGAGCCCTGGAAGTTGTCGCCGGCATCGAGGACAAGCACGTTCTGGCCGGCAAGGGCGGCACGCCGCTGGTCTATGGCCGCTTTCAGCCGTGCCGCGCCGCCGAAGCACTCGTTCTTGGCTTCTTCCTCTGCGGAGCAAGTCGCGTCGAACTTGTTGATCGACTCGACGCGCGAATGGAAATCGTTGAAGTGCAGGATGTTGAGCTGATAGTCCGCGAAGGCGGCGCTGGTGCTTAGCGCCAGCAGCGTGGCGGCCAAAAGACCCACTCCGAAAGGCTGCTTCATCTGTCTCTCCTGTTGGTCATTGCAATCCGGCCCGCCAATGCCCGAGGCGGTCCCCCGCGCCAATGTTTCCATCCCGGCTGAGTGAGTGCAAGCAAAAGCTGCTGGCTTCATCAGGATTTTACAAAGCGGCGGAATGGCCTGCCGGATCAGGCGCAGGCTTCGACGGAGGCTGCACTATAGGATTCGCGCAGCGCCGTAGCGGCATTCCAGCTGACGACGCAAAAGACAAGCAGGCAGAGGAGTGCAGTGCCGAGGTGAAAGCGCCGCTTCCGCTTCCGGTAGAGCAGGATCGCGCCGCCGCCATAGACGAGTAAAGCGGGTATCGCAAAGAGGAGAACGCTCAACGGGCCGTCGCAATCAAGGGCGTCGATGCCCTGAGCCCGATAGCTGTTTACAGGGAGGACCGTCGCCAGAATGGCGACGGGCAATGCTGCGGCAAGTGCCAGATAGAGGATCAGCATGCCTCGCATGATGCCTTATCCGTCTATCGGGCCTCTATCAGCCCTGGCGATTGAGCGAGAAATGCCCGCCGGTTTCGGAGGTGCAATTGAGCTGGCTGGGATTGGCCAGGAAGCAATTGACCTTCGATGAGGTGCGCTTGATATTCGAAAAGAGATTGATCTGGATCATGCCGGATGGATCGGTCGTGTAGGTTCCCGAGGCCATCTGCTGGTTCGTGCCATCCGTCGTGTGCGTTTCGAATCGGCCGCCGTTGAAGGTCGAATTCAGGCCGTTCGAATCGGCCCAGCTTCCTTCCACCGAATTCATGCGTGGTTGGCCGCCACCCGGATTCATCGCCATCGGCGGCGGTCTGGAGCCGCCGAAATCGACGCAGGCAGAGAGGGCTGCCGCGGCAGCAACGAGGGCAAGAACGGTTCTCATCTTCATAAATATCTCCCGCGAACAGAGGCGGTGTAAAGGCGTATTGGTTGCAGGAAGATGCCGCGCCCATCAGGCTAAAGCAAGATGTCACCGGCGATCTGCTTGATTTATCTGGCTTGCGTAACAAAAATGCCCGCACGATCTGTGCGGGCATTCGAATCTGTTTTCAAGCTGACACTATACCTCAGCGAACCAGAATGTTCCGGAACTGCCATGGGTCCTTGGTGTCGATGTCTTCCGGGAAGAGGCCCGGGCGGCCATCGAGCGGGGTCCAATCGGTGTAGTGACCTTCGACCGGACCGAGATAGGGCAGCTGTACTTCAAGGCACCGCTTGTAGTCGATTTCGTCAGCTTCCACGATGCCGGCCTTCGGGTTTTCCAGCGCCCAGACCATGCCGGCGAGTACGGCGGAGGTCACCTGCAGACCGGTGGCGTTCTGGTAGGGAGCGATGCGGCGCGTCTCTTCGAGAGACAGGCGCGAGCCGTACCAGTAGGCATTCTTGGCATGGCCGTAGAGCAGCACGCCGAGTTCGTCGATGCCGTCTTCCAGCTCGTCCTCGTCGAGAACGTGATGAACCGGCTGCGGCGTGCCGCCGTTGCCGAACATTTCGTGTAGCGAGAGCACGGCGTCGTTGGCCGGATGATAGGCGTAGTGGCAGGTCGGGCGGAAGGTGACCTCGCCGTCCTTGTCGCGCACGGTGAAATAGTCGGCGATCGAGATCGACTCGTTGTGGGTGACCAGGAAGCCGTATTGCGGGCCAGGCGTCGGGCACCAGGTGCGCACACGGGTGTTGGCGCCCGGCTGCTCGAGATAGATGGCGGCCTTGCAGCCCTTCTTGTGCTTCTTGGCATTCTTCGGCATCCATTCTTCATGTGTGCCCCAGCCGAGTTCGGCCGGCTGCATGCCTTCCGAAATGAAGCCTTCGACGGACCAGGTGTTCCAGAAGACATTGAGCGGCTTCGGATGCTTGGTGCGTTGCGTGTCGCGCTCGGCGATGTGGACGCCCTTGACGCCGACCTTCTTCATCAGCTTGGCCCAGCCTTCGCGGTCATGCTGATCCGGTTCTTCGAACTTCAGGCCGATATCCTTGGCGAGGTTGACGAGCGCTTGCTTGACGAACCAGGAGACCATACCCGGATTGGCGCCGCAGGTGGAAACGGCCGTCGCGCCGCCAGGGTTCTTTTCCTTTTCCTTGCGCATGGTTTCGCGCAGCGCATAGTTGGTGCGGTCGGCATTCTTCAGGCCCTTGTCGAAGTAGAAGCCGAGCCAGGGTTCGACGACGGTGTCGATGTAGAGCACGTCGAGCTTGCGGCAGAGCTTGACCAGATCGAGCGAGCCGGTATCAACCGAGAGGTTGACGCAGAAGCCCTGGCCGCCGCCTTCCGTCAGGAGGGGCTTCAGGAGGTCCTTGTAATTGTCCTTGGTGACATATTCCTGGATATGGCGGACGCCATGCTTTTCCAGAATCGCCAGATGTTCGGCGTCCATCTGCGGGTCGATGACGACCATCCGGCTCTTGTCGAATTTGAAATGGCGCTCGATCAGGGGCAGGGTGCCACGGCCAATGGAGCCAAAGCCGATCATCACGATCGGACCGGTAATTTCGGCATATACCGGATAGTTGTGTTTCGTCATTCTTTTCTCCTTCGAAAGGCAGGACGCCGTTCGGTTCACGAAATTCAATCAGAGTTGCGCGAAAACGCGAGGTGGGCGGCTCTAATCATAATTTGATGTCACAATAAAGAGCTGTTCAGGGTTAGCCGGGCAAAGTCAAGTGGAGGCCAACATACACGCCATATGCGACGAGTTTGTTGCCCCCAAGGTTGGTTTTCGCTGACATAAACGGAATGCGACGGAAGGCAAGTGCCTTCTGTCGCTTAGGCCTTCAGGCTTTCCAATCCACCGGTAACTGTGGTCAGAGCGACTTCCTGGACTTCGTAAATGGCGACGCCGTGGATGGTGAATGGGTCGGCGGCGACATAGGCTTCAAGTTCCGCCCGCTCGCCGCGGGCGAAGATGACGCCGCCTGTACGCGGCACCTTGCGGCCGGAGGCAAGGAACCAGCCCCTGGCATAGCCTTCCTTCACCCAGGCCATGTGCGGCTCCATATGCTTATCGGCTTCGTCATTGCCCTTGAGGTAGGTAAGCGACAGAATGAACATTCAATCAATTCCATAGGAGTTGCGCGCGGATCAGGCCACGCAGGGAGTTTCCGACATACAGGGGGCGATCTTTCAGGTCTTCGAGGCGGATGCGGCCGACGCGAGCCTTGCGCTGGCAGATGAGCTCGGTGCGTAGGACGCCGGCAAGCAGACCCGATGATATGGGAGGGGTGCGGAGCACGTCCGTGTCGTCCTTGAGGAAGACCGAGGTGATCGTCCCTTCGCAAACCTCGTCCTTCTCATTGAGCAGCAGCACTTCGTCTGCCTGGTCGGGGCGATATTCCGCGCGCGCCGCCTCATAGGCTGCGCGGCGCGTGGTCTTGACGCGCAGCAGCTTGTCGGCGGAATCGAGCCGGGTCGTGGCTATCCGGACCCGCCAGGTGGTGTCGGGTGGCAATGGGACGAAGGGAACGGTCGTCACCGTCGTCTGCCCTTCGCGGTCCAGTGTGAGCCGCACCCGCAATGGCGTGGCGGCGCCTGCCACCGCCTGCTCCAACTTTCCGAGTACGTTCTGCGGCGCGGAAAAGCCGAGGCGGCGGGCGGAGCGTTGCAGGCGGGCGAGATGCAGGCGCAGGCGAACGAAGCCGGTTTCCGGCTCGTAGCGCAGCGTCTCGATCAGGGAAAAGTCCTCTACCGGTCGATCCATCTGTCCCCCACGGCGAAGCGCGCCTTGAGGAGGCATTCTTCATATTCCGCTTCCGCCGTCGAATCGAAGACGATGCCTCCGCCGACATTGAACACCGCGCGACCGTCTTCGAAAAGCGTGATCGTGCGGATCGCCACCGAAAAACGCATGGCGCCACCAGGCGAGATCATGCCGATCGCGCCGCAATAGGCGTCACGGGGGCTGTCTTCCAGTTCATGCAGGATTTCCATCGCCCGCATTTTGGGTGCGCCGGTAATCGAGCCGCAGGGAAAGAGCGCGGCAAGGATATCGCGGATCGATATGCCCGGCAGAAGCTTCGCCTGCACGTGGCTCACCATCTGATGGAGCGTGGGATAGGTCTCGATCTCGAAAAGCTTTGGCACATTCAACGTGCCGACCTCGGTGATGCGCGAGATATCGTTGCGAAGCAAATCGACGATCATGCGGTTTTCGGCCTGCATCTTCTCGTCTGATAGCATGGCGGCGATGATGCGCTCGTCCTCGGCAACATTCGCGCCGCGCCTGGCTGTGCCCTTCATCGGATGCGTCTCGATCCAGCCATTTTCGTCCGTGCGGAAGAAAAGCTCCGGCGAGCGCGACAGGATGATCGGGCCGCCGAGATCGACCAGTGTGCCGTATTTCACCGGCTGCCGTTCGATCAGAGACCAGAAGGCGGCGCGGGGATCGCCGTTCCAGTGGGCATGGATCGGCATGGTCAGGTTTGCCTGATAGCAGTCGCCCTGACGCAGATGCCAATGCAGCCTGTCAAAGCGCTCCTTATATTTCTCGAAATTCCAAGCGGCCTTCGGCTCCGTTAGAAACTCCTGGTTTTCCAGGCGCTGCATCGGCTGACCCAGCGGGTGGCCATCAGCGGCAGGAGCATTGAAAACGCCGAAGCAGAGGAGCGGCGTTTCCCTGTTGTCCTCGGTGAAGGATGCGAGCTTTTCCTCGAAAAGATGCCCAGCCTCATAGGCCATGTAGCCGGCAAGCCATTGTCCCTGCCGCCTGACCCTCTCCATCCGATCGAGAGCATCGAAAAATTGCGCGCGCGTATGGGCGATAATGATCTCGTCCGGTTCGGCAAAGATCATCACCTGTCCTATGCTGTCGTCCCTGAAAAGGACGTAAGGTATCGCATCGGCCATGCGCGGATGTCTATCGGGTCGTTGCTGTGTCACTTGGCAGGCACGGAGCTGCAGCAAAGGCGGACGTGCCTGTCCTGCTTCTCTTCAGCTCAGTTCTTATCTAACGCTTCCAGCTCGTCGATCAGCCCTTCGATCATCGACAGGCCCTTGCTCCAGAACGACGGGTCGGTTGCGTCGAGGCCGAAAGGCTTCAGGAGTTCGGAATGATGCTTGGTGCCGCCGGCCTTCAGCAGCTCGAAATACTTCTCCTGGAAGCCCCTTTCGGCATTGCGGTAAACGGCATAGAGCGAGTTTACCAGGCAATCGCCGAAGGCATAGGCATAGACGTAGAAGGGCGAGTGGATGAAATGGGGGATATAGGCCCAATACGTCTCGTAGCCCTCGGAAATCTTGATAGCAGGACCTAGGCTCTCTTCCTGTACGGAGAGCCACAGCTCGCCGATATTATCCGATGTCAGCTCGCCATTCTTGCGGGCGGTATGAACCTTGCGCTCGAATTCGTAGAAGGCGATCTGGCGGACCACCGTATTGATCATGTCCTCGACCTTCTGGGCGAGCATCGCCTTGCGTTCGCGCCTGTCGGTGGTCTTGTCGAGGAGCGCACGGAAAGTCAGCATCTCGCCGAAAACGGAGGCGGTTTCAGCCAGCGTCAAAGGCGTCTGGCACATAAGCGCACCCTGGCCACCGGCCAGCACTTGGTGCACGCCGTGGCCGAGTTCGTGTGCGAGCGTCATGACATCGCGCGGCTTGCCCATATAATTGACGAGGACATAGGGATGCGCCGACGGCACAGTCGGATGCGCGAAGGCGCCCGGCGCCTTGCCGGGCCGCACCGGCGCGTCGATCCATTCCTCATCGAAGAAGCGCTTGGCGATCGCAGCCATTTCTGGCGCGAAATTGCCGTAGGCGGAAAGAACCGTCTCCTTCGCGTCCTTCCAGGGTATCAGCGCATTTGGCGTTTCCGGCAGCGGCGCGTTGCGATCCCAGAAGTTCATTTGATCCATGCCGAGCCATTTGGCCTTCATCTTGTAATAGCGATGCGACAGGCGTGGATAGGCGTCACGCACGGCAGCAGCCAGCGCATCAACCACTTCGCGCTCGACGCGGTTGGCGAGATGCCTGCTATCGGCAATATCCTCGAAACCGCGCCAGCGGTCGGAAATTTCCTTGTCCTTGGCGAGCGTATTGGTAATCAGCGTAAAGGTGCGCAGATTGGCCTTGAAGGTTTCGGCAAGCGCCATGGCAGCCTTACGGCGCACTTCGGGGTCCTGTTCCTGCAGCATGTTCAGGGCCACTTCCAGCGGATGCTTCTCGCCGTTGATCTCGAAGCGGAGTTCCGCCATCGTTTCATCGAACAGGCGGTTGAAGGCGGCAGCGCTCGTCATCGATTTCTCAAGGAACAGTTGTTCGAGCTTGTCGTCGAGCTGATGCGGCTTGTCCTTGCGCAGGTCGACGATCCAGGGACGGTAGTGACCGGCGGTGGCGTCATTCGCCATGCAGGCATCCATGACGGCGTCGTCGATGCGGTTCAATTCCAGCGGGAAGAACAATAAATGCGCGGCGTAGTCCGTCAGCTTCGCCTGGACGTCGCCATAGAGTTTGCCGTTGGCCGGATCGATAGTGTTGGAGAAATAGGTGAGCCCGGCATAGGAGCCGAGGCGGCCCATGATATCGTCAAGCGCCTCATACTCCTTGATGGCTGTGCCGATGCCGACCTCGCCGGTTTTGGCGGCTGCATCGGTAAGCTTGCCCTTCCACTTTTCCTCGAAGGCACCGGCCATCTTGCCGGCTTTTTCAATGTCTCCAAGAAATTCCGGCGAGGTGGCAGACGGATAGAGATCGCTGAGCTTCCAGGCGGGCAGCTCGCCAAGCGCCTGGCCGGCCGCCGGGCTTGCGGAGAAATTAAGGGAGTGGTGGAGCGAGGTCGGGCTCATGGGCGAAATTTCCTCTGCTTTATTGTTCGGATCGTCCGATCCATTCGTGTCTAGTCGGCTGGAAAGACCACCGCAAGGCCTGATTTTCCCGCGCCGGCCGTTGATTCATAAGCGATTTTATATTCGTCATAATGATTAAAATGCGATGGTTTGGCAAAACTTCATGTTCAAGCCTTTCTGCGAATGTCCGTGTCAGGTTTCGCATGAAGTGAGGCACCAATGACCGTTTACAATAGCGCCAAGGGAGGCGCGCAGATTCTCGTTGTTGAGGATGATCCGATTCAACGCCGTCTGCTAAAAAATGCCATCGAGCGGCACGGACACGTCGCCCATCTGGCAGAAAATGGCCGTCTCGGCCTGGAGTTCCTGAAGCGTGGCAATGATCAGATCAACGTGATCGTGCTGGATCTCATGATGCCGGAAATGAACGGCATCGAGTTCCTGGGCGCGCTGAACGATATGGGCATCGACTTGCCCGTCATCGTGCAGACCGGGCAGGGCGGCATCGATACCGTGGTGCAGGCCATGCGCGCCGGCGCTTTCGATTTTGTCGTCAAGCCGGTATCGCCGGAGCGTATCGCTGCGTCCATCGCCAACGCGCTGAAGCTCGACCAGCGCGAAGCCAAGGCCCGCGCCGGGCGCAAGTCGCGCTCAAGCAGCATTTCGTTCGACGACATCGTCTCGGCAAGTCCAGCGATGATGCGTGTGCTCGATCTCGCCCATCGGGCGGCGCAATCGAGCATTCCGGTGGTACTCGAAGGCGAATCCGGCGTCGGCAAGGAACTGGTGGCTCGTGCCATCCAGGCCGCCAGCGATCGTGCCGGCAAGCCGTTCGTGACCGTCAATTGCGGCGCGATCCCGCACAATCTCGTCGAAAGCATTCTTTTCGGACACGAGAAGGGAGCGTTCACGGGCGCGACCGAACGCCATGTCGGCAAGTTCATGGAAGCCGATGGCGGCACGCTGTTCCTGGACGAGATCGGCGATCTGCCGCTGGAGGTCCAAGTCAAGCTTTTGCGCGCAGTGCAGCAGGGCGAAATTGAGACCGTTGGTGCACGCGTCGCGCAGAAGGTCAATGTCCGGCTGATCTCGGCCACCAACAAGGATCTGATCGAAGAGGTCAAGGCGGGGCGATTCCGCGAGGATCTCTATTATCGCCTCAATGTCTTCCCGATCACAATGCCGGCCCTACGCCGCCGCAAAGAGGATATCCCGCATCTGGCGCGCGCTTTTGCCGACCGGTTTGCGCTGGAGCAGAAGCTCGATCGCCCTCTTGGTATCAGCAATGACGCTCTTGCATTGCTGACGGCCTATGACTGGCCGGGCAATATCCGCCAGCTCGAAAACGCGATCTTCCGCGCGGTCGTCCTGTCCGAAGGACCGGAACTGCTCGATACGGATTTCCCGCAGATCGCCGCGCAGCTACCGGGCTATTTCGCCGCTGAGCATCCGACCCTGGTTGTGGATAATTCGCATATCTCTTCTGCGGAGAGCCTCGCGACTGAAAGAAGCGAGCGGGTCCCTTACGGAATTTCGCAGGGATCGACTGCAACTCCTCCGCTTGTTTCTGCTGATGCGTCAGCCGGTGCTTCTGACAACGTCATCGTTAGCACGAACACCTCGGGCGATGTGAGGAAACTTGCGGATGTCGAGGAAGAACTGATCCGATTCGCCCTCAAGTTCTATCGTGGGCAGATGAGTCAGGTGGCAAGAAAGCTCGGTATCGGCCGCTCAACTCTCTATCGCAAGTTGAAAGACTATGGCATCGACCCGGATGATCCGCAAAAAAGCGCGGCATGAGGAGAAGCTTAACCTTTAGGCAAGCATATTTTGTTACCTGTCGTAAAGCACTTGTTAGTGCATCGTTCACCATGTATGAAGGGGGCGACCATGTGTGGCATTTTTGCCATCGTGTCACCGCAATTGACAGCCATTTGGAACACGATGCGACATTGTCTGTCGGACGGGGATCGAATTGCCGAATTTGAGTGCAAATACCAAGCCTAATAGCTTGAGCTGGCATTCTGCGTGCTCTTATCTATTTAGCAAGGTGGCCAAGGTAGCAGCCGTTGGCCTCCTTGCTTTGGCCGTTTCTACTCCTGTTTTCGTCGGCACTCCCTCGCAGGCTGGTGGTGAAACCCGCAGCCTGAAAATCTATTACGTCCACACCGGCGAGAAGGCCGTCATCACTTATAAGCGCAATGGCAAGTTCGATCCTGACGGCCTGGAGAAGCTGAACCGCATCCTGCGCGACTGGCGCAAGAATCAGCCTACCAAGATGAACCCGCGCCTGTTCGATCTGATCTGGGAGGCTTACCGCGAAAGCGGTTCGCACGAATTCATCTACGTGATCTGTGGGTTCCGTTCGCCTGGCACCAACGAGATGCTGCGCACGCGTTCGGCCCACACGGGCGTCGCCAAGAAGAGCCAGCACATGCTTGGCAACGCGATGGATTTCTATCTTCCGGACGTCAAGCTTTCCAAGCTGCGTGAAATCGGCATGAAGCTGCAGGTAGGCGGCGTCGGCTATTATCCGACTTCGGGTTCGCCTTTCGTCCATATGGACGTCGGCGGCGTGCGCGCATGGCCGCGCATGGATCGCCAGGATCTCGTCCGCCTCTTCCCGGATGGCAAGACGATGCATATTCCCGCCGATGGCCGGCCGTTGCCTGGCTATCAGCAGGCGGTCGCCGATTACAAGCGCCGCATGTCGTCCGACAACATCCAGATCGCCAGCTCCTCGCCTCGCCGCGGCTTCTTTGCCCGCTTGTTTGGCGGCGGCGGTGCGGATGAGGAAGAGGATAATGCAGATACCGGGACGACGGCGGCACCGGTGGCCGTCGCTTCGGCTGCTCGCAAAGGCCAGCCGGCTCCGGTCGCCAGTGATGACGGCGGTGACGATAGCGCCGCTCCGGCTCCCGCCCAGGTTCAGGTTGCCAGCGTAAACGCGCCCGTTCCGCAGGTTCGCCCGGCATTCGGCAATCAGCCTGCCGGCAGCGAAGTTGCTTCCGCTCTCGTCTCGCCGTCTCGCAGCGCTGCTCAGGATGCACTTGCCGCCGCCATGCCGGATACGGGCGATCAGCAGCAATATGCCGATCTTCGCTCCTATCATGTGCCGGTGCCGTCCTTGCTTGACCGCCGTTCGCCCGGCGATGCCGAAGTGGCATCGGCCGAAGCTGACATGAAAGGCCAGCTGGCAGCCGTTCCGGTGCCGGCACAGCGTCCGGAATTGGCTGAAAGCCTGCTTGCATCAGCCGATGCCGATCAGGAGGCTGCCGACGATCAGGCTGATGCGGGCGCGCTTTCGCCCTCGGTCATTGCGGCTCTGGAGCAAAGCCGTCCGGATCGATCGGATGCCAACAATGCCGTTGCGGTGACTCAACCGTCGAACAACCTAGCGTCCAAGGATCAGCTACCTCCAGCGGGTAATGACCTTGCTGCCGGTAACGATGCGGCGCAGGCAATCGCGTCCGTCCTGCCGCAGCAAAGGCCGGCTCAGCAAATGCCGATGCAGGTGGCTGCGCTCGCGCCGGTTCGTAACGAGGTGAAAGCCAGCAGCCGTCGCTTCAACGATGGTTTCGAGCCGACAACGTCGCAGGAACGTCCGATTGCTGCCGGTATTGCGACCAAGGGTGGACGGCCGAACAAGCAGGATGCCGTCGTCGCCGATTCGGGCCGGGCAACCGTGACAACTGCGCCGACGCTGACGGAAAAAATGATCTCGCAATGGGCGATCGCGAAGGCTCGGGTCGAGATCGTGAACCGCCCGGTCAAGGCGCCACGCTTCGTGAGCCCGACGCTTCGTGCTCAGCCGACTGCCGTTTACACGGACGGCTTCAAGGTGCAGACCGCGTCGATTGATCCCGAACGCTTCAGCGGCACGGCTGTGAATTTCCTTCAGGTGAAGAAGTTCAATTCGGTCGAATAACCTTCGCCATCTTCATCACTTCGGGGAGCCCGTTTGGGCTCCTTTTTGATTCGGTAGGGATGTTGCCCCTTCGCGGTCGCATCGGCTTATTGCACTCACAAGCCCCACACAAATCTGAGCTGAAGCATGGTCCTCAGGCACTGCTGTTGCTTGCGAGTGACATCACGATGGCTTTCAGGTTCGTGTCAGCATTTATGCATCCTTCCCCTGATCCGTCTTCAGTTTGGCTTCATTTGGCTTCGTTAGGTCGGCGATTTCAGACCTGATGGATATTCATATTTGACCCGCAAGACGGCAATCATCATCGGCAACGGCAAGCTGCAGCGCGACCTTTCCGAGGTCGTGGACAATGCGGAATTCGCAATGCGCTTCAACGAGCCGAAAGCCTCGATCGGGATGAGCGGCTCACGGACCGATATTCTCATGCTCGCAGCTTCCAGCAAGCCGATGCAGCGTCGGTTGACGGACCCGGCCTTCTTGACGAGTCCGACTTTCACGGCCGCCAAAGAGGTCGTGCTGGCCTATCATCCCGATATCATCCGCAAATATCACCCCAAGCCCAATCTCCTTTCGCGCCTGAAAGGTCGAAGAAGCGATTGGACGATGCGGACGATCGAATTGGTCGGCGCGGCAGGCAAGGAAATCCGCATCATGCCGCCGCAGTTCTACATCGAAGGCTGCAAGGAACTCGGCGTCACCGAATGCCGGATGCACCAGCTCTTTCCGAGCACTGGCTTCTTCGGCATCCGATATGTGCTGTCGCGATTGCCTGCCGACGAATGGGAGGTGAAGCTTTGCGGCTTCAGCTGGGAAGGATGGAAGCGCCATGCATGGCTGGATGAGCGCCGCTGGGTCGAAGACAAAATGGCGAGCGGCCGCATCGGCATGCTCATTTAGCTTTCTTTCAGTTGTTCAGACCCGTTGAAAACAACCATTTTCAGTTTCGCCTCAGGCTTGCCTAAGCTCGCTTTCATTCAGGGTTGCTAGAGCCTCGCGAAATATGGCCTCGAGGTATTCATTTATGCAAGCCCACGAATTCAACCCGTCTTCGGCGATGCCGCTCGAAAGATCTCATACGGGATTCGAGTTCGCTTCAGCATCCAATCCGGCCGGCGCCGTTTTGGACACGCCAGGCCAACCGGTCATTCGCGGCTTCATCATCCATCTCGATCGCGCCCGTGATCGCATGCCGCAGGTCGAAAGACTTGCCGCAAAGCTTCCGGTGCGCAGTGAGGTCATCGAGGCAGTGGATGGCTGCACTCTTGATGCTGCCGAGATCGACAGTGTTTACCGTCCTCGGCTGCAGAAGCCCTATTATCCGTTTGTCATGAGCGCGGGCGAGATTGCCTGCTTTCTTTCGCATCGCAAGGCTTGGGCCGCCATCGTCGAACAAGGCATCGATGCCGGCCTCATCTTTGAGGACGATGTCGAGATCGACGATGCCTTCCATGCCGCTTTTGCTGCCGCCAAGGCCTGCTTGAAGCCTGGCTCGTTCATTCGCTTCCCCTTTCGCATGGGCAAGGAGCATGGCCGATGCGTTCTCTCGCAGGGAGCGACCAATGTCATTCAGCCGACGCGGGTCGGGCTTGGGATGGTGGCGCAGCTCGTCAGCCGCGATGCCGCCATCCGCCTGCTGGAGGTCACCTCCGTCTTCGATCGACCCGTCGATACCACCGTGCAGATGAGCTGGTTTACCCGCGTGTCGCCGCTTTCGGTCCTGCCCGGTGGCGTGCGTGAAATTTCTCGCCAGCTTGGCGGCAGCACGATCAAAAGCCGCAAGACATTGGCGGAAACGCTCTCCAGGGAGGTGTTGCGGCCACTCTATCGTGCCAAGATCGCGCTCCGCTCGCGTCGCATCATCTGAGACGATCCATCGTGGCTGTTCCGATCCTCGCATATCATCAGATTGCGGTGCCGCCGTCGCGCAAGGCGCCGTTCAGAAGCATGGTCGTCCATCCCGAAGCTTTTCGCCGTCAGATGGAATGGCTGAAAAAGCTCGGAATTCAAGGTGTATCCCTACATGAGGCAATGCCTTACATCCGGGGCGAGAGGGCTGGCAAAGTCGCTGCCATCACCTTCGATGACAGCTATGCGAATGTCTATGAGAACGCCTTGCCCGTGCTGCAGGAATTCGGCTTTACCGCCACGAATTTCGTCGTGGTGAACCAGATCGGTGGCAGCAATATCTGGGATGTCCCCCTTGGCGTGGCGCCGGCATCCTGCATGTCGGTCGAACAGCTGAAACATTGGCACAGCCTTGGGCATGAGGTAGGATCGCATACGCTTGATCACGTTCACCTTCCGCAATTGCCCATGGAAGAAGCGCGCCGTCAGATCACGCATTCGCGCGAACTGCTTGAAGATTTATTGGATGAGGGGATCTCGTCCTTCTGCTTTCCGTACGGCGATGAAACGCCGCTTGATCGCGTGCTTGCCTATGAAGCCGGTTACAGCGCCGCAACGACGACACGCCGCGGGCGGGCGCGGCCGGGCGACGATCCGTTCGGCCTGCCGCGCGCGACCATCCGGCGCAACGATAGCTGGCTGCATTTCGTCAAGAAGTGCGTCGTCGGATAGTCAGCGCTATAACCAGGGTGCTGCCGTAAAGCTGTAGCTGCCGTTGGTCTTGTGGCCGTCGGTGAAAGGGCCTGCCATTTGATGGCATATTTGCCGGGTGCGAGCTTATCGCTCACAGGCATGACCAGCGTTTTCCGCTATCGGTCGGTGTGGCTGCGGCTACAGCTATGGCTGCTTTTTCGGCGTGGGATCGGCAATCGCATGACCATTGCCGTCGCTAAGTGTGACAGCTACGCCGATAT
Source organism: Rhizobium sp. No.120 (assembly GCF_054558365.1). Classification (NCBI taxonomy): domain Bacteria; kingdom Pseudomonadati; phylum Pseudomonadota; class Alphaproteobacteria; order Hyphomicrobiales; family Rhizobiaceae; genus Rhizobium; species Rhizobium sp. No.120. Next base: position 249,592 of record NZ_BAAJNQ010000008.1, read on the forward strand.
TGTTCTGTGCTGTCGCCGCTGGCGGCATGAGCGTCCAGGTGAAATAGGCGATCAGTCCGCAGACGCCGAGCAGGAGGACGCTGAGGATCGCGGGGACGGACCATTCCTTCGTGAACATCGGTGTTTCCGAATGCGATTTGAAAGAGGCGCGACGTGTGGCTGCCGTCTTATTGAGCTGTGTTGGCACAAGCGCCTCCAATACTATGCGTCGCGGTCGAAAGTGTATTTGCGAAGGTCGGTTTCCGCACGATCTTCCTCATTATCTGCCTCTATGAAGCACGTACGACATTCGTCAATTCGGCTCAATGCGGCAATTTGGTATGCCCATCATTGTGACCGTTTACAGGCCGCGCCGAGGTCGGCTACAGATGATCGACACAGCTCGCGCTGGCGGATTGGCGAGCCCCGTATTACCAAGTCGCGAGGTTCGGTAACGCTCCGATGCTTGCGCGAAGGGGAATTGGAATGCCCATCGAATCCTGGAGAGGCGGCGAGATCGACGTTGCCGTGATCGGTGCCGGCTCAGCCGGTGTAGCTGCAGCCCGGCAACTGCAATTGCTTCGGCCGGATCTCTCGATCCTCTTGCTCGAGGCCTCCGATCGTGTCGGCGGCCGCGCGCGCTCGATCCATCCATTCGGCACCGATGCCGCCGCGCTCGATCTTGGCTGCGGCTGGCTGCATGGCGCGCGTACCAACGCCTGGACTGATATTGCCGAAGAGGTGGGTCTGACCGTCGATCGCACGCCTGCGCCCTGGAGTGAGGGTGGCCATCGGTTGGAACAGAACGATCGCGATGCAAAAGCTGCGGCTGCCGCCGTCTACGCCTTCTTCGAGCGGGTCTATGAGTATGAGGGAGAGGGAGATGCAGATGCCGATCTCTCGGCCATGTTGTCGCCTGATGATCCGTGGAATGAAAGGATTTACGCTGTCGGCGCCTTCATGACCGGGGGAGAGCTCTACAAGTCCTCGGTGATCGATCTTGGCCGCTACGATCCAGGCCCTGGTCCTGACTGGCGCGTGCGGCAGGGCTACGGCACTTTGGTTGCCACCTACGGCTTGCCGGTGCCGACCGTTCTCGGCGCCGAGGTCAGCCGCATCGACCACAGCGGCGCTGGCCATGTCGTGCTTTCGACAGCCAAGGGCGAGCTGCGGGCGAAGGCCGTCATCGTTACGGTTTCCACCAATGTGCTTGCGGCCGAACGCATCGCCTTCTGGCCGCCTCTCCCGGAGAAGATCGAAGCGGCCTCCCGCTTGCCGCTCGGCCTGGCAAACAAGCTTTTTCTTCGCGCAGCCGAACCAGCGATGTTTCCGGAGGATACGCATGTGACGGGATCGCAGCATAGCCGCCGGACGGGGGCCTATCAGCTGAAGCCGTTCGGTGCGCCGGTCATCGAGGCCTATTTCGCCGCTGATCTCGCGCTCGATCTGGAGAGGCAGGGCATCGATGCGATGTTTGATTTTTCGGTGGAGCAGTTGAAGCGCGTCTTCGGCGCTGATGTTGGCAAGACGTTGTCGCCGCTGGCGGCGTCGGCGTGGGCGGGAGAGCCCTTCTTTGGTGGCTCCTATTCCTATGCGACACCCGGTGCTTCCGACCTGCGCAGCATCCTCGCCGCTCCTCGCGACGGGCGTTTGTTCTTCGCCGGGGAAGCCTGCTCGAAGACGCGTTATTCTACCGCGCACGGTGCCTATGAAACCGGCGTCGTCGCTGCTGAAGCCGTTGCGGAAGCGCTATGATGGAAAGCCGTTGAAACCGATAGTCAGCTTGCGGGCGAGAAATAGCGATTCGCCTCGTAATTTTATGCAAATCGCTCTTAAACTTGCGTGAGAACAGGCGTAAACGCAATCAAATACCACCCGATTTGATTTACACCATCCTTCGGGAGATGGGCGGCGAAAGAAGCATTGGAGGAGCCATGAGCACCGGCGAAACACTAACCTTCGACATCCAGAAAAACCCCAATCCCGCGACGGCGAACGAGCGGGAAGCGCTGCTGCAGAACCCGGGCTTCGGCCGCATCTTCACCGATCATATGGCGACGATCCGCTATTCGCAGGATCGGGGTTGGCACAGCGCAAAGATCGAGGCGCGCAAGGCGCTGCCTCTCGATCCGGCGACCGTGGTGCTTCACTATGCGCAGGAAATTTTCGAAGGCATGAAGGCCTATCACCTGCCTGATGGTGGGGCTGCCCTTTTCCGCCCGAGCGCCAATGCGCGCCGTTTCCAGAATTCGGCCGAACGGCTGGCGATGCCGCGCTTGCCGGAAGAGCTCTTCGTCGAGTCCGTCCGCGAGCTGGTCAAGATCGATCGCGAATGGATCCCGACTGCAGAAGGGGCGTCGCTCTATCTCCGGCCGTTCCTGATCGGTACGGAGGTCGCTCTCGGCACAAAACCGTCGGCGGAATACATCTATTGCGTCATTGCTTCCCCGGTTGCCTCCTTTTTCAAGGGCGGCGGATCGGCCGTCACGCTCTGGGTTTCAGAGAATTTCACCCGCGCCGCGCCTGGTGGCACCGGTGCAGCCAAGTGCGGTGGCAATTATGCCGCAAGCCTTGCCGCATTGGCTGAGGGCCAGCGCGAAGGCTGCGATCAGGTCGTATTCCTCGATGCCGTCGAAAAGCGCTGGATCGAGGAGCTTGGCGGCATGAACGTTTTCTTCGTCTTCGACGATGGATCGCTGCAGACGCCGCCGCTCACCGGCACGATCCTGCCGGGCATTACCCGCGATTCGCTGATCAAGCTTGGGCGCGACATGGGCCTGACGGTGCGCGAGGAACCCTATTCGATCGAGCAATGGCAGGCGGATGCCGAGAGCGGGCGCCTGCGCGAATCCTTCGCCTGCGGCACGGCGGCTGTCGTGACGCCGATCGGCAAGGTGAAGGGCCGCAAGCACAGCTTCACCATCGGCGACGGCAATGCCGGCGCTACGACGCAGCGCCTGAAGGCAGCGCTTACCGACATCCAGTTCGGCCGCGCGCCGGACAAGAACGAGTGGCTGGACCGCCTGTTCTAAGCGAACGGTGAACCATACCCGGCGGGAAAGGTATATGAGTTTTCCCGTCGGCTCTGACACAAGAAATCGCATAGTCACCCGAAACATCGGAGTTGTTGTGATGACCAGCGTCAGCGAACGTCCCGGCGGCGAGCCGGGCGCGGAGATTGGTTTCGTCGGCCTTGGCGTCATGGGCCAGCCGATGGCCCTTAATCTCGCGAAGGCAGTCACCAAGCTGGTGGTCTGGAACCGCTCTGCGGCAGCAGCCGATCCGTTGCGGGAGGCGGGTGCTGTCGTTGCAGCAACTGTTGACGAGGTTTTTGCACGCACGCGCATCGTCATCCTGATGCTGGTCAACGAAACGGTGCTGGACGAGGTGTTGCGGCGGGGTACACCTGACTTCGCCAAGCTGGTGTCCGGACATATCGTCGTGTCAATGGGCTCCAATCCGCCCGGCTATTCGCGCGGGCTTGCCGCCGATATTCTTAACGCCGGCGGGCGCTATGTCGAAGCTCCGGTTTCGGGCTCGCGCAAGCCTGCCGAGACGGCGCAGCTCGTAGGGCTGCTCGGCGGCGATGCGGAGACGGTTGCCGAGGTGCGGCCGCTGCTTATGCCTATGTGCCGCGAAACGATCCTGTGCGGCCCGGTCGGCAATGCGCTGCTGATGAAGCTGACCGTCAATCTCTATCTCTGCACGATACTGGCGGGGCTTGCCGAAGCCGCGCATTTTGCCGAGAACAACGGGCTCGATCTTGAAACTTTTCAGGCTGCAATCGATTCCGGTCCGATGGCCAGCGATCTGACACGCGTGAAAATTCCGAAGCTTATCGCGCGGGATTTTTCAGTGCAGGCGGCGACGGCCGATGCGTTCAACAGCACGAAACTGATTGCGGAGGCAGCCCGCGCCGCGAGCATGGCATCGCCTATCCTCGATCTCTGCCGCACTCTCTATGGTGAAAGCGTCGAACTGGGCAATGGCCGTCTCGACATGGTGTCGGTGATCAAGGCGATCGAGGCCCGCACCGAAGCGCTTGGTCGCTCCTAGCAACTCATCGCGCAACGCCTATGTTGGGTTAAGACTTGCGCAGGTATTTCCGGAAGGACGGTCTTATGGACAGCAATCTTTTTCAACAGCTGGGCTTGAAGCATCCATTGATCGTCGCACCGATGGCCGGTGGTCCTTCGTCGGTAGAACTCGTGGCTGCGGCTTCCGCTGCCGGTGCCCTCGGCGCCATGGGTGGAGCCTATTTAAATGCCGCAACGATCGAAACCTTTGCAGCTCAGGTTCGCCAGCGAACCGACAAGCCGTTTTCGATCAATCTCTTCATTCCGCATTCGATCCCGGAGGTTGCCACCGATCGGCTTGAGCGCGCCCTGGCTGCGACCGCAGGATATCGCCGGGAGTTGGAACTGCCGTCGCCGCAGCTTTCTCCTCCCTACGAAGAGGACTTCGATGCGCAGTTCGAAGCGGTTTTGCGTATCAAGCCCGCCTGCTTCAGCTTCGTTTTCGGCCTATTGCCGGCCGACCATGTACGAGAGGCGAAAAACGCTGGTATCCCGCTGATCGGCACGGCGACGACACTCGACGAGGCGAAGGCGCTGGAAGAGAGCGGCTTGGATGCGATCGTGCTTCAGGGCTTCGAAGCGGGCGGTCATCGCGGTATTTTCGGCGCGAGGGCAGAGGATCCGGAAATCGGCATGCGCGATCTCCTGGCGCAATGCGTCGGCACCATTCGTTTGCCGCTGATCGCAGCCGGCGGCATCATGACGTCAAGCGATATCCGGGCGGCGCTGCAGGCGGGTGCGCAGGCCGTGCAGATGGGCACGGCTTTCCTTGCCTGCGCTGAAGCCGGGACATCGGCACCCTATCGCAGAAAGCTTCTGGAAACGCCGGAGCGAAAGACGCGCACGACGCGCGCCTTCTCAGGGCGCTTTGCGCGCGGGATCGAGAACCGCTTCATGGACGAGATGGACGGGAAGCCGGAGGCCATCCTTCCCTTTCCGGCGCAGAATAAATTCACGCGGGACGTACGCGCTGCGTCGACGGCGAAGGGATTGCCGGATTTCCTGTCTCTCTGGTCGGGAACCGGCAAGGGCGAGCTGTGGCAGGGGAGTGCCGCCGAATTGATCGGTCGTCTTTTTGCAGAGTGACGTTCAAAAAGAAAGGAGCCGGCAAGCCGGCTCCCGATCATCTTTCAAGACTGATAAAGTCTCGATCATTCCATGCCGAGTGCGGCCATGTAGGTCTGCAGGATGGATTCTTCTTCCAGGCGTTCGTTCGCGTCTTTCTTGCGAAGACGGATGATGGTGCGGATCGCCTTGGTGTCGTAGCCGCGGCCCTTGGCTTCGCCCATGACATCCTTGATGTCGGACTGGATGGCGGCCTTTTCTTCTTCGAGGCGCTCGATGCGCTCGATGAATTGACGCAGTTCCGCCGCGGCCACGTTCTCGACGCTGTTCTCTTCCATGCACTTCTCCTAAAGGGTCTCAAAGGGGTCGCTTGCAGCCCGTCGCAGATGAGATCGGTCGGTCACCGATACGGCACATCGCTTCATGGCTTGCGCGGGATTTCGAATTCGATCGGGCAGTTGACGTGCCGCGAATGGCGCGCAAGGTCAAGCCGAATTGGTGAAGGGAGCGTTAATCTTTCGGCTTGTTCTGCTCGAAAGCGGCTTTTTGCACAGGAGAGGCTTCTTTCTGGTGCAGGTTCTTCCAATCCTCATAGGGCATGCCATAGATCACCTCGCGCGACTCATCCTTGCTGACCGGCAGCCCGGCCTCTTCGGCCGCTTCGCGATACCAGTTGGAAAGGCAGTTGCGGCAGAAGCCGGCAAGATTCATCAGGTCGATATTCTGAACGTCGCTGCGTTCGCGCAAATGCGCAACGAGGCGGCGAAAGGCGGCAGCCTCGAGCTCGATCTCTTGTTCCTTGGTGAGTGTGGTCATTTCTTTCTCCTCAATTCGCTTGCCGCCTCATGCCTCGTAAGGGCCGGTGCGCGAAGGATAGCGCTTATATTCATGGAGCGCCGGATCGGTGTTGATCTCTGCGAAGATCGGTGCCAGGCGATCGGCCCATTCGACAATGCCGGCCTCGTCGCCGATCAGATCCTGCCGAACCTCCAGCAGCGCATGCGCAATGCCCTTCATCATGCAATGACTGAACATGGTGTCATTGCGCAAGGCACCGTCATAAGGCTCGTTGTCTCCTATCACGAGATCGGTATCGGCACCGAGCTTTGCAAGGAGCGGCACGACGGCACGGTCGTCGCTATCCCAGAGCACGCTGGCGTGCCAGGGTCGCGGCACGCCTTTCCATGCCGGCGTGAAGGAGTGCATCGAGAAAACCAGGGGTGCTTTGCCCGTCGCCTCGGCTACGGCGGAAATCGTCTCATCCACCGCCTTGTGATAGGGCCGATGGAAGGCTTCTATGCGGTAATTCCATTCCTCATCCGTAATCGGATGATTTCCCGGGATGATGGCTCCGTCCGAGATCTTCATGATGAGCGTCGGATCATCCTCGCCGCGGTTCGGATCGATCAGCAGACGGGAAAAGCCACCCAGCACGCCCGGCACGCCCAGCCGCGCGCAGAGATGACGGCACAGGCCTTCGATGCCGATGTCATAGGCGATGTGGCGGGAAAAGGCAGTTTCAGGCAGGCCAAGGCTGCCGTAACGCTCGGGCAGGCGCCGCATCGCGTGATCGCCAAGAATGACCATGCCTTTGTCACGATTGCCGGGTATGAATTCAAACGGTCTGAAATCGGTCATGCGGATTGTCGATTATTGAAATTTTCAACTCTTTGTTTGATTGCATGTGCGGATGGAAGGTGCAAGGTTTGCAGCTTCGATCGGATGGAGAGCGGCGGATGGTGCCGTCACCATCCCGTGAAGAAAATATAATCGATTAGAGTTGCGTTGACATTCATGGGATGGCGGCGCAAGAAGACGCAACAACGAATAACCGGGAGCCAATTGGAAGCCGTGTCCAGCCAAGTCGCGCCACGTTTCGTTAAGCGGTCAGGCCCGCTCGCCCGAATCGCCTTCCTCATCCTTGCTGCGGCCGCGCCGTTCTTCTTCATGCCGAATGCCGCCCATGCCGATTTCCGAACGTGCAACGGTACGCAGAATCTCGTTGGCGTGGCGATCGGCTATCGGGCGAAGGACGGCTGGGTGACCGAGGGCTGGTGGCAGATTCCGGCCAATACCTGCGCGACTTTGATCGAGGGGCCGCTTCAATCCCGCTATTATTATCTCTACGCAGAAGATGCGGCCCGCGGCGGCCGCTGGACGGGTGACGTCGAAATGTGCGTGGCGGAAAATGAATTCAAAATCCCAGGCGTCAAGGATTGCTACGCGCGTGGCTACCAGAAGATGGGATTCAAGGAATACGACACCGGGCGCCAGGCGAGCTGGATGGTTCAGCTTTCCGAGCCCTCGGGCAGCCAAGAAAGCCAGAATTGATGAGACGAAACCGAAAAGTCAAAATCCTCGCAACGCTCGGTCCGGCCTCCTCTTCGGAGGAAATGATCCAGAAGCTTCACGAGGCCGGGGCGGATCTGTTCCGCATCAACATGAGCCATGCCAGCCATGATGTGATGCGCACGCTGATCCAGCGCATCCGCGCCGTCGAAGCTCGTTGCGGTCGTCCGATCGGCATTCTCGCTGACTTGCAGGGTCCCAAGCTGCGCGTTGGCAAGTTTGCCGAAACCAAGGTCGACCTCAAGCCCGGCCAGACCTTTACGCTCGACAATCAGGATATTCCCGGCGACAACACGCGTGTCTACCTGCCGCACCCGGAAATCCTGGAATCGGTTCAGCCCGGCCACCGCCTGCTGATCGATGACGGCAAGCTGGCGCTGCGTGCCGAAAAGTGCGACGGCAAGAGCATCGTGACAACGGTCATTTCGGGCACCAAGATTTCTGACCGCAAGGGCGTCAGCCTACCCGATACGCTGCTTGGCGTCGGCGCGCTGACCGATAAGGACCGCGCCGATCTCGATGCCGTTCTCGCGACCAATGAAGTCGACTGGGTTGCGCTCTCCTTCATCCAGCGCCCGGAAGACCTGACGGAAGTCCGCAAGATCTCCCACGGCCGCGTCGGCCTGATGTCGAAGATCGAGAAGCCGCAAGCCGTCGAGCGCATCGAGGAAATCATCGAGCTTTCCGACGCGCTAATGGTGGCCCGCGGCGACCTTGGCGTGGAAATGCCGCTGGAAGCCGTTCCCGGCATTCAGAAGCAGCTGATCCGCGCCTGCCGCCGCTCCGGCAAGCCGGTGGTCGTCGCCACGCAGATGCTGGAATCGATGATCTCCGCGCCGGTCCCGACTCGCGCCGAAGTTTCCGACGTCGCGACTGCCGTTTTCGAAGGCGCCGATGCCGTCATGCTCTCGGCAGAATCCGCCTCCGGCGACTATCCGGTCGAAGCCGTTTCCATGATGGCTTCCATTGCCGGCACCATCGAGCGCGAGCCGCATTATCCGGGCATCATCTATGCCCAGCGCGCGCTGCCTGAGGCAACCGGCGCCGATGCGATCTCGCTCGCTGCCCGCCAGATCGCCGAGACGCTGAAGCTTGCCGCCATCGTCTGCTACACGTCCTCCGGCACGACAGGTCTGCGCGCTTCGCGCGAGCGTCCGCAGGTTCCGATCCTGGCGCTGTCGCCGATCATTCAGACGGCACGTCGCCTATCCGTCGTCTGGGGTATGCACTGTGTCGTCACACACGATGCGACCGACCTCGACGACATGGTCAACAATGCCTGCCGCATCGTTGCCGAAGAAGGCTTCGGCAAGCCGGGCGACCGCATCATCATTTCGGCCGGCGTTCCGCTCGGCACGCCGGGCGCCACCAACATGCTGCGCATTGCCTATATCGGTTCGGACGGCCAGTCCGGCGTGTGATTGCCGACATCCGATTGCGGCAGCACCTCAAACATCCGAAACCCGCTGTCGAAAGACGGCGGGTTTTTTCTTGAAGCCGAAGCGCCTGCAATCCCCAAGCAGGCGGATTGAGAAGGAGATATGCCAATGAAAGTCGGATTTATCGGATTGGGCCAGATGGGCAGTGCCATGGCTGTCAATCTCATCAAGGCCGGGCATGAGGTGACCGTCTACAATCGCTCGCGCGATAAGGCCGAGGCGCTGGCCGGCGAGGGCGCCAAGGTTGCGGCGACCGTAGTGGATGCGTGCGGTGGCGAGGCTGTCTTCACCATGCTCGCACATGACGATGCGCTATCGGCCGTCGTCCATGGCGATGGCGGCGTTCTGGCAAGCCTTGGCAAGGGTGCAGTCCATATTTCTGCCAGCACGACCAGCGTCGCCATGTCCGAACGCTTGACCAAGGATCATGCCGCCAAAGACCAGCGCTTCGTGGCAGCGCCCGTCTTCGGTCGTCCGGAAGCGGCGGCTGCGGCAAAGCTTTTCGTTGCTGCGGCGGGTGCGCCAGACGCCATCCAGTCGGTTACGCCGCTCTTCGAGGCGATCGGTCAGCGGACTTTCGTCCTCGGCGAGGAGCCGAAGGCGGCCAATCTCGTCAAGCTCAGCGGCAATTTCCTCATCGCTTCGGTCATCGAGTCGCTCGGCGAAGCCATGGCGCTGGTCGAGAAAGGCGGCGTCGACCGGCATGCCTATCTCGATCTCTTGACCTCGACGCCGTTCAACGCGCCGGTCTACAAGACCTATGGCGGGCTGATTGCGGATCGCAAGTTCAAGCCAGCCGGTTTCACCGTACCGCTCGGCCAGAAGGATATCCGGCTGGCATTGGCTGCCGGCGAGGCGCTGAACGTGCCGCTGCCATTGGCGAGCCTGCTGCGCGATCGATTCCTCAATCTGCTGGCGCATGGCGGCGAGGAGCTGGACTGGTCGGCGATTGGGGCCTTGGCGGCCAAGGATGCGGGTTTGATGGGCTGAAGGGGTTTTATTCACTGACGATCGAGTTTACCGAGGGGCTATCTCAGGCTCGGCGGACTGAAAGCCTCGTTTAAGCCCCTTGCTAACCACCTTCCCACATGCAACCTTCCTCTCTTCCAAGAGGAGGGACCCCATGCATCTCACCACGCTGCTTGCCTTCGCCGCTGTTTCCTTCATCGGTATCGCGACGCCGGGGCCGACTGTGCTTCTGGCGCTGACCAATGGTTCGCGTTTCGGCGTCAGGCGCGCACTGCCGGGCATGATCGGGGCCGTTCTTTCCGATGCCGTTCTGATCAGCGCGGTTGCCATCGGCCTTGGCGCCTTGCTGGCGGCTTCAGAATTCTGGTTTTCGGCCCTGAAATGGGTCGGTGCGGCCTATCTCGCCTTTCTCGGCATCATGATGCTGCGCTCTAAGGGAAGCATCGACGGCGCTTTGCAGGCGAGTGCGGGCCAGACGAAGGGAACGGCCTTTGCCATCGCTCTGAAGAGCTTCATGGTCGCTGTCACCAATCCGAAGGGCTATCTCTTCTTCTCGGCCTTTCTGCCGCAGTTCATCGATCCCTCGGCGCCGCAGATGCAGCAATATATCGTGCTCGGCGCGATCTTCGCTGCGCTCGATTTCATGATCATGTTCGGCTATGCAGTGTTCGGTTCGCAGGCCGTGCGTGTCCTGAAGTCGGAAGGGGCGAAATGGCTCGAGCGCGCCTGCGGCGGCGCGCTGCTGGCTCTTGCCGGGTCGCTGGCGCTCTATCGCCGCGCCGTGAATTGAGGTTATTGGCGGCTCAATGCCGCCTCGAAAACTTCCCTGTCGACATTGCCGCCTGAGGTGACGGCGATCACCGCATCGCCGTCGACGTGCCTGCCGTGGAAGAGTGCCGCAGCAAGCGCGACGGCGCCGCCTGGTTCCACGACGATCTTCAAACGGGTGAAGGCAAGCGCCATGGCCTTCTGTGCTTCCTCATCGGTCACGGCAAGGCCGGGGCCGCAGAGGCGCTTGAGGATCGGAAAAGTGATGTTGCCGGGCTGCGGTGTGATGATGGCGTCGCAGATCGAGCCCTGCAGCGCGGCATTGCGCTCGATCTTGCCCGAGGCCAGCGAGCGGGTGGTGTCATCAAAATTTTCCGGCTCGCATGGGTGCACCTTTAATCCCGGTGCGCGGGATTCGAGTGCCAGAGCGATCCCCGAAGTCAGGCCGCCACCGCCGCAGGGCACGAGCACGCTGGCTGTCTCGATGCCTTCCTCCGCCGCCTGTTCGGCGATTTCCAGCCCGGTCGTTCCCTGGCCGGCGATCACCTGCGGTTCGTCGAAGGGCTTGATGAGCGTCAGGCCGCGCTCCTTGGAAATGCGCGCGCCGATCTCGTCGCGATCTTCCTTGATACGATCATAGAGCACGACTTCGGCGCCGAAGGCGCGGGTGTTTGCGATCTTCAGCTTCGGAGCGTCGGTCGGCATGATGATGACGGAGGGGACGCCGTGCAGCTTCGCGGCGAGCGCCACACCCTGCGCGTGATTGCCGGAGGAGAAGGCGATGACGCCTCGGGCACGCACGGTTGGCTCCAGCGCCGAAACAGCCGACCAGCCGCCGCGGAACTTGAAGGAGCCGGAGTGCTGCAGGCACTCGGCTTTCACGAACAGGCGTCGCTCTGCGATTTCATCGAGAAAGGGTGACGAGAGCAGCGGCGTGCGGCGGGCCCGACCGCCGAGGCGAGTGCGGGCGGCTTCGATCATTGCGATATCGACCATGGAGGGATCACTCTTCGGATTCAAAAGGACTTTCCATCCATAGAGCGCCCGCCTTTCCTTTAAAACAAGGAGATTGTCTCCATGACACTTCAGGCGATGCCAGGCAGCGAGAGGTGCCCGACATCGTAGGTCTGCAGACCGGATCTAACCGGATCTTTCGGCGGCTCTGCCAAGAGGCGGAAGCGCACCAACGTCCAGTGGGCCGGCTCGAAGGCGGCGACCGAGGCGAGCGCTTCGCCGTTCGATATGGCCTGCGCTGCCGCCTCAGTTTCGCTCGCGCGGAGCTCGGCAAGCAAGGTTCCGGCATCGATTGCGACCACCTCGCGGGTGGCGAATTTGGCGCGGCGAATATCCCTGGACGTATCGGCGTGCCAGGCGATCCAGGTGTTGACCTGAGGGCGACCGAAATTCTCGGTCAAAGCTTGGAAGCCGGGGCCACAGACGAAGTCGCTCAGGCCCTCCTCCTGCTGCCAGACGTAGAAGGGGGAATAGAGGTTCTGACGGCTTTCGGTGACGGTATCGCCCTTTCTTGCCGTCAGGTAGGCCTTGAATTTCAGGCCTGGAAGATTGTCGAGCAGCGGACCTTTTTCGCGGATGCGGCGATCGATGATCGCCATGTCGTAATCCGCGGGAAGGGGAAAGTTATATTGCATGGCGATCATCAGTCATTCCTCCAGCCAGGTCACGGCGCTTCCATTTTCCGTCGCCTGGATGCTGATATAGGAGAAGGCATTCTCCGCCGCCGCACCGTGGCGGTGGCGTTCGTTCGGGGCGAAGCTGATGCAATCGCCGGCGTGTAGCTCCTCGGCTGGACCGCCGAAGCGCTCGGCAAGTCCGACGCCGGACAGAACATAGAGGATCTGTCCGTGCGGATGCGTATGCCAGCGCGTCATGACGCCGGGTTCGAGTGCGCAGCGCATGGCGGTGAGACCGCCGTTTTCGGCATTCTCCACCAGCGACTCTACCAGGAAGGAGGCCGTGGCGATGCCCTCGGGCGACGGCCGCATATTCGTGCCGGCGCGATGTATGGCCGGCGTTTGGGTCGATGTGGCCTGAGGCATGGCTCTCAGACCTGTTCTATCATCTGCGCGCGACCGTCGGAGAATGACCAATCCTCGCGTGTGGCTGTGGTGATGGTGATCATGATGTCCTCGGGGCGAACGCCGGGTGCATCGGTGAGAAGCTCGACGACACGGCGATAGAAGGCCTGCTTGACCTCGGTGCTGCGCGGCTTGCCGATCGTGACGTCGAAAAATACGTAATCGTCCGAACGCGGCTTGCTGGCGAAATAGGTGCGATCGAAGATGAGCTCATGCTGCTCCAGCTGATGAATGGACTGGAAGCGATCGGTCGGCGGCACCTCGAAGGTTTCGACCAGAGCGCGGTGGAAGTTGTCGGACAATGCCTTCAGATATTCCGGCGACTTGCCACGCAAAAGGGTGATGCGGGTAAATGGCATGGGGATGCTCCTGTTTCCGTGTCACTTGACTGGTATAGAATGCCAGTGGATAATCATCCCGAAAATCAGATAATTCTGAATATATAGTCCCAAAAATATGGATTGTTATCCATGCGAAAAGTCATCTTCGATCTCGATGTACTGCGCAGTTTCGTCACAGGCATGGATCTTGGCAGCTATGCCAAGGCGGCCGACAGGCTCGGGCGATCGACCTCCGCCATCAGCGCCCAGCTGAAGAAGTTAGAGGAGCAGGCGGGCACGCCGATCTTCCGCAAGGCGGGGCGGGGGCTAGCACTGACGGAGGCCGGCGAGACGATGCTTGGCTATGCACGGCGGCTGCTGGACCTGAATGACGAGGCGGCTACCGCGCTGCATGGGACCGAGCTTGAAGGCTGGGTGCGCCTGGGACTGCAGGAGGATTTCGGCGAGACGCTGCTGCCGGACGTATTGGGCCGCTTCGCCCGCGCGCATCCGAAAGTGCGCATCGAGGCGCGTGTCGTGCGCAATGCGGAACTTGTGGAGCGGGTGACCTCAGGCAAGCTCGATCTGGCGCTTGCCTGGAGCGATGGTTTCCGCACGGCTTATACGGACCGTATAGCCGAAGTACCGCTCTGCTGGGTCGGTCCGGCCAATGGTGACATGCAATGGCACGTCGATGGCGGCGAGGCCATGCCGCTCGCCTCGCTGGAAGCACCATGCCTGTTGCGGAACATCGCAACCAAGACGCTCGATCGCGCCGGTATCGGCTGGCGGATATCCTTCGTCAGCCCGAGCCTCGGAGGTCTTTGGGCCGCAACGGCGGCGGGCCTTGGTCTGGCGCTGCGCACACCGCTCGGCCTGCCGCCAAAGGTGCGGCAATTGACGCCTGATGAGGCCGGTCTACCGGCCTTGCCGAAGCTCGATCTCGTGCTGCATCGTGCCGAGGCGGAGGGAAGCCCGGCAACGGAGCGCTTGGCTTCGATCATACTGCAGGCGGTGCGCCAGACGATCGAGGCGGTGCCGCAGAGCCGGATATTCGAGCATGCGCCTGGTCATGATGTCGTCATGGCCTGAGAGGAAGGTTGCTGCTCGGAAACTTCGCTGCCGAGATTGCTGATGCGGATTTCCGCCTGCGTGGCCAGCTCACGCAAATCACGCGGCTGGCCTGCTAGCCGTTCGATGGCGGCGATCGCAACATCCGTCGTCACATAATCCGGCTTGTGGCCGAGATTGCGGATCGTGACGAGCTCCGCGTTTGCGATGTCCCGAGCAAGCCCGCGCGAATGCAATTCCTCCAGCACCACCTCGTCGCTGTCGCCGGTGATGATCACGGTTGGCGCCTTGATCTCGCTGTAGCGCGGCGCATGGGCGGAGACGTACGCAAAGAGATTGACCACGTCGATCGCATTGTTGCGGAAGGTCTGCGGCCGCAGCACCAGTTCCGGCGCCGTCTTCGTTATATAATCCGCCGGTCTTGCATTCGGACGGAAGATGCTGAGCGTGCCGGTCTCGACTCGACGGAGGCCAATCGGGATTACAAAGAGCTGGGTGAAGAGCCAGCCGAAGACTGGCGTGGCGGCAAGCGTGTAGTACCAATCGACGCCGCCGGGCCAGGGGTGAGTCGCCGGAGCAAGGAAAAGCAGGCCCTTGGTCCTTTCAGGATGGCGCATGCCGAAGGCGGCGGCGATCGCGCCGCCAAAGGAATGCCCTATGATGATGGCGCTCTTGATGCCGCGTTTCTCCATCAGCTTGGCGATGGCATCGGCCTGGCCTGAGGGCAGGGCGTTTTCGGCGTTTCCGCGTTCGGAGTAACCGTGGCCGGGACGGTCGACGAACAGCATTTCGGCACGGCCACTCAAAGGTGCTGCAAAGGCTTCGAACTGATCGCGCAGATTGCCGCTTGCGCCATGGATAAAGACGAGCGCCGGCAAATCCGCTGTTTTCGGGCGTGCCAGATGTACAGCATTGAGGCGGTAACCGCCGATATCGGTCAATTCGCCGATATTGGGATAGGCCTGCTCGATGGCACGGGTCTTGTAGGCGGAAAAGCCCGCAGCGACGACGATTAGCAAAACAATGGCGACGAGCAGAAAATCGATCATTTCGGCACGGATCAGCTATCCTGGGCAACTAATCTAGTGCGTTGTTTCGCCTTTTCATCCCCAACGGGGCATTTCAATGGCAGGAAAAGAGGGTGTTTCAGACATATCAGGTCCGGCTGCCAGCAATCTTTTCCGAGAGCTTATCCGCTTCTTCCTGGGCAGATCGATTTGCAGGATAGATTTCGAGGAAACGCTCCCAGGCCTTAAGTGCGAGGGCATCGTTGCCGCGTTCGGTCAGCATCGCCGCTATGCCGGCCAGCGCTCCGAAATGGCGCGGCTCGATGCGCAGCACCTGGTTGATGTCTTCCATCGACTTGCGATAGTCACCGATCGCGAAATTAAGGGTGGCGCGGCGGTTCCAGCCTTCGACATAGTCAGGCTTCAGCGAGATCACCTGATCGAGATAATCCATCGCGGCGGCATTACGCTTGTCCTGAATGGCCTTGTCGGCCCATTGCATCAGGAGGTTGATGGTGGCGCTGCCGGAATCGGCAAACTGGGCATTGATCTGATCCGCAATCAGGCTTGCCTGGTCGGGATCGCGCTGCCGCTTCAGCGCCGTGAACAGATTGTCGAGTTGCTGCTTCGGCGACAGGGTGCCGGAGGAATTGCCGGGATTCTGCTTTTCCACAGGCTTCGGCTCATCAGCCGGCGCCGCATGGGGCGCAGAGACAACCAGGGCGAGGAGAATCGGCAGGGCTAGATGTGACAAAGCAAAAACGCGCATGGCGGGCATAGTAGCCCGCCAATGTCGAAGATCAAAACCAAATTTGATGCGATCAACTAAAACTGAGGCCCGATCCATGGGACCGAAGCCGCGCGTCATATCAGCCCTGACGAGCCTTGTAGCGCGGGTTCAGCTTGTTGATGATGTAGATACGGCCCTTGCGGCGGACGAGACGGTTGTCACGATGGCGCGCCTTGAGCGACTTGAGCGAATTCTTGATCTTCATTTTTCTGATCCGCGATCTCTGAGGGGGAATGTCACATTCGCCCGGGTCTTTTAACAATCAAAAGCGCGCTCAGGGCGCGCTCTTTAGGGTGGGGAGCAAATACCTTGTCATCCCGGGCCTGTCAACCATGTCAGGGGCTTTTTCCCGCTGATCTCAGCGCAGAAGCTGTGTAATATGCCCCATCTTGCGGCCCGGCCGGGCTTCGGTCTTGCCGTAAAGATGCACAAGCGTGTCGTCAAGGCGCAGCCATTCCGGCAGCGCCAGGATGTCGTCACCGATCAGATTCGTCATGACGCAATCCGAGTGGCGCCGAGGATTTCCGAGGGGCAGGCCGCCAACGGCGCGAATATGCTGCTCGAATTGCGAGATGACGCAGGCGGCTTCCGTCCAGTGGCCGGAATTGTGGACGCGCGGCGCCATTTCGTTGGCGATCAGGCTGCCATCGGCCAGCACAAAGAATTCGATGCCGATCACGCCGACATAGCCGAGCGCCGTCAATATCTTTTCCGCGGCGTCGCGAGCGGCGTTCGCCGTCTGCGTGGAAATATTGGCCGGCAGCGTGGAGGTGTGGAGAATGCCGTTGCGATGGACGTTCTCCGCCGGATCGTAGCAGGCGATCTTTCCGTCGCTGCCGCGGGCGGCGATGATGGAGACCTCGCGCTCGAAGGATACGAAGCTTTCCAGAATCAGTGGCACGCTGCCCAGGGCCGCATAGCCGCCTTCGGGGCTATCGGCGGCGGAGCGATAGACGCGCTGTCCCTTGCCGTCATAGCCGAGGCGTCGCGTCTTCAGCACGCCTTGGCCGCCGAAATCGGCTAGCGCCTTTTCGAGATCGTCTTGGCTATCGACGGCATGGAAGCGGGCCGTCGGAATGCCGCAGCCATTGATGAAGCTCTTTTCGGTCAGCCGGTCCTGCGCCATTTCAAGCGCCTTGGGCGGCGGATAGACCGTTACCTGCAAGGCAAGATCCTCGGCGGCGGTCACGGGCACGTTCTCGAACTCATAGGTCACGACATCGCAGCGCTTCGCCAGCTCGGCAAGGGCGGCCGCATCGTCATAGGCGGCTGTAATCTGTTCGTTGGCAACATGGGCTGCCGGACAGTCGGCCTGGGGCTCGAGGATGACGGTGCGAAAATTGAGGCGGGCGGCCGCCATGGCCAGCATGCGGCCGAGCTGGCCGCCGCCGATGATACCGATCGTCTTCGCGTTCATAGGTCGTCCATCGGGTATTCGGCAACGGCGGCGCTCTGGCGCGCGCGCCATTCGTCGAGCCGGTCGGCAATCTCTTCGTCGCCGAGCGCCAGGACGGCGGCAGCAAGGAGGGCGGCGTTGACCGCGCCGGCCTTGCCGATCGCGAGCGTGCCGACGGGAATGCCGGCCGGCATCTGCACGATCGAGAGAAGACTGTCCTGACCGGAGAGGGCACGTGACTGAACCGGCACGCCGAAGACCGGAAGAGGCGTCATGGAAGCCGCCATGCCCGGCAGATGCGCTGCGCCGCCGGCGCCGGCGATGATGACCTTGAAGCCTTCGTCCCTTGCGCCCTTGGCGAAGCTCACCAGCCTGTCCGGCGTACGGTGCGCGGAAATGATGCGCGCATCATAAGTGATCTCAAGCGCTTCCAGGGTGTCCGCGGCATTCTTCATGGTCTCCCAGTCGGACTGGCTTCCCATGATGATGGCGACAGGCGGTCTTTCGGTCAGCATCGTTGCGTTGTGCTCCTCAGGCGATGATATCGGGAATGATCTGGTCTTCCAGCTTGGTCAGCTTGTCCTTGATGACGAGCTTCTTCTTTTTCATGCGCTGGATACGAAGGGCATCGCAGCCCGTCTCGATCATGGCATTGATTGCGGCATCATAATCCTCGTGTTCCTGGCGCAGCCGCGCCACGATCAGCCTGATTTCCGCCTGTTCCTGATCGGCCATGTTCATTTCCCCAGCATATCGCGGAATCGCATTCGTTCCGCCTCCTGAATTCCGCAAGCTCCTATCACCAAATGGCGATAACGGGAAGTTATCCTTCATCACGAATTTGCCGCCTATAGGCCACGTTTTCGCCTTCGACAAAGGCCCGATCTTATGGCAGAGTGAGAAGGTTGACACCTAGAGCCTTGGCGAATGGATGGTCAGGGCTCTTCAGAGGAAGGAAGGGTCATATGACTGTTCAAGCTCATCTTGAATCGCTCGAAAAGAAACATGTCGCGCTCGAGGAGGCGCTGCATGCGGCAATGTCATCTCCCTCTAGTGATGATACGGAAATAGCCGATATCAAACGCAGGAAACTGCGCGTCAAGGACGAAATCCAACGTCTGCGTTCCTCAGTTCACTGAGGCAACGTTCCAAAGTTCAAAAAGCCATCGATCTTGAGGGGCAAGAGAGGCGGATTGAAAGGTCTTAGGACAAATTCCCAATCAGGATCGATGCGCATTTCCGTCATAAACGGATGCGCCAGCTTCATAGCGTCGGAGGTAGGGGTTGGCGCAATTTTCCTGAAACGATGTCTTCAGGACCAGAACTGATCCAGCCATAGATTCAGCTTGTCGAAGCCGCGGCTGTTAACCGCATAGATACGTTTCGTGCCTTCATTGGTGACGGAAACGAGATTGCTGTCGAGCAAGGCCTTGAGGTGCTGTGAAACGGCCGGTCGGCTGATCGGCAGGCCCTGCGCCAATTCGTTGACCGTCTTGGGTGCGCGGCGCAATTCCTCCAGCAAATGACGCCGGTTCGGGTCCGCGATGGCTGCAAAAGGATCCATGGTCGACATGGCGGAAAGCTACGTCAAACACCCAAGAGCGGCAAGTTAATTGTGCGCTGCATGATATATTGTGAGGATGGTCACCTGCGAAGGTTCGCGCCGTGAGTGTCCTCGGCTGCGAATCGTTGGTTTCGGTCGCTGCCCCTTGTCAGAGAGAGCTAACGGATTTACTCACGATTATCGAACCGGTGCGCCATCACTGACGATGGAAGCCGAAACCATGGAAGCTCGCATGACCGTGCCCGAAGATCGTTGCCGCCTCGTTCTTATCGTTCCCGATATTGCCGATATCGAGCAGCGGGCGAAGGCGGTGGCCGATGCCTTGAGGGGCGGGGACGTCGCTTCGGTGATCATTCCGCAATACGGTCTCGATGACGGCGCTTTCCAGAAACATGCGGAAAAGCTAGTGCCGGTCATCCAGGCTGCAGGAGCGGCGGCACTCATTGCCGGTGACAGCCGCGTGGCAGGCCGTGCGAAGGCCGACGGGCTACACATCGCTGGCAACATTGCCGAGCTTGCGGAAGCCGTCGAAAAGTTCGTGCCGAAGCTGATCGTCGGCGGTGGCAGCGCGGCCGACAGGCATAGCGCGCTGGAGATCGGCGAACTCCGACCGGACTATATCTTCTTCGGCAAGCTCGATGGCGACATCAAGCCCGAGGCGCATCCGAAGAACCTGGCACTCGGCGAATGGTGGGCCTCTATGATCGAGATTCCCTGCATCGTCATGGGTGGCACCGATCCGAAGTCGGCGCTGGAAGTAGCGCTCACCGGCGCCGAGTTTGTGGCGCTGCATAAGGCGGTCTTTGCCGATCCTGCCGCTGCCCCTTCGATCGTTGCGGAAGTGAATGCGCTTCTGGACGAAAAAGCGCCACGGTTTGAGGATTGATAGCGATCCATGTCGTCTTCGCCTCGATTCCGCCATCGATCCTTCCTTGCCGTGCTTGCAGCCGGGCTCGCGGCATTTCCGTTGTTGGCTCAGGCGCAATCCGGCAATGACAATACGTCCCTGCCGGGCGTTTCGCAGCCGGCGGAGAAGGGTGCGCGGCCAGAAGACAACGCGCAATCCGATGACGATACCGCGGTGCCGGATGCACCGCAGCACAACGACAATGTCATGACCCGGCCTTTGGGCGCCGATGCCGGCACCTTCAAGACCGAAAAGATCCAGCCGGGCGCAGAGCCGAAAGCCGATAGCGACATCAAGCCATCGCAAGGCGTTGGCGTTTTCGAGCGCATGGGAGCAAACTTGCCCGACCTGCCGCCGGAAAAGCCTTTCACCGGCAAGGTGGATGATGCCTATGGTGCCTTCCAACGCGGCTATTACCTGACCGCCTTTCAGAAAGCATTGCCACGGGCGCAGCTTGGCGACCCGGCCGCGCAGACCTTAATCGCGGAGCTGATGGCACAGGGTCTGGGCGTCAAACGCGATACGAAGGACGCCGCCTTCTGGTACAGCAAGGCGGCCGAGGGCGGTGATCCTACGGCGATGTTCAAATACGCGCTGATCCTGATGGAGGGCCGCGACGTGCCCCGAGATCAGAAGAAGGCCGACGAATGGATGAGGAAGGCTGCCGATGCCGGTCAGCCTTCAGCGCAATTCAATGTCGCCCAGATGCTGACGGCCGAAAATCCCGGCCTGAAGGGTCTGCAGATGGCGCTTCCTTATTATGAGAAGTCTGCGCAGCAGGGCATTGCCGACGCGCAGTATGCTGTTTCGCAGCTCTATCTGAACCTTCCCGATCTGCCGCCGGAGAAGAAGGCGCGCGCGCGGGAGTGGCTGTCGCGTGCCGCCAATGCCGGCTTCGATACAGCGCAGCTCGACATGGGCATCTGGCTGATCAATGGCACCGGCGGTACCCAGGATCTCGAAAACGGCTTCAACTGGATGCGGGTTGCAGCCTATCGCGGCAACGTCGTTGCGCAAAACAAGCTAGCGCATCTTTATATCAATGCCATCGGCACGAAGCAGGACCCGGTGGCTGCCGCCACCTGGTATGTCATTTCCCGTCGTGCCGGCCTGAAAGACCCTGAGCTTGAGGATTTCTATCAAGGGATCGAGGACTACCAGCAGAAGGCTGCTATCGACGCAGCCAACAAATATCGGCGCGCGCGATAATAAAGGTGTCGGATTGAACCTTGGCGGAGCTGATCTGAAGTCAGTTTGCGTCTGTCGCAGCCTCACCACTTGAAATTCCCGCAATTTTATGGTCTTGAGGCCGCCAATCTTTATTTCCGCTGACGCTCCTGCTCCGTCGGTGCCTGCTTTCGGGCCCGGTCAGCGCTTTCTGCATTATCCAAGGAACCCCGATGGCCCGTTCTGCTCTTCTCAATGTCATGGTTCAGGCTGCCCTCAAGGCAGGCAAGTCGCTCAGCCGCGATTTCGGCGAAGTGCAGAACCTGCAGGTGTCGGTGAAGGGACCGGGCGATTTCGTCAGCCAGGCGGATCTGAAGGCGCAGAAGATCATCCGCGATGAGCTGATGAAGGCACGCCCCACCTACGGTTTCCTCGGCGAGGAAGGCGAAGAGGTGAAGGGCACGGATGGCGCCCATCGCTGGATCGTCGATCCGCTCGACGGCACCACCAACTTCCTGCATGGCATTCCGCTGTTTTCCGTCTCGATCGCGCTCGAGCGCAACGATGAGATCGTTGCCGGCGTCATCTTCAATCCGGCAACCGACGAGCTCTATACGACCGAACGCGGCGGCGGCGCTTTCCTCAACGATCGTCGCCTGCGCGTCGCCTCGCGCCGCGTGCTGTCGGACAGCGTCATCGGCTGCGGCGTTCCGCATCTCGGCCGCGGCAATCACGGCAAGTTCCTCGTCGAGCTGCGCCATGTGATGGGCGAAGTCGCCGGCGTACGCCGCCTCGGCTCCGCATCGCTCGATCTTGCCTATGTTGCTGCCGGCCGTTTCGATGGCTTCTGGGAAACCGGCCTGTCTGCCTGGGACATCGCAGCCGGCATTCTGCTGATCCGTGAAGCTGGCGGCTTCGTATCGGATTTCCATGGCGGCACCGACATGTTCGCCACGAAATCGATCATTTGCGGTAACGAGCATATCCAGAAGGCGCTTGCCGAAGTGGTCAAGCGGCCGGTGCCGACGAAATAAGTTCAGCTTAGGGCTGCTATTCGGAGATAAACGGTCTGTTGCCAACGGACCGTTTTGTGCTTTCCGTCTCTTCAATTCGGCACAATGTTGCTCTAGTCTCCGCCTGCGGAAAATGCGGTGGCGGAGCGTGCGATGGAAAATGTGAAATTGGCGGATCTGGGATCGACCGACAATGTGTCGGGCAGCTACGCCTATAAGCTCTCGAGCCCGATGGCCTTCTTCTGGACGATGGTGCTTTTCCTCGTCATCGTCGGCTTTATTGTGGCTATTCTTTTCCGTCAGGCCCAGGTCGCGTTTCTGCATAATCCGGGCCTCAACGGCCTGATCGTCGGTGTTCTGGTCGTCGGCATCCTTCTAGTCTTCAATCACGTGCTGATGCTGAGGCCCGAGGTTCGTTGGTTCAATCACTTCCGCGCCGTCGGCAATGCCGACAAAGTCGGCCGCAACCCGCGGCTGCTGGCGCCGATGCGGGCGCTGCTCGGCAACCGCCGGGCGATGCAGCTTTCCACCGCGACCCTGCGCTCGATCCTCGATTCGATCGCCACGCGCCTCGACGAATCGCGTGATACCTCGCGCTATCTGATCGGCCTCCTCGTCTTTCTCGGTCTGCTCGGCACCTTTTGGGGCCTGATCGGGACGATCGGCTCGATCAACGACGTCATTCAGGGCCTCGATGCCGGCACCGGCGACACCGGCGATATTCTGAGCGCCCTGAAATCAGGTCTTTCCGGCCCGCTTGTGGGTATGGGCACGGCCTTCTCCTCCTCGCTGCTCGGCCTTTCCGGTTCGCTGATCCTCGGCTTCCTCGATCTGCAGGCCGGCCGTGCGCAGAACCGTTTCTATACGGAGCTCGAAAACTGGCTGTCCTCGGTCACGGATGTCGGATCCGATATCGCCCCAGTCATTGAAGGTACGCCGGGCGCTTCTTCGGAGGATGTACGGGCGCTGTCAGATTATCTGCGCAAGATCGCCGAGGAGGGTGGTGGCCAACGTTCGGTGACCGCGATGGCGAACCTCGCCGAAGGCATTCAGGGCCTGGTCAAGAACATGCGCAACGAGCAGCAGATGCTGCGCGACTGGATCGAGGCCCAGCAGGAAGAGGCCAAATCGATGCGCCGCACGCTCGACCGCCTTGCCGACCGGATCAGCCATACAGAGAAGACCGGGAGCAAGTAAGCCATGGCGCTCGCCCGCAACCGACGCCACCAGAGGAGCGTCGACTATTGGCCCGGCTTCGTCGACGCGCTCTCCACGCTGCTGATGGCGATCATGTTTCTGCTGACGGTATTCGTCGTCGGCCAATTCATCCTCAGCCGCGAAATTTCGGGGCGCGATGAGGTGCTCAATCGCCTCAACAGCCGCATCAACGATCTGGTGCAGCAGCTGGCGCTCGAAAAAAGCGGCAAACAGGATCTCGAGGATGCCGTCGCCAATCTACAGGCGTCGCTTTCCTCGGCGGAGACAGAGCGCTCGCGGCTGCAGGCCCTGCTTGCAGCAGGCTCCGGCAGCAGCCAGGCCGCGGAAAAGCGGGCCGGATCGCTTTCGCAGGAGCTTGACGAGCAGAAGCAGGTGAGCGCGCGGGCAATGAGCCAGGTCGATCTGCTCAACCAACAGATTGCCGCCCTGCGCAGCCAGATCGCCGCTATCGAAGCTGCCCTTCAGGCATCGGAAGCCAAGGATCAATCATCGCAGGTGAAGATTGCCGATCTCGGACGGCGGTTGAATGTGGCGCTGGCGCAGCGTGTGCAGGAGCTGAACCGCTATCGGTCCGACTTCTTCGGCCGCTTGCGCGAAATCCTTTCCGACCGGGATAATATCCGCATCGTCGGCGACCGCTTCGTGTTCCAATCCGAAGTATTGTTTCCGTCCGGCGCTGCCGATCTCAATCCGGCGGGGCAGGCGGAGATGACGAAGCTTGCAGCCGCTCTCATCGATCTTTCCAAGGAAATCCCACCTGAAATCAATTGGGTGCTGCGCGTCGATGGCCACACCGACAATGTGCCGCTTTCAGGCAATGGGCGTTACCCGGACAACTGGGCTCTGTCATCCGCGCGCGCCATCGCAGTCGTCAAGTTCCTGATCTCGCAGGGCGTCCCTGCCGATAGGCTCGTCGCCGCCGGGTTTGGAGAATTCCAGCCGATCGCACCGGGCGATACCCCGGATGCTCGCGCCACCAATCGACGCATCGAGCTGAAATTGACCGAGAAATAATCGGTCATCGCTCCGGCGATGCAATAC
>NZ_BAAJNQ010000009.1:0-265597 GCF_054558365.1 Rhizobium sp. No.120
TCCATTTGTGTACCGGCACCGATTGACGGCGGCCCGGTACGCGCTTCCTCCTGAAGCAGGAAAGACATGCACGCCCAACCTGTCATTGAACTGAAAGTACTCTTTGGCTATCGCCTGTTGGCTTCGAATGCGTGCGGTTTGCCGCAGCGGCGACGGAAAGCCCGATTTTCGTACAACGAGAAGCATTCCTCCGTCTTGGCATTTCCCGCATCGCGACTATCTAGGAAGGAACGCTTTCGTTGGGAGGGATCAACGATGAGGATCATTGCCGCAGCCCTTGTTCTGATGATGATCACGATAGCGGGGCCGGCATCGGCGATTTCCCGGTACGAGTCGCTTGGCAAGACCTGTGCATCGGTGCAGCAACTTATCGCGGCCGAACGTGCGGTGATACTACGCTATCCATCGTCCCGTGGCGGCCCCGTTCTCTACGACCGCTATGTAGCCGGCCGCGGGCAATGCGACATCTCCGACTATGCTAGCCGCTCTTACGTTCCCACGAAAGATAACCCGCTCTGCCCTGTCTACAGTTGCAAGCCGTCCTCGATCTTCAATCCGCATTGACGCGGATCGGCTTTTCTGCAGTTTATGCGGACAACGGGCTATAAAAACTTTGCAGCAAAAGACCTTTAGTTGAGTTACACTCATATTTAACGCACATTTTGCGGGCAGATGAAGGACGCGTCCCTTCCCGAGAAGGGTACGAGCATGGTGTTTCCACCAGCCCCTAAGTGATAAGGAGATTGCGCAGTGAGTGCAAAAGTACCGAATCCGATCGATGCCTATGTAGGCTCTCGCGTGCGCACGCGCCGTCTCATGCTTGGCATGAGTCAGGAGCGGCTTGCCGAACAGATCGGCGTGACGTTTCAGCAGGTACAGAAATACGAAAAGGGCACCAATCGCATCGGCGCGAGCCGGCTGCAGGCCATTGCCGGCGTGCTGGCCGTACCGGTTGCCTTCTTTTTCCAGCAGGACAATTCACAGCCGCTGAACACTGATGGCCTTGGTGCGATCACTGGTCTGGAGGATCTGTCGGATTTCCTGACGTCCAAGGAAGGCCTGAGCCTCAACAAGGCATTTATGAAGATCACCGATCCCAGCATTCGCCAGTCCGTGCTGACGCTGATCAAGTCATTGGCAAATGCTTCCGATGTTCTGCCAAGTCACATTCCGCATGTAACGGACGTGTCGGCCGCCTTGCGCAACTAAGGCTGCGCCTGCCGCAAGAATGGCGATCCGGCCGATCCGAGGCAAGCCGAAAGACGATGCTTTGGACCGGCGGAGGATTACTGCGAAAATCGACGTGCGAGGTCGATCTCGCCAATCAAGTGATCCGCTAAGGTTGGTCCTCGCTGCAATTTTCCCCGCGCCTGACCCTTTAGAAGCAGTAAGGGCAGAATTTTGCCGCAACCAAGCGTCGTGTCACGCTGCATGTCACGCGCCAAGCTGCAAAACATTCGTTACGGTTTCCTCATGTTCCCGGCCAGACACGATTCGTCTGCCGGGGACGGGGGCAATAGAGGGTACGAAATGACAGCAGCACTTCCGATCGACGGAGCATACCAGGATCCTGAGTCACTCAAGGAACTGGCATCAATCGCTCGGCTTATCACCTATGCACGGCAAAGCGCCAAAAACCTGAACGCGGAATTCCCGGTCTGGTGCCTAGATTTGGCGCTCGGGGCCGTGCTGCAGGAAATGTATGAAAATGGCTTGCCCAATCCCTTGTTCGAAGAGGGAACGGACACAGCAAAAGTGGTGGCACACTGAATTCAAGTAATTCCGGCCCTTGCCGGATAAGGAATGATGCCGGTATGGCTCCCCAGGCCATATCGGCATTTTTCTTATGTGGTGAGTCGGGACGACGAGGTTAGCGCATGCCGCGCAGAGCCGTAACGGCTTTGCGACAGCAACATGTACAAACTCGAAGCCCAAGGATTTTAAAGATCGCGGCGCGGTTTAGCAGCTGCCCTTGCGCGGCCGGACGCCGGCAGCAAAGATTGCGATGCAATGACGCAGATGGCGCAGCCGCATTTCGCGGTCCGTCCAATCCTTCGGACGGCCCGGCCTCGAGATCATCGCATCGAAGATCATGCTCATCAGCATGCGCGCACCGCTTTCCGCATCGGCAATCTCGATCATGCCGCGCCGCTGTTGCTCGAGAAGCCAATCCGCCAGCATCCGCTGCGATTGCTTGCCGCCGTAAGTGTGCAGCAACATCGCGATCTCCGGAGATTGCTGCGATTCACTGATGACGAGATGAATAAAAGCGTCCCGTTCACGCTCCTGATCTTCATCGATATCTATCATGAATATCTGCTCGAGCGCCTTGTCGAACGGCAAGTCCTCGTCCTCCGGCCGCGGCAGGGCCAGCATGGATGCGCGATGCTCGGCGATGATGGCCACAAACAGATCGGTCTTGCTCGGAAAGAGCCTGTAGAGGGTCTGTTTCGAAATCCGGCATCGGCTAGAAACCAAATCCATGGTTGTGCCGGCATATCCGAGTTCGTAAAAGATCGCGCGCGCCTCTCGGACGATCTCCGCGCGGCGCTCCTCGTCGGTCACGGTTTTCGGACGGCCGCGCGGACGGCGTTTGGCAGCTTGGTCTGTTCGTTCCTTTGTCAGCACGCCGTCTCGATCCCCACAACCGAATACGATTGACATTTGACGCTGTATAAATATTTTCAGTACGACTTGGTACTATAAATAAGGCAACAGGAAATAGCAACGTGCGAAAGCCCGCTCCTCCCACTTCTGCGCTCGCATATCCGGTGACAACCAACAGCCTTTCAATCGGCCGCTCTTCGCTGACCGCCGCAGGATTGATTGCTGCGATGTTGCTGGCTGGCTGCAACCAGCAGAATTCCGCGCAAAACAATGCCCCCGTCGTCAAGACAGAGGTCAGCGCGATGTCGCTGCATCCGCAATCCGTCGCCATCACCGCCGAGCTGCCGGGCCGCACCAGCGCCTATCTTGTCGCCGAAGTGCGCCCGCAGGTCGGCGGCATCATCCGCAGCCGCAATTTCAAGGAAGGCAGCGAAGTCAAGGAAGGCGACGTGCTCTACGAGATCGATCCGTCCTCTTACCAGGCGTCCTATGACAGCGCCGCCGCCGCCTTGCAGAAGGCGCAGGGCGCCTTGCCGAGCGCGCAGTCGAAGGTCGATCGCTACAAGAGCCTCACTCAGCAGGACGCGGTCAGCAAGCAGAACCTCGACGACGCGATTTCCACATTGGCCCAGGCCAATGCCGACGTGGCATCCGCAAAGGCTGCGCTGGAAACGGCACGCATCAATCTCGACTACACCAAGATGCGTGCGCCGATCGGCGGCCGCGTCGATGCCTCCACGGTCACGGTCGGCGCTCTCGTCACCGCCGATCAGACGACTGCGCTGACAACCATCCGTCAGCTCGATCCGATCAATGTCGATGTCACGCAGTCGAGCACAAACCTGCTTGAATTCCGCCGCGCCGTCGCGGAAGGCCGCCTCAAGACCAGTGGAAACAACGTTTCCGTACATCTGACGCTCGAAGATGGCAGCCAGTACAAGGAAACCGGCACGCTGCAGTTTGCCGAATCCTCCGTTGCGGAAACGGTCGGCACGATCACCGTCCGCGCTGTCTTTCCGAATCCGGATCGCATCCTGCTGCCGGGCATGTATGTTCGCGCCACCATTCAGGAAGGCATTGCCGAAAACAGCTTCCTGGTGCCGCAGCGCGCCGTGACGCGCAACACGAAGGGCGAACCGATCGCCATGTTCGTGACCGCGGATGGCAAGGTGCAGCAGCGTGTGTTGAAGGTGGAACGTAGCATTGGCAACAGCTGGCTTGTCAACCAGGGCGTCGCTGACGGCGACCGCGTGATCGTCGAGGGCGTTCAGCGTGTCCGTGATGGTCAGGAAGTGACTGTTTCTCCGGTAACGATCGACGATGCAACCGGCGAAGTGAAGCAATCTGCCGCCGATAGCAAGCCGTCTTCGGAGCAGGCCGGCCTTGAAAAGACCGATGCGAAAGCCGCCTCCGGCGTCCAGAAGTGAGGTTAGACGATGTCTCGTTTTTTCATCGACAGGCCGATCTTTGCCTGGGTGATCGCAATCGTCATCATGCTGGCGGGCGCACTTTCGATCTTCTCGCTGTCGATTTCGCAATATCCGCAAATCGCGCCGACGACCGTTAGCATCAGCGCCACCTATTCCGGGGCTGACGCGGCAACCGTCGAAAACTCGGTGACCAAGGTCATTGAGCAGGGCATGACGGGTATCGACAACCTCGACTACATGACCTCGACCTCGACCTCGACGGGCCAGGCCTCGATCTCGCTGACCTTCACCAACAAGGCCGATCCCGACGTCGCGCAGATGCAGGTGCAGAACAAGCTGCAGCTCGTCACCGCACAGCTTCCGCAGACCGTGCAATCCACGGGTATCGTGGTTTCCAAGTCGACGTCGAACTTCCTGATGGTCGTGGGCTTCGTGTCGACCGACGGCAAGCTCAACTCGAACGACCTTGCCGACTATGTCGACAGCACCCTCAACGACACGCTGAAGCGCATCGAGGGCGTCGGTAACACACAGATCTTCGGCTCCGGCTACGCGATGCGCATCTGGCTCGATCCAGACAAGCTTGCCAAATACCAGCTGATGACGTCGGATGTCGTGTCTGCCATCCAGGCACAGAACTCGCAGGTCTCGGCCGGCCAGCTCGGTGCATTGCCACAGCGCAAGGGCCAGGAACTCAATGCGACCGTCACGGCCAAGAGCCGCCTGCAGACGCCCGAGCAGTTCAACAACATCATCCTCAAGAGCCAGCCGAACGGTTCGCTGGTTCGCCTGAATGACGTCGCCTCGGTCGAACTCGGCGCCAAGAGCTACACGACGTCCAGCACCTATAACGGCCATCCCTCTGCCGGCCTCGCCGTGATGCTCGCCTCGGGCGCCAACGCCATCAACACGGCGGAAGCGGTCCGCACGACCATCAACAATCTCAGCCAGACGTTGCCGCCGAATGTGGAGATCGTCTATCCCTACGATACGACGCCCTTCGTGAAGCTGTCGATCGAGGACGTTGTCAAGACGCTGTTCGAAGCGATCGTACTCGTCTTCATCGTCATGTTCGTCTTCCTGCAGAACATCCGCGCCACGCTCATCCCGACGCTTGCCGTCCCGGTCGTACTTCTCGGCACCTTCGGCGTGCTGGCGCTATTCGGCTACTCGATCAATACATTGACGATGTTCGGCATGGTGCTCGCCATCGGCCTGCTTGTCGACGATGCC
Organism: Rhizobium sp. No.120; assembly: GCF_054558365.1. Taxonomy (NCBI): domain Bacteria; kingdom Pseudomonadati; phylum Pseudomonadota; class Alphaproteobacteria; order Hyphomicrobiales; family Rhizobiaceae; genus Rhizobium; species Rhizobium sp. No.120. The sequence goes on from NZ_BAAJNQ010000009.1 coordinate 5,271, forward strand.
ATCGTCGTTGTCGAGAACGTCGAGCGCGTGATGGAGGAAGAGGGACTGTCGCCGCGCGAGGCGACGATTAAATCGATGCAGGAAATCACCGGCGCGCTAATCGGCATCGCTACCGTGCTTTCGGCCGTGTTCATCCCGATGGCCTTCTTCTCGGGTTCGGTCGGCGTCATCTACCGGCAGTTCTCGGTGACGATCGTCTCCGCGATGGTGCTGTCCGTCATCGTCGCCCTCATCCTGACGCCTGCCCTTTGCGCCACCATTTTGAGAAAGCCCAAGCATGGCGCCAAAGAGCGCGGTCTGTTTGGCTGGTTCAACCGCAACTTCGAGCGGGCAACGCATCGCTACCAGCGCGGCGTTCACGGCATGATCCGCCTCAGCATCGTCTTCCTGCTGATATTTGTCCTCGTTGGCGGTGCCGTTGCGGCTCTGTTCAACCGCCTGCCGAGCTCCTTCCTGCCGGATGAAGACCAGGGCATTCTGCTGACCGCCATTCAGCTACCGCCAGGCGCCACGGATTCACGCACCAAGGCCGTGCTCGACCAGGTGAGGGACTATTATCTCAATACCGAGAAGGATTATGTCGAAGGTGCATTCGCTGTCGCCGGCTTTGGCTTCAGCGGTCAGGGCCAGAATGTCGGCCTCGTCTTCGTGAGGCTGAAGGATTTCGACCTGCGCAAGACACCGCAATCCAAGGCGCAAGCGATCGCGCGCCGCGCAATGGGCGCTTTCTCGAAGATCAAGGACGGGAACGTCTTTGCGCTGGCGCCGCCGGCCATCCCCGGCTTCGGCAGCTCGAGTGGCTTCGACTTCTTCATCAAGGATATAAACGGCGCGGGTCATGCGGCACTCATCGCTGCCCGTAACCAGTTGCTGGGGGCGGCCGCCAAGAATCCGAAGCTCTTCGGCACTCGCCCGAACGGCCAGGAAGATACGCCGCAATTCTCCTTGAACATCGACGAGGAAAAGGCGAGCGCTCTGAACATCAGCCTGGCGGATATCGACTCGACCCTGTCGACCGCCTGGGGCGGCACCTATGTCAACGACTTCATCGACCGTGGTCGTGTGAAGCCCGTCTATGTTCAGGCCAACAAGGATTTCCGCATGCAGCCCGAGGATTTCGGTCGCTGGTACGTGCGCAACTCCAGCGGCGACATGGTGCCCTTCTCGGCCTTCTCGAACGGCGAATGGAATTACGGTTCGCCGCGCCTGGAGCGCTATAACGGCTCCTCCGCCGTCGAAATCCAGGGCGCGGCCGCGCCGGGCGTCTCCTCCGGCGATGCCATGAACGAGATCGACAAGATCATGGCGAGCCTGCCGCCGGGCTTCAGCCACGAATGGACGAGCCTCTCGGCCCAGGAAAAGCTCTCGGGCAACCAAGCGAGCCAGCTCTACGCCATCTCCATCCTGGTCGTGTTCCTGGCTCTTGCCGCTCTCTATGAGAGCTGGTCGATCCCGCTCGCCGTCATGCTGTCGGTGCCGATCGGCATCTTCGGCGCGCTCTTGGCCGCAACCCTGTTCGGCCAGTCGAACGACGTCTACTTCAAGGTCGGCCTTTTGACGACCATCGGTCTGGCTGCAAAGAACGCCATCCTGATCGTCGAATTCGCCATCGAGCAGCAGAACCAGGGCAAGAACCTGATCGACGCCACGCTGGAAGCATCGCGCCAGCGCCTGCGCCCGATCCTGATGACCTCACTCGCCTTCATTCTCGGCGTGCTGCCGCTGGCGATCGCCAATGGGGCGGGTTCCGGCAGCCAGAACTCGATCGGCATCGGCGTCATGGGCGGCATGATCTCGGCAACCGTGCTCGGTATCTTCTTCATCCCGCTGCTCTTCGTCTCCGTCCGCCGCATCTTCAAGGGCAGGATCGGTCCGGTGACCACACAGGAAACGCCGGCGACCGATAGCGGTACCACGACGCATTAACGAAACACCGCCCGCCCTCGGTATCGAGAAGCGGGCGGTGTCCTCAATGAAAAAGGCTCCCGGATTACCGCGGGAGCCTTTTTGGTTTTACAAGTTTCCTCTCCCCTCGAGGAGAAGTGGACACCGCAGCGACCTCATTTCATATGCGCCGGCCGCGCTCCTTGAGAGAGTGTGTGGCTCGTTAGCTCGACGAAGCAGGAGCCGCCGCCGTGGCTTGCGCCTTCGGCGACCATTTTGCGTGCAGCTTGGCAAGCATCAGGTAGATGATCGGCGTGGTATAGAGCGTCAGCACCTGCGACACGACAAGGCCACCGACGATGGTGATCCCGAGCGGGCGGCGCAGCTCCGCGCCGGGGCCGGTTGCGATAATCAGCGGAATGGCGCCCATAAGTGCTGCAAGCGTCGTCATTAGGATTGGGCGGAAACGCTTGAGGCATGCCTCATAGATGGCTTCTTCCGAAGGCAAGCCGAGCGTGCGCTCGCCCTGCAGGGCGAAATCCACCATCATGATGCCGTTCTTCTTAACGATGCCGATCAAGAGAATGATGCCGATGAAGGCGATGATCGTCAGCTCCGTGCCGCTGATCGCAAGTGCCAGCAGCGCGCCGAGGCCGGCCGAGGGCAGTGTCGAGATGATCGTCAGCGGGTGTGCTAGGCTTTCATAGAGAATGCCGAGAACGATATAGACCGTCAGCAATGCCGCCAGGAGCAGCAGGGGCTGGCTGCCGGACGACTGGGTAACGCTCGCCGCATCGCCCGCGAAGTCCGCATGCAGCGTATCGGGCAGATGCATGTCGAGTACCGCCTTCTGGATGGCGTCGTTCGCGACCTGCAGCGGCGTATTGAGCGCCAGATTGTAGGAGATGGTGACGGCGGGATATTGGCCTTGGTGATTGACCACCAGCGGCGCCAGCGTCCGGTCGATGGACGCCACTGCGCTCAGCGGCACCTGCGTGCCGCCGGAGGCCGGCACGTAAAGCTTGGAAATATCGTGGGGATCGAGCGCATAGTCGGGATTCGCCTCCAATACGACACGATATTGGTTGCGCTGCGTATAGATCGTCGAGATCTGCCGCTGCGCGAAGGCGTTGTTGAGCGCTGAATCGATGGACTGGATGCTGACGCCGAGCTGAGAAGCGAGAGTACGATCGATATTGACGGTCGCCTGCAGGCCGTTCGGCTGCCTGTCAGTGGCAACATCGGTCAGCTCGTGAAGGGTCTGCAGGCGTTGCATCACCTTGGGCGCCCATTGCACCAGCTCGTCGTAGTTCGCACCCCAGATCGTGAATTGATATTGCGATTGCGACTGGCGCGCGCCGGCGCGGATATCGCCCGGCGAAAACAGGAATGTGCTGAGGCCTGGAACCGCCATCAGCTGCTTGCGGAGCCGATCTATGATATCGGCGGTCGGCGCACGCTCCGATTCCGGCTTTAGCGAGATGAAAAGCTGGCCACGATTGACGGAGCTGGAAAAGCCTCCCCCGCCGACAGAAGAGCCGACACCCGACACCGCCGGGTCCTTGGCGACGATATCCGCCGCCTGCTGCTGGAGCTTCACCATGGCCGGATAAGAAATATCGGTCGCAGCCTCCGTGCCGCCCTGTATAAAGCCGGTGTCGTCCTGCGGAATGAAACCTTTCGGAACCTTGACGTAGAGATAGCCCGTCATGACCACGCAAGCGATGATGACGACGACCGAAAGGAGGCGGTGATGCAGCACAGCCCGCAGCGTGCGGCCGTAAAAGTTCGTAACGGCGCCAAGCGTCCCCTCGACGATGCGACCGAACGGGCCTGGTCGAGCATCGATATCGTGCTGGCGCAGGCGATGGCCGCAGATCATCGGCGTCAGCGTGAGGGATACCAGTGTCGAAACGACGATGGTGAAGCCGAGCGTCAGTGAGAAGGTCTGGAAGAACCGGCCGACGATACCGCCCATGAAGAATAGCGGGATGAAGGCGGCAAGCAGCGACAGGCTGATCGAAACGACGGTAAAACCGATCTGCTTCGCCCCTTCGAGTGCTGCCCGCATGGGCTTCATGCCGTTTTCCAGATTGGAGTAGATGTTCTCGATCATGACGATGGCGTCGTCGACGACAAAGCCGACGGAAACGGCAAGGGCCATAAGGGAGAGATTGTCGATTGACAGCCCGAAGAGCCACATCGCGGCAAAAGTGCCGGCAAGCGACAGGGGCACCGTCACGCCGGCGGCAAAGGTCGGCATTGCCCTTCGGAGGAAAACGAAGACCACGGCCATGACCAGGCAGATTGTCGCAAGCAGCGTCCATTGCATATCGTTGACGCTGGCATGAATCGTCGTCGTGCGGTCGGAAAGGATGGAAACATTCACTCCGGCCGGAATGAGCCGCTTCAGCTCCGGGATGAGCTGCTTGACGCCGTCGACGGTGGCAATGACGTTCGCGTCCGCCTGCTTGGTGATGTTGAGCAGCACAGCCGGCTTGCCGTCATACCAGGCATCCGAGCGGCTGTTGCGTACACCTGGCTCGACAGTGGCGATATCCGAAAGGCGAACCGCCGTGCCATCGCCGCTGCGCACCACGATCCGCCCGAATGCTTCCGGCGTCTTCAACTGGCTGTTGACAGCGACGGAGAAAGCGCCGCCGGCACCGTCGATGGAGCCGAAAGGACCGAGCACGTTGGCATTGACGATCGCTGTACGGACGGCATCGAGCGACAGGCCCATCGCCGAAAGCCGATCGGGATTGAGCCTGACACGCACCGCCGGCTGGTCGGCGCCACCGACCGTCACGCCGCCGACTCCATCCACCTGCGAGATGCGTTGGACGACCACCGTATCGGCTGCATCATAGATGGCGCTTGCTGGGACATTGTCCGATGTCAGTGCGAGAATCAGAACGGGAGCCGCCGCCGGATTGATCTTGCGAAAGGACGGGAGAGTGGGCAGATCGCCGGGGAGGTCCGTCGCAGCCGCGTTCAATGCCGCCTGTACATCCTGCGCGGCACCATCGACGCTGCGCGACAGGTCAAACTGGATGATGATCGTGCTCGATCCGAGCGAGCTGACGGACGTCATTTGAGTGACGCCGGCAATGGTTCCGAGGTGACGCTCCAGCGGAGAGGCCACGCTCGCCGCCATACTGGCCGGATCGGCCCCGGGGCGGCTTGAGGAAACGACGATGGTCGGCAGATCGACAGTCGGCAGGCTTGCAACCGGCAGGAAGCGATAGGCAACGATGCCGAGGATCATCAGCCCGATCGCCAGAAGCGTCGTCCCGACAGGGCGTTTGATAAACGGCTCGGAGATATTCATCTCTCGTCACCCGCCAATTCGTTCATCTCGACGCTCGGTGTGCCGCTGGTGCGGCCGACGACCTTGGCGCGCAGACGCTCGAAGGCAAGATAGATCACCGGCGTCGTATAGAGCGTCAACAACTGTGAAAGCACGAGGCCGCCGATGATGGTGATGCCGAGCGGAATGCGCAATTCTGCGCCCGTGCCCTGCGCCAGCGCCAGCGGCAAGGCCCCGAAGAGCGCGGCGAGCGTCGTCATCATGATCGGCCGGAAACGCAGGATCGAGGCTTTCAGAATGGCCTCGCGCGGCTCGAGACCTTCCTTGCGCTCCGCCTCCAGCGCGAAGTCGATCATCATGATCGCATTCTTCTTGACGATACCCATCAGGAGCACGATGCCGATCAGCGCGATGATCGACAGGTCCTGCCCGAACAGCATCAGCGCTAGCAGCGCGCCGACACCGGCCGAAGGCAGCGTCGAAAGGATCGTCACCGGATGGACGGCGCTCTCATAGAGTAGGCCGAGCACGATATAGATCGTCACGATAGCCGCCAGGATTAGCCAGGGCTCGCCCGCGAGCGACGAGGCGAACTCCTCGGCATCGCCGGAATATTTGCGCTGGATATTGTCGGGCATGCCGATGTCCAGCTCCGCCGCCTTGATCTCGGCGACGGCATCGCTGAGCGACGCGCCCTTGGCGATGTCGAAGCTGAGCGTCACGGCCGGAAACTGCTCGTCATGGCTGATGACCAGCGGCGCGGTCGTGAAACTCGCCGTCGTAAAGGCGTTGAGCGGCACCTGGGTGTCGCTGGCACCGGCGACATAGAGCTTGTCGAGGGATTTCGGGTCGGATTGATATTGTGGCGCAGCCTCCAGAATGACGCGATACTGGTTGGCCTGCCCATAGATTGTCGCGATCTGCCGCTGGCCGAAGGCATCATTCAAAGTATCGCTGACGGCCTGCATCGACACGCCGAGGCGCGAGGCGGTCTCGCGATTGACGTCGACGAAGATGCGCCCGCCACCCATCTCCACTTCGGAGGCGACATCAATCAGCTTCGGGCTTTCCTGCAGCCGCTGCGCGAGCTTCTGCGACCAGTCGACGACCGTGTTCGTGTCCGTGCCCGTCAATGTATATTGATAGGGCGCACGGCTGGCTCTGGTGCTGATCGAGATGTCGCGCACGCTCTGAAAGGTGACGTGAATGCCGGGCATGCCTGTCACCTCGTCGCGCATCCTGTCGATGATCTGATCGGCGGAGGCGGTACGCTCACTGCGCGGCTTCAAGACGAGGCTGAGATTGCCGGTATTCAGCGTTAGATTGCTGGCGCTGGCACCGATGACGGCAACGACGCCGGTAACATCCAGATCCTTGCGCAGCCGGTAGGTCACGTCAGCCTGGATCTGCTTCATGGTTTCGAAGGAGGTCGTCGGCTCGGCCTCGATCACTGCTGTAATCAGGCCCGTGTCCTGAGCCGGCAGGAATCCTTTGGGGATGACGACATAGAGCGCGATCGTCGCAGCCAGCGTCACCACAGTTACTAGCAGCATGAGGCGGCTGCGATCCACGGCCCAGACAAGGCTGCGCCGATAGCCTTCGACCATCCAGTCGGTGAAACGGTCGGCGCCGGCCAGAAAGCCGCCCTGATGCTCTTTCGGCTTGCGCAGGATGCGCGCACACATCATCGGCGTGAGTGTCAGCGAGACCACGGCCGACACGACCACGGCAATGGTGAGCGTCAGTGCGAATTCGCGGAACATACGGCCGACAATGCCGGTCATGAACAGCAACGGAATGAAGACGGCCACCAACGAGACGGTGAGCGAAATGATCGTGAAGCCGATCTCGCCGGCGCCCTTCAGGGCCGCCTGCATCGGGTTTTCGCCCTCTTCGATATGGCGGGCGATATTCTCGATCATCACGATAGCGTCGTCGACGACGAAGCCGGTGCCGATCGTCAGCGCCATGAGCGAGAGATTGTCGAGGCTGAAGCCAGCGAACCACATGACGCCGAAGGTCGCGATCAGCGACAGCGGCAGCGCAACACCGGCAATGAAGGTCGCCGTCATCGTCCGCAAGAAGAGCAGGACGACGAGGATGACGAGACCTATACTGATGACCAACGTCCATTGCACATCATGGATCGAGGCGCGGATGGTCTCCGTGCGATCATTGACGATATCGAGAGAGACGCCGGCCGGCATCGCCTGCTTCAGCTTCGGGATCTGCTTCAGGACATTCTCGACGGTCTGGATGACGTTGGCGCCCGGCTGGCGCATGATATCGAGAATGACGGCGGGCTGTCCCTGATACCAGGCGCCGACACGGTTGTTTTCCAGTCCTTCGACGACAGTCGCGACGTCCTTCAACTGCACTGGTGCGTTGTTGCGATAGGCGACGATGACCGATTTATAGACGTTCGGATCGACGATCTGGTCGTTGGCGGCAAGCGTGAAGCTTTGCTGCGTGCCATCGAGCGAACCCTTCGCGCCGGCAACGCTTGCACCGGTGATGGCGGTGCGGATATCCTCCAGGGCAAGACCATAGGAAGCGAGACGCGGCAGATCCACTTGGATGCGGATGGCGGGTTTGACGCCGCCCTGGATGTTGACGTCGCCGACCCCCGACACTTCGCTCAAGCGCTGCGCCATCATGGTATCGGCAAAATCACTGAGCTCGCGAATTGAATAGCTGTTGGAGCGCAGCGCCAGGGTCACGATCGGCGTATCGGCCGGGTTCACCTTCGAATAGGTCGGCGGATAGGGAAGCGTGCGTGGCAAGGTCGAGCCGGCAGCGTTGATCGCTGCCTGCACGTCCTGAGCCGCACCATCGATATCGCGGCCGAGATCGAACTGCAGCGTAATCTGGCTGATACCGAAGGCGCTCGATGAGGTCATCGACGCAAGCGACGGGATCTGGCCGAGCGGCCGCTCCAGCGGCGCCGTTACCAGCGCCGCCATCGTATCCGGATCGGCACCTGGAAGCTGCGTCGTCACCTGGATCGTCGGGAAATCCACCTGCGGCAGCGGCGCGACGGGCAGAAAGAGAAAGCCGAGAATGCCGCCCAATAGCACCGCCACCCCGAGAAGCGAGGTGGCGATCGGTCGGGAGATGAAGAGCGACGAGACGTTCATTGCTGCTGCGTCGGCGTAGCGGAAGAATTATTGGCGGCCGAGCCCCCGCCCGTATCCGCGCCCGGCGCGCTGCTGGCGCCAGGCTGACCATCCTGGCCGCGATGGCCATTATGGCCGCCGGCACCGCCCTGCCCACCTTGGCCGCCCTGGCCGCCGTTTCCACCTTGGCCATTGTGGCGGCGATGCGGACGTTCGCCCGCATTCGCGGTGCCTGGAGCAGCATTCTGTTGGTCGTTCTCTGCAACAGGCTGTCCGTTATTGTCGGGTGCCGGAGCAGCCGGCGACGCCTGATCCGGATTGGTCGAAATCTGCACTTTCGATCCATTTTGCAGCCGTGCAAAGCCCGTTGTCACAACCTTGTCGCCGGGCGTCACGCCATCGGCGATGACGGCAAGCGTATCGTCCTGCTGTCGCACCTTCACCGGCTTCATCGCAACGGTCTGATCCTGGCCGATGATATAGACGAAAGTGCCGTTCGGCCCGCGCTGCACGGCGCCGCTCGGGATGACGGTGACGCCCTTCAGCGTCTCCACGAGCAGTCGGGCGTTGACGAAGGCGCCGGGCCATAGCGCGAGCTTTTCGTTCGGAAAATTCGCCTTCAGCTTGACGGTGCCGGTGGTGGGATCGACCTGATTGTCGACCACACCGAGCGAACCATTGTCGACCACCGTCTCGCCGTCGTTGCCCAAGGCCTGGACGGAAAGCGTTCCGGCCGCACTTGCCACATTGACGCGGGCAAGCTGTTGCTGCGGAATGGAAAACAGCACGGAGACCGGCTTGATCTGCGAGAGCGTCACGATACCGGTCGCATCGGACGAACTGACGAGATTGCCGACATCGACGTTGCGGATGCCGGTGCGCCCATCGAAGGCTGCCCTGATCGTCGTATAATCGAGCGTTGCCTGCGCACTCTCGATGGCAGCCACATCCGCCTGGACCTGCGCGGTATATTGCGCCACTAACGAGGTCTGCGTATCGACCTGTTGCTGCGTGCCGGATGCGCTCTTCACCATCGTCTGGTAGCGGGCTAGATCGCGCTGGGCACCCGCGAGCAGAGCTTCGTCCTGCGCCTTCTTGGCGATCGCCTGATCGAGCTGCGCCTTATAGACGGAATCGTCGATGCGGGCGATGACGTCGCCCTTCTTGATGTCCTGGCCCTCGACGAAATTGATTTCGACAATTCGTCCGCTGACCTGCGGGCGCACCGTCACTGTATTCAGGGCCTTCACCGACCCAACACCATTGATGTACACGGGCACATCGGCGGTCGTCGCATCGGCGGCCAGCACGGGAACCGGTCCACTGAACTGCGACATGCTGCGCCGCCTGCCGCCGCCCTGCCCCTGACCGCCGCGGCGCTCACCCTGGGCTTGCTCCCCCGGCGCGGTCGCGCTCTGATAACCGAGTAGTTTCTCCGCCGGCGCAAGCCAACGATCGCGGGTCACATAGGCGCCATACGCGACTGCGCCAATCACTGCCAACCAAACGACGACCCGAAACGTCCGAGCCATTCATGCACCTTTCTTCAAAGCCCGGGTGATCGGCGATCCCCCGCTATTCATGGCGCGACCTTAGCTTGCATCGTGTCGCTTAGGAATTTGGTATGGGCATTAAATTTTGTCCATTTTAGCGCCACTTAGCGTAACAAACTGTAACATTGGACGAAAAACCAGGGTTGTGGTTGCAAGAAACGGCGGTTCTACCCAAACCGCCCGTTGCAGCCCATCAGAGCACGCCCCAGCCCCGATAGCGCCCGCGCCCCGTCATTTCGCGTAAGCCGAGTTCGGTCACCAGATTGAGCGCGCCCCTCGAGGTAATGCCGACATGGCGCGCGATCATTTTCGCCGAAACGATCGGCCGCGATAGCACGATATCGATGACCTCGGGCAGGCTGCTGTTCGATCGCCTATCCTTGAGTCGTACTTCCATCTGCAGCTTGGCAAGCGAAAGCCGGTCGAGTTCCTTCAGGCCCGAATCGGCCGAAAGCGCCATGGCCTCGAGAAACGCCGTCAGCCGCGTAGTGCGATCGGGTGCGCGCCGGCGGTCATGTCGGACGGCCTTCAGGCCGACATTCAGGCAGAAGAGATGAGACGTAACCTTGCCCCGGCTGCGCAGATAGGCGCTGGGCAGCAAGCCACCGAGCCAATGTTGCCGCCGCAGAGGCTCGATCCTTTCCCAGGCATCGAAGAGCACCGCGGCCCCCAAGGTGGCCGGCAGCAGATCCGCCTCGCGAATGACGGCACGCCAGCTGTCCAGCCGCTCATCCTCATCCCAATCCTCGTCTCGGATGAGTGCCAGGGGATCCTGGGCGTCGATAATCGGCTGCCGAGGTTCTGGAACGCCGCCATTCAGAATCTTGTCGGATCGAGCGAGGATCGCGTCGATCTCGGCGAAATCGACGCCGAAATCATCCTCCCCGTCCTCCGGCTCGTCAGGCTCGATGGCCCGGGCAGAGGTCGAACGCGGCGTGCTACCCTCGTCGGTCTCGCCGACCTCGCCGCGCAGCACGGCAAGGCCAGCCGGCTCCAGCCCCCAGGACGGATCGGCGGCCCATAGGCGGCGACGGCTACGCAGCACCGAATGGGCGATGGTCAATTCATGAGTCGGGGTGCGCGTATCCATGCGCGCATCATGCAGAACGAGATCCTCGACATGTACGAGTTCACCGCCCACCCAGAGCGCACCGGCAGCATCGAAAAAATGTCCACGCTCGCGAAAGCCATTCGCCACCGCATGCCTCAGCACGCGCTCATCCAGACGCGCCAGCATGTCTTCCGACTTGACGACGGCAGGCAGAAGCGTGGCAAGCGGCAGCGTGCTCAGATCATATCGCATTGGAATCACATCATTGCATCGATCTTACGGAACTTATCATCGCCATCTATGGTGAGATAGGAAAGCGGCCCTGTGAACTGTGGATGGCAATCACTATTTTCCGGCTTGACCTTCCAGCGATGGGAAGGTCCATAAACCTGTCCGAAGCCCCTTCGGGCAAAGGAGTATGACATGAGACCACACGACGAGCACGATCACAGCCATCATGGTCACGATCACCACCATGCCGACACGCAGGATGAAATGATCCGCGATCCCGTCTGCGGCATGACCGTCGATCCTGAGGCCGGCAAGCCGTCGTTGGAATATCGCGGGCGCACATTCCACTTTTGCAGCAATGGCTGCCGCGTAAAATTCGAGGCTGCGCCGGAAAACTATCTCACGGCCAAGGATCCCGTCTGCGGCATGACGGTCGATCGCGCCACCGCCCGCCATTTAACGAAGCACGAAGGCGAGAAATTCTATTTCTGCTCGGCCGGCTGCAAGGCGAAGTTCGAAGCAGAGCCATCGGCTTATCTCGATGGCAACAAGCCGCCGCCAAAGCCGGTGCCGAAGGGCACGCTCTATACCTGCCCGATGCATCCCGAGGTGATCAGCGACCATCCTGGCGACTGCCCGAAATGCGGCATGGCGCTGGAGCCCATGGGAGTCCCCGCCGCGGATGAAGGCCCGAACCCGGAGCTTGTCGATTTCACGCGCCGGCTTTGGATCAGCGCCGCCCTGTCGCTGCCGTTGCTTGCCATCAGCATGGGGCCGATGATCGGCCTTCCCATTCGCGACTGGATCGGCGAACCAATCGCCATCTGGCTCGAGCTTGTTCTCGCAACGCCGGTCGTTCTTTGGGCAGCGCTGCCCTTCTTTCGCCGCGCCTGGAATTCGCTCGTCAATCGCAGCCCCAATATGTGGACACTGATCGGCCTCGGCGTCGGCACCGCCTATGTCTACAGCGTCATCGCCACGCTCGCCCCCGGCCTTTTCCCCATGAGCTTCAGCGGGCATGGCGAGAGCGTGCCCGTCTATTTCGAGGCGGCTTCCGTTATCGTCGCCCTGGTCTTCGTCGGCCAGGTACTGGAATTGAAAGCCCGCGAACGTACCGGCTCGGCCATTCGCGCGCTTCTCGATCTCGCGCCGAAAACGGCACGGAAGATCGGCGCCAATGGCAGCGAAACCGATGTGCCCGTCGATGAGATCCAGGCTGGCGACCGGCTGCGGGTGCGGCCCGGCGAGCGCGTTCCCGTGGACGGTTCCGTTATCGAAGGCCAATCTACCGTCGATGAATCGATGATCACAGGCGAGCCCCTGCCGGTCGAAAAAACCAAGGGCGATGCCTTGACCGGTGGCACGATCAACAAAAATGGCGCGCTTATCATGCAAGCCGAAAAGGTCGGCGCCGAGACCACGCTCTCTCGCATCGTCGAGCTTGTTGCTAAGGCGCAACGCTCGCGCGCGCCGATCCAGACGATGGTCGACCGCGTCTCTGCCGTCTTTGTGCCGGCCGTTGTCGCAGCTGCCATCATCGCCTTCGCCGTCTGGGCCTTTGTCGGGCCGGAACCGAGGCTGGCGCATGCGCTGCTTGCCGCCGTTGCGGTGCTCATCATCGCCTGCCCCTGTGCGCTGGGGCTGGCAACCCCCATGTCGATCATGATCGCCACCGGCCGCGGCGCGCAGGAGGGTGTGCTGGTGCGCGATGCAGAAGCGCTCGAACGCTTCGCCAAAGTGGACACACTCATCGTCGACAAGACGGGCACGCTGACGGAAGGCAAACCGAACCTGACCGATATCGTCACCGCGGCGGGCACGGACGAGGCACGCCTTCTCTCGCTCGCCGCCAGCTTGGAGCGTGGCTCCGAACACCCGCTTGCCGAAGCGATCGTCGCCGGCGCCAAGGAGCGCCAGGCGCACTTCGTCGAGATCTCGGGCTTCTCGGCTGTAACAGGCAAAGGCGTCGAGGGCCGCACCGGCGAAACCGCGATCACCCTCGGCAACGCGGCGATGATGTCCGATCTTGGCGTCTCGATCGATGACTTGAAGGCTGAGACGGAGCGCCTGCGCGGCGAAGGCAAGACCGTCATGTTTGTCGCTATCGACAGGAAGCTGGCCGGCCTTGTCGCTGTCGCCGACCGGATCAAGCCGACCACGGCAGCCGCCATCAAGGCGTTGCACGAAAGCGGCCTGACCATCGTCATGGCAACCGGCGACAACGGCAAGACCGCTGCCGCCGTCGCGAAGCAGCTCGGCATCGACGAAGTGCGCGCCGATATGCTGCCGGAAGGCAAGAAGGCACTGATCGACGAACTACGCGCCAAGGGTCGCATCGTTGCCATGGCCGGCGATGGCATCAACGACGCTCCGGCACTTGCATCAGCCGATGTCGGCATCGCCATGGGCACAGGCGCCGATGTCGCCATGGAAAGCGCCGGGATCACTCTGGTAAAGGGCGATCTCAATGGCATCGTGCGGGCACGCCACCTCTCGGAAGCGACCATCCGCAACATCAAGCAGAACCTCGCCTTCGCCTTCGGCTACAATGCGCTCGGCGTGCCGCTGGCAGCTGGCGTGCTCTACCCGGTCTTCGGTCTGCTGCTGTCACCGATGATCGCGGCCGCAGCAATGAGCCTGTCGTCAGTCTCGGTGATCGGCAATGCACTGAGGCTGCGGCTGGCGAAATAGAGCGCCAATAGCATACGATATTGTTAGGAACTCGTCCTCTGGCGCGGTCGTCCCTTCTCCCCACCAAGCGGGGAGAAGGCTAGGATGAGGGGCCATGACATCATGCTGCGGCATCAATAGGCGTGCATGACCAGCCCCTATATCCCTCCAGTCAGCCGACCCGCTCCACAGCAATCGCCGTCGCCTCACCGCCGCCGATGCAAAGCGCCGCAACACCCTTCCTTGCTCCCTGACGCTCGAGCGCATGTAGGAGCGTCACGATCAGCCGTGCCCCGGTGGCGCCGATGGGATGGCCGAGCGCGCAGGCGCCGCCATTGACGTTCAGGCGGTCGCGCGCAATGCCAAGTTCCTTGGCAGCCGCCATGGCGACGACGGCGAAGGCCTCGTTGATCTCGAAGAGATCGACATCGCCGACCTTCCATCCAGTCTTATCGAGTACCTTGCGGATCGCCGGGATCGGCGCGGTGGTGTACCAGGCAGGTTCCTGAGAATGCGTGGCATGCGCCTTGATTTCAGCGAGAATGGGCAATCCCTCGCGCTCGGCAAGCGAACGGCGCGTCAGGATGAGCGCCGCCGCACCGTCGGCATTCGCCGAGGCACTGGCGGCCGTAATCGTGCCATCCTTGCGGAATGCCGGCTTGAGCGTCGGGATCTTTTCGGGCGAAACCTTTTGCGGATGCTCATCCTTGGCGACCGTGACCGGACCACCCTTGCCACTCACCGAGATCGGCGTGATTTCCGCTTCGAAAGCGCCGGTCTCAAGCGCATTGCGGGCGCGCGAAAGGGTTTCGACCGCGTAAGCATCCTGATCGTCGCGGCTGAACTGATAGGCCTCGACTGCCATTTCGCCGAAATCACCCATGGAGCGGCCCTTCTCATAGGCGTCCTCGAGCCCGTCGAGCATCATGTGATCGAAGATCCGGTCATGGCCCATGCGATAGCCGCTGCGGGCCTTGGCAAGCAGATAGGGCGCATTCGACATGGATTCCATGCCGCCAGCAACCGTGATTGAGGCCGAACCAGCGAGAAGCAGGTCATGCGCCAACATGGTCGCCTTCATGCCGGAACCACAGACCTTGTTGATCGTAGTTGCCCCGACAGCATCCGGCAGGCCTGCCCCGCGCGCAGCCTGCCGGGCCGGCGCTTGCCCCTGCCCCGCGGGCAGGACGCAGCCGAACAGAACCTCATCCACTCTCTCCGCCGAAAGTCCGGCGCGCTCCAGCGCAGCACGGATGACATGCGCACCGAGCTCGGGCGCCTGCAGGGGCGAAAGATCGCCCTGGAAACGGCCGAGCGGCGTGCGGGTGGCGGAAACGATGACAACGGGATCGATAGCAGGCATGACATCTCCTCACGGTCAAGCAAACAGCTTAATGTCATTGCTAGCACGTTAGATGATATCCGTCATCTAAATATCGATGAAATCGGAGCACAAGCAGGCATCAGACGCGATTGCCCTGAAACCAGAAAGGCTCTAAGGATATCCCCAAAACTAGAAAGGATATCCAATGCCGCTTTACATTAAAGACGACGCCATAGATCGATTGGCGCGACGCTATCAGGCGCTGACCAAGGCTGCCACCAAGACGGAAGCGGTGCGGCTCGCCTTGCAAAAGGCGCTGGATGAGGAACTGACCAAGCCGGCCCTTGCCGATGTCGCCGTCGCCTTTTGCCGCAATCTCAAGCAGAAAGCCTCCGCCAAAGGCGTAAGCACTGGCACGACCGGAGAAGCCTGATGTTCATTGACGCTTCGGTGCTGTCGGCAATGATGACCGACGAGGAAGAGGCCCGCGCCTTCGCCATTCGCATGCAGCCGGCAACAGCTCGCATGACCTCGCCGGTTGTCGCAGCGATTGCCGCAATCCAGGTTTCCAGTGCTTTGGGATTGTCGCCGACAGAGGCAAGCGAAGCGGTGCGCACGTTCCTGCAGCTGATGAACATCCAACTGCTCGCGGTGCCACCTCGCGCTGCCGTCGTCGCGACCGAGGCTTACGAGCGCTATGGCCAAGGCGACCATATGGCTCGCCTCGGCCTTGACGATTGCATGACCTATGCCTGCGCTCGCTATTATCGCCAGCCGCTATTGTCGAGCAGCGACCGCTTCAAGCAGACGGATATCGAGCTGGCCTGAGCCGCTCCAACGGAGCCAGCCCGCTACGATCTTGCTCTTACGGGCAAAGCGAGGAAGGGCCAGCCGCAAAGGTATTCGAGCGAACACCGACGGCGTTCGGAGCAGCAGCGCATTGCAGACGGGACATCGAGTCGCCGGCGCGGATCGGGCCCGTTACCGACGGGTCGGTGTTGATCGTGCCGTCGGGAAGGATCGCATCCTTCGAATGGTCGACGCTGCCGACATCGGCCTGGAACGCCTCAACATTGACGCGCTTGGGGTGATGCTTGTGCACCTGCTCGGCCATGGCGGCACTGGATACGCCGACGACGAGAGCGGAGATAGCGAGGGTTCTGAGCAGCATGGGACTGCCTCCTGTGGGAGTTGACGCGAGTTTCATATGGGAACCGGCAGGCCACTTTACAGCGGCTTGCCTGTCAATATCATTAAGAATTTGAAGGTTTTGATCAGGTCTTCACTTTATGGCGGGATACCTCTGCGCCGGCATCGTGCGGCAGGCTGATAAAACGCAATGCGGAGATGCCACCGATAAGACCAATGACGAGGAAAGCCCAGCGAAAATCGATGAGCGAGAGCGTTTCCCCACCATGAATCGTGCGCGAGAGATTGAGGACCGCAGCAGCGACGGCCACGCCAAGCAGCAGTGAAACCTGCTGCAGCATGCTCGACAATGTCGAGGCGGAGCTGCGCTGTGCGGCATGGATGTCAGCAAACCCCAGCGTATTCAGCGCCGTGAAGTTCATCGAGCGCGACAGGCCAGCCATGAATAGCAGGCAATATATTAACGTATCCGGCGTCGCCGGAGACAGAAGTGCACATCCGGCAATGCTGGCCGACGAGATCGACCCGTTGACGACGAGCACGTTGCGGAAACCGAAGATTCTCAACATCTGCGTCGTGATCGCCTTCATGCCGAGATTGCCGGCGAAATAGAACAGCAGATAGGTGCCCGCATCGATTGCCGTGCGGCCGAAGCCGACCTGGAAGAGCAGTGGGATCAGGAAGGGCGTCGCGTTGATCGCGACCCGGCTCGCCGTACCCGCCGAAAGCGTAGACATGGCGAAGGTCTGTACCTTGAAGGCGGAGAGATCGAGCAAGGGTGCATCGACCGTCAAGAAATGTCGGGTGGCGAGGATGGAGAAAACCACGCCTGCAGCGATCAACCCAATGCTGGGCGCCAGCCCCGTCGTGCCCTGCACCACGAATTCGAGGCCGGCGAGCAGGAAGGTCAGCCCCGCCGCCGACTGCAGGAAGCCGATGAAATCGAGGCGGGCGACCTTTTCCTCCCGCTGATCCGGCACGAAGCGCAGAACGAGGCCAAGGCCGATGATGCCGATCGGGATATTGATGAGGAAATTCCAGTGCCAGCTGAAATAGGTGGTGATGAAGCTGCCGAGCACGGGGCCGATGACAGGCGCCGTCAGTGCCGGCCAAGTGATCATCGACATCGCGTGCACCAGATCGGATTTGCGCGCGTTTTTCAGCACGATGATGCGCCCGACTGGCGTCATCAACGCGCTGCCGATACCCTGAATGGCGCGAGCGATGATGAACTCGGTCAAATTGGCCGAAAGTCCGCAAAACAGCGATGCCACGGTGAAGATGGTGATCGAGGCCAGGAACACTCGCCGTGCACCATAGCGATCGCCCGCCCAGCCGGCCAGCGGCACGAAAGCCGCCATGGTGAGCAGATAGACCGTGATGCCGATGCTCATCGAAACCGGCTCGACACCAAAGGTTGCCGCCATCTGCGGCAACGAGGTGGTGACGATGGTGCCGTCCAGGATCTGCCTGAAGAAGGAGACGGCGACAACGAAGGCGATGATGCGGGACTGCCGGCCGAAACTTACTTCGGAAGGCTCTTCTATGGTCCTGGCAACGGTCATGGGATGAAATTTCGGAGATTGGCGTTCAAGGAAGCCGCGCATTGTCGGCCGTAATCATACGATCATTGAATACGCCCATGATGGTAGCTTGCAAAGCCACAAACCCAACCGTCGCCATCAAAAATTGCCACGGTGACATAAGAATCGCGATGTGGGAGGGCCAGTGCCGGGCATCTCACTTGCGAAGCGCCCAGAGCGTCAATCGTCCGAATAGCGCTGCTCGCGCCAGGGATCGCCATACATGTGATAACCGTTCTTCTCCCAGAAGCCGGCCCTATCGGCACCGATGAGCTCGATGCGGTTCAGCCACTTGGCGCTCTTCCAGAAATAGAGGTGCGGCACGACGAGGCGCATCGGGCCACCGTGCTCACGCGTCAGCGGCTGATTCTCCCAGGCGGTTGCGAGGATCGCATCCTCAGCCGCAAAATCCGCAAGCGGCAGATTGGTGGTATAGCCGTCATAGCTCGTGAGCAGCACATGCTGCGCCTCCGCCGTCGGCATGGCGAGATCGAGCAGATCGCGTGTAGAAACCCCTTCCCAGCGATTGTCATAGCGCGACCAGGTCGTCACGCAATGAATATCGCTGACACGGGTGGTCTGCTCTATCGCCTGGAAAGTCGCCCAATCCAAGCTGAGGCGGTTCTCCACGAAGCCGATTACATCGAGCCGCCAGCTCGACAGAGAAATCTGCGGCTGCACGCCGAGATCGAGTACTGGCCAGTTCTTCACGAGATGCTGCCCCGGTGGCAGCCGCTCCGTTTCGGGCCGGCTGATGCGCCCCGTCAGAAACTTGCCCTCCGCCGCCCATCGGCGCTTGGAAGTGGTGAGCTTGCTATCGGCGGGGATCTGATCGTCGCTCATGCCGGTGTCCTCTCTGCTGCGCAGAAAGGAGATAACCGAGCCGGGCGGGTGTCAAGTCAAGGAACGGCAGATAGCTGACTATATTGCCGCGACGGCGATATGGAACAGCTGCGCCTTCCCCGAGATTGAATGCCGCGCGGCGCTGTCGTTGTAAATCAAAAGGCAATCGCCCGCATCAAGCGCGTTGCCGTCAACCTCGACATGGCCTCGATGGCAAAGAATCAGATTGGTCCCGGTTTCAAACGCGACTTCACTGTGCCCGTCGACCAAAACGCGCTGCACCGAATGCGTAAAACGGCCCCGCCGCGTCATGACGTTGAGATCGGTAATCGTCCCATCGATCAACGTCGCCGAAGTCGGCGCGTCGGCAGCAAAGGGCAGCGGCTCGCTCGCCTGCGTCAGGCGTTCGGGTGCGCGCCCCTTGATGAAGAGGGTCATGCCCTCGCCATCAAGGATGGATAGCGTGCGATCGATGCCGGGAAAAATTGAAAACGGCCCATCCGTCGCAACGGTTGCCATGCTGACGCGCCAGTCGAAGTCGGCAAGCCCAGCGCCCTCGGGCGAAACGGCGATCTCCACCGTTTCCCCGCCGCCGTTTTTCCAGGGCATGCGCTTGTGGTCACTGGCGCGCAGCAGCTTCATCTTAGTTCCCCAGGATGGCCGGCAGGCGCAAGCCTTGCTTCTTGGCCCAGTCGAGGGCAATGTCGTAGCCGGCGTCGGCGTGGCGCATGACGCCGGTCGCCGGATCGTTCCAGAGAACGCGCTCCAGGCGCTTGGCCGCATCATCCGTGCCGTCGGCGCAGATGACCATGCCGGAGTGCTGGCTGAAGCCCATGCCGACGCCGCCGCCGTGGTGCAGCGATACCCAGGTGGCACCCGATGCGGTGTTGAGCAGGGCGTTGAGCAGCGGCCAGTCGGAAACGGCATCCGAGCCGTCCTTCATGGCTTCGGTTTCGCGATTCGGCGAGGCGACCGAGCCGGAGTCGAGATGGTCGCGGCCGATGACGACAGGAGCCTTCAGCTCGCCGTTTCTAACCATTTCGTTGAAGGCTAGGCCGAGGCGATGGCGATCACCGAGACCGACCCAGCAAATGCGCGCCGGCAGGCCCTGGAAAGCGATGCGCTCGCGCGCCATGTCCAGCCAGTTGTGCAGGTGCTTGTTGTCGGGCAGCAGCTCCTTCACCTTGGCGTCGGTCTTGTAGATATCCTCCGGATCGCCCGAGAGGGCAGCCCAGCGGAACGGACCGATGCCGCGGCAGAAGAGCGGGCGGATATAAGCCGGCACGAAGCCCGGGAAAGCGAAGGCGTTTTCGAAACCCTCTTCCTTGGCGACCTGGCGGATATTGTTGCCATAGTCGAGCGTCGGCACGCCGGCATCCCAGAAAGCGACCATGGCTTCGACATGCACCTTCATGGAGGCACGGGCGGCAGCTTCGACGGCCTTCGGGTCGCTCTCGCGCTTGGCTCGATGTTCGGCCACCGTCCAGCCGATCGGCAGATAGCCGTTCAGCGGATCGTGGGCGGAGGTCTGATCGGTGACGATATCCGGACGCGGGCCGCCGGCCTTCATGCGCTTCACGAGTTCCGGGAATATCTCTGCGGCGTTGCCGAGCAGGCCGACGGACTTGGCTTCGCCGGCCTTCGTCCACTTGTCGATCAAGGCAAGCGCTTCGTCGAGCGTCTTTGCTTTCTCGTCGACATAACGGGTGCGCAGGCGGAAATCGATGCGGGTTTCGTCACTTTCGACGGCGAGGCAGCAGGCGCCGGCCATGACGGCCGCGAGCGGCTGTGCGCCGCCCATGCCGCCGAGACCGCCGGTCAGGATCCACTTGCCCTTCAGGTTGCCATTATAGTGCTGGCGGCCGGCTTCGACGAAGGTTTCGTAGGTGCCCTGCACGATGCCCTGCGTGCCGATGTAGATCCACGAGCCGGCCGTCATCTGGCCGTACATGGCAAGGCCCTTCTTATCCAGCTCGTTGAAGTGATCCCAGGTCGCCCAGTGCGGCACGAGGTTGGAATTGGCGATCAGTACGCGCGGCGCATCCTTGTGGGTGCGGAACACGGCGACCGGCTTGCCGGACTGCACGAGCAGAGTCTCGTCTTCGTTGAGCGTCTTCAGCGTCGCGGCGATACGGTCGAAATCGTCCCAGGTGCGAGCGGCGCGGCCGATGCCGCCATAGACGACCAGCTCGTTCGGGTTTTCGGCGACGTCCGGGTCGAGGTTGTTCATCAGCATGCGCAAGGGCGCTTCGGTCAGCCAGCTCTTGGCGTTGAGCTCCGGACCGCGAGGCGCGCGGATTTCGCGGATATTATGGCGTGGGTTGGTCATGTCACATCTCCAAGGAGGGCAGGATGTCGGTTGAAATCGAGGCATTGAGCGCGCCGGAGCCGATAAGCTCGCTGGCGGCTTTCAGGTCGTTTGCCATGTAGCGATCCTCTTCCAGCGACGGCACGGCGGCGCGGATCGAAGCAATGGCAAGGGTCAGTTCCGGGCTGGTCGTCAGCGGCGCGCGAAGCTCAACGCCCTGAGCAGCCGTCAGCGCTTCGATGCCGATGATCCCGAAGAGGTTTTCGGTCATTTGAAGCAGCCGGCGGGCGCCATGGCAGGCCATGGAAACATGGTCTTCCTGGTTGGCGGAGGTTGGGGTCGAGTCGACCGAGGCCGGATGCGACATCTGCTTGTTTTCCGACATCAGCGCGGCCGAGGTCACTTCGGCAATCATCAGGCCGGAATTCAGGCCCGGTTTCTTGGCGAGGAAAGCCGGGAGGCCGTAGCTGAGCGCCGGGTCGACCAGCAGCGCGATGCGGCGCTGGGCGATGGCGCCTATTTCACAGACGGCGATGGCAATCTGGTCGGCGGCGAAAGCGACCGGCTCGGCATGGAAATTGCCGCCGGAAACGACGGAATTGTCCGACAGCACCAGCGGATTGTCGGTAACGGCATTGGCTTCGATTTCGAGTGTCCGGCCGACGGTACGCAGAAGGTCGAGGCAGGCTCCGTCGACCTGCGGCTGGCAGCGGATACAATAGGGATCCTGTACGCGCTCATCGCCTTCGATATGGCTTTCGCGGATCACCGAACCGACGAGCAGGCCGCGAAGGGCGGCGGCGGTATCGATCTGGCCCTTATGGCCGCGCAGCGTATGAATATCGGGGTGAAAGGGTGCCGAGGAGCCCATCGCCGCATCCGTCGACATCGCGCCGGTAATGAGAGCGGCCTGGGCGGCACGATGGGCACGGAAGAGACCCGCAAGCGCGAGACCGGTCGAGACCTGCGTACCGTTGATCAGCGCCAACCCTTCCTTTGCGGCAAGCACGACCGGCTTCAGACCGGCCTTTTCGAGCGCTGCCGCACCGGAAAGCCGCTCACCGGCATAAAAAGCTTCCCCATGCCCCATCATGACGGCGGTCATATGAGCCAGCGGTGCGAGATCGCCCGATGCGCCGACGGAACCCTTTTCGGGAATGACAGGAACGACGCCCTTTTCGAGCATGCCTTCGATGAGCCGCACGAGTTCCAGCCGAACGCCGGAGGCGCCGCGCCCGAGCGAAATGAGCTTCAGCGCCATGATGAGGCGAACGACGTTTTCGGGCAACGGCTGCCCCACGCCGCAGCAATGCGAGAGGATGAGATTGCGCTGAAGCGTCGCGACATCGGCGCTTTCGATCTTGATGGAAGCCAGTTTGCCAAAGCCGGTATTGATGCCGTAAACCGGCGCGTTGCCGGCTGCGATTTCAGCGATGCGGGCGGCTGCCTTGGCAACGCCGGCGTCGAAGGACGCATCGAGCTTAGCCGGCTCACCGCTCCAATAGATCGTCGCCAGCTGTCGCAGCGAGACGGAACCCGGATGGAGAACGACAGTCATCGGTTGAACCTCTTTCCCTTGAAAACATGTGCATGGAGGGGATTGAAGCCGATGCGGTAGACCAGCTCCGCCAGGCTCTCGACATCCCAGATGGCAAAATCGGCCGACTTGCCGGCTTCGAGCGTCCCCGTCTCGGAGAGCAGCCCAAGGGCGCGAGCGCCTTCGCGCGTCGCGCCGGCGATGCATTCCTCGACCGTCAGGCGGAAAAGGGTAGCGGCCATGTTCATGGTCAGCAGCAGCGAGGTCAGCGGTGAGGTCCCAGGATTGGAGTCCGTGGCAATTGCGATCGAGACGCCCGCATCACGCAGGGCTTGAACCGGCGGCTTCTGCTTCTCGTTGATGGCATAGAAGGCGCCGGGCAGCAGCACGGCAACCGTACCAGCCGCAGCCATCGCTTTGACGCCGTCCCCATCGAGATATTCGACGTGATCGGCTGATAAAGCACCATAGGAAGCGGCAAGCTTGGCACCGCCTAGATTGGAAAGTTGTTCGGCATGCAGCTTCACCGGAATACCGAGCGACTTGGCAAGATCGAAGACGCGGGCGATTTCCGCCGTCGAAAAGGCTATACCCTCGCAAAAACCGTCGACGGCATCGACAAGACCCTCGGCATGCGCTTGGCTGAGGCCCGGCAGCACGACATCAGTGATATAATCGCCGTTGCGGCCCTTGTACTCTGTCGGCGTCGCGTGAGCACCGAGATAAGAAGTCACGACGCGAACCGGGCGGACTGTCTCCAGCTTGCGCGCGGCCCGCAGCATCTTCAATTCGGATTCGATGTTGAGGCCGTAGCCCGACTTCACTTCGATTGTCGTTACGCCTTCCGAGAGCAGCGTGTCGAGGCGCGGCAAGGCAGCGGCAACGAGCTCGTCTACCGATAGCGCGCGGGTCGCATTGACGGAGGAAACGATGCCGCCGCCGGCACGGGCGATCTCTTCGTAGCTCGCGCCTTCCAGCCGCATTTCGAATTCACGAGCGCGGTTACCGCCATAGATAATATGCGTGTGGCAATCTACGAGGCCTGGAGTCACCCAGCGCCCTTCGAGATCGACGATTTCGGCGCCCGATGTATCGGGCAGATCGGCTTCGTTGCCGGCAAAGACGATATGGCCACCCCTGGTCAGGATCGCGCCTTTCTCGATGGTGCCGAGCCGGGCCTCGCCCTCTTTCAAGGTCGCAAGGCGAGCGTTGCGCCAGACGCGGCTTGCCGCGTCGTCTTCCCTGCTGTCTTCGGAAAAATTATTCCCACCCATCAGCTTTACGCCTTTCCTCGTTGGCTCATAATGTATATACATAATCGAAAGGCTGACAAGAGGGATTTTGGACTCCATGTCCGAAAGGAAAGGGTGAGACCATGACGAGACTTCATGCACGCGCCGCACTGCTTGGCGACGGATGGCACGAGAATGTGCGACTGACCCTCGAAGGCGGCCGCATCGCCGAGATCGCCACCAATGTCGCTCCCGAAGCCGGTGACGACAGGCAGGATGTTCTGGTTCCGGCGATGCCGAACCTGCACAGCCATGCCTTCCAGCGCGCCATGGCCGGCCTTGCCGAAGTCCGCGGCCCGGCCAATGACAGCTTCTGGAGCTGGCGCACCGTCATGTACAAATTCGCTCTGTCGATGACCCCCGACCATGTCGAGGCCGTCGCGGCACAGCTCTATATGGAAATGCTGGAAGCCGGCTTCTCCCGCGTCGGCGAATTCCACTACCTGCATCATGACAAGGACGGCAGCCATTATGCCAATATCGCCGAGCTAGCCGAGCGCATCGGCGCTGCCAGCACTGAGACCGGCATTGCGCTGACGCTGCTTCCCGTCTTTTACGCCCATTCCGGCTTCGGCGGCGCTTCTCCCATCGACGGCCAGCGCCGCTTCATCAATTCGATCGAGAACTTCGAGGCGCTGATGGCCGGCTGCCGCGCGGTCACCAGCCGCCTGCCCGGCGCCGAACTCGGCATCGCACCGCACAGCCTGCGGGCCGTGACACCGGCAGAGCTCGCAAAGCTCGTGCCGATCGCCGGCGATGGGCCGATCCACATCCATGTCGCCGAGCAGGTGAAGGAAGTAGAGGACTGCATCGCCTGGTCGGGTGCCCGGCCAGTGCAATGGCTGCTCGACAATGCGCCCGTCAATGAGCGCTGGTGCCTGATCCATGCCACGCACATGACCGAGGATGAGACGCGGCGCATGGCAAGAAGCGGCGCGATCGCCGGCCTTTGCCCGATCACCGAAGCCAACCTTGGGGATGGCGTGTTCCCGGCACCCCTATTCTTGGAGGAAGGTGGCCGCTACGGAGTCGGCTCGGATTCCAATATTCTGATCTCCGTGCCGGAGGAGCTGCGGCAGCTCGAATATTCTCAGCGCCTGGCGCTGCGCGCCCGCAATGTCATTGCCACGACCGGCGGCTCCACCGCCCGCATGCTATTCGATGGCGCGCTGGCTGGTGGCGGCGCGGCTCTGAAGGCGCCGGCCGGCCTTGCCGTCGGCAACCACGCCGATATCGTTTCGCTCGATGTAAGTGCCGTGCCTTATCTCTCCGGCGACCGTATTCTCGATCACTGGACTTTCGCCGGCGGCGTCAAGGTCGATGGCGTATGGGCGCTCGGCAGCAAGCAGGTCGAAGGCGGGCGCCATCGGAAGAGAGAGGCGATCTCCGCGCGATTCCGCAAGGCGATGGCTGAGCTCATTGCCTAAATATCGCTTTTCCTCCAATTGATTGGCCTCTAAACAACTTGCGGGAAATCCCATGTCTCACAATCCCATGTCTCACACGGAACAGACGGGCGGCATGACCACGAGCAAAGAGGCGACCCTGCATCAGCGTATTCTCAGCGATATCGAGGGCCAGATCGTCTCCGGTGCCTGGCCGCCGGGGCACCGCATTCCGTTCGAGATGGAATTGGCGGATCAATATGACTGCTCGCGCATGACGGTGAACAAGGTGCTGACCCAGCTTGCGCGCGCTGGTTTGATCGAGCGGCGAAAGCGCTCAGGCAGCTTCGTCACGCATCCGCAGGCGCAATCCGCCGTGCTCGAGATCCACGACATCAAGTCCGAGGTCCTGTCGCTCAACCTGCCCTATTCACACCGGCTGATAAAGCTTGCCAAACGGCGCGGACGGCCGGAGGACGCCCACAGGCTGCAGTTCGTCGGCTCTATCCCGGTGATCGAGATTACTTGCATCCACTATGCCGGTCCGCGGCCCTTCTGCCTGGAGGACCGCGTCATTAATCTTGATGCCGTGCCGGAAGCTGCGAAAGCTGATTTCGAGACATTGCCGCCGGGCCCCTGGCTGCTCAACCAGGTGCCGTGGAGCACCGCCGAACATCAGATCCGCGCCATATCGGCCGAAGGCGACGCCGCCGCCAACCTCGATATCCAGAAGGGTACGGCATGCCTCGTCGTCGAACGACGCACCTGGAGCGCCGCCGGTCCGATCACGCATGTCCGCCTGACCTATCCCGGTGATCGCCATAGCCTTGTGGCGCGCTTTACACCGGCAAGCTGAGCATTCCGGCACCCACTTAGGGACGCTGCGGCGACTCTGTCGGCGGCGGAATAAGGCTGTCGGATTGACGGACAGGCTGGTGGGGATCGACCAGCAGGATACTGAGCGCAATCAGAACCAGTGCCAGAATCAGGAGGATTCCGATCAGAAGCGGACGAATCGCGGTCATTTCGTTCTCCAATCTCCCCAGCCCAGCGCAACGCGCGATAGGGAATTCGAGATAACCAGCGCAGTCTAACGGCAAACGTTAAGCAAAGCTTGATGTTCTGCGAAAAAATGGGCTTCTTCCAGGAATTTCTGCAGCGTCGGATGAGACGGCAATCTCACGTTTGTTTGAATGGAGGGTGATGGAAGCGGCGCATAGGATCGCCATCTAGATGGCTTCGAAGCCTTTCCGCGGCTTCCGTCGACCAATTCCAACCTTCTTATCAAGCACAACCGGCGCATCGCGCGGCGGATATCTCAAGGGAGACCCCACCCATGGATCGCAAACGTCTGATCGCCGCTGCGCTGACGCTCTCCGTCGCTACGTTTGCCGCATTTCAAAGCGCCTGGGCCGCCGAGCGTGTAAGGGTGCGCGGCACCGTGGAAAGCCTCGATGGCGACACGCTCAAGGTCAAGTCCCGCGACGGCAAGGAGGTGACAGTCGCGCTGAAATCGGGCTGGAGCGTCGGCGGCGTCGTCAAGGCTGCTATCAGCGACATCAAGCCCGGCGATTTCGTCGGCATCGCCTCGCAGCCGACCGATAGCGGCATCAATGGCGCGATCGAAGTCGTCATCTTCCCAGCCTCTATGAAGGGAACGGGCGAAGGCGACCGTCCCTGGGATTCGGCGCCGAACGGCTCCATGACTAACGCCACGGTCACCAATGCCGTAACCTCCGTCAACGGTCCGACCTTGACGCTCACCTACAAGGGTGGCGAACGAAAGATCAAGATACCCGACGGCACCCCCGTCGTAACGCTGACGTCAGCAACGAAAGCTGATCTCAAGCCCGGCGCTGGCGTCTTTATCATAGGCGAGCAAACCGGCGAGACCGCGATCTCTGCCGACCGTGTCGCCGTCGGCCTCAACGGCACCGTGCCGCCGATGTGATGGATTGGCAGCAGCCAGTACCCAACCACCTAAGCCGTATCGACCAACCTACGATCCAAATTCCGCAGATCACGGCTTAGGGCGCGCATCAGCAATGCGTCCTCGCGACGTCGGCAAGCCGTTCCAGCGGCCGGGAAAATGCAATCTCGATTAAAATATAGCCTATTGCATAATTCTTATATCGGTCGTATTTATTTAGTAGCATCATAGCATGACCCTCCTGGAGCCCCGCATGACGCAAGTTCAAGAAGCTGCAGCACAGCGGCGCGGATGGCAGTTTGCCAGCCGCGACGAAGACGATCGTCCGAGCCTTCCCGAAGTTAATGGTTCCGTTAGAGTTCCCCACGGCGGCAGCTGGATTCGGCGCCTGATCGCTTTCGTCGGCCCCGGCTACATGATCTCCGTCGGCTATATGGACCCCGGCAACTGGGCGACCGATCTCGCCGGCGGCGCGCAGTTCGGCTATACGCTTCTTACCGTGATCATGCTGTCGAACCTGATGGCGATCCTTTTGCAGGCTCTCTCGGCCCGGCTCGGCATCGCCACCGGCCGCGATCTTGCCCAGGCCTGTCGCGATCACTATCCACGGCCGGTCAATTTGGCGCTGTGGTTTGCCTGCGAGCTCGCCATCATCGCCTGCGACCTTGCCGAAGTCATCGGCACGGCCATCGCATTGCAGCTGCTCTTCGGAATTCCGTTGATCGGCGGCGCGCTGATCACCGCGCTGGACGCGTTTCTATTGCTGCTGCTGATGAGCAAGGGGTTCCGCTATCTCGAAGCTTTCGTCATCGCGCTGCTGATCGTCATTGCCACGTGTTTCGCCATCCAGATAATCGCGGCCGCACCGCCAGTGGCAGCGATCCTCCAGGGTTTCATTCCCTCGCCGGAGATCGTCACCAATCACGAGATGCTCTATATCGCCATGGGCATCATCGGCGCGACGGTCATGCCGCACAATCTCTATCTGCACTCCTCCATCGTCCAGACCCGCGCCTACAAGCGCACCGAAGAAGGCAGACGCGACGCCATCAAATGGGCAACGATCGACAGCACGGTCGCCCTCATGCTGGCGCTCTTCGTCAATGCCGCGATCCTGATCGTCGCAGCAGCCGCCTTCCACACCAGCGGCCACTCAGATGTCGCCGAAATCGGCCAGGCATACGAGTTGCTGTCGCCGCTGCTCGGCCTTGGTATCGCGTCGACGCTGTTTGCGGTGGCGCTGCTCGCCTCCGGCCTCAATTCGACGGTTACGGCGACGCTTGCCGGCCAGATCGTGATGGAAGGCTTTCTCCGGCTCAGGATTCCGCATTGGGCAAGGCGACTTTTGACCCGCGGCCTCGCAATTATTCCGGTTGTGTTCGTGACCGCTATCTATGGTGAAAAGGGCACTGCAAATCTGCTTGTGTTGAGCCAGGTCATTCTCTCCATGCAGCTGCCCTTTGCCGTCATTCCCTTGGTCCAGTTCGTGACAAATCGCGAGAAAATGGGCAGTTTCGTCATATCGAGAAGCGTCGCGGTTCTCTCATGGATCATTGCCGCGATCATCCTGGCGCTGAACTTCAAACTGCTCTACGATACCATCTTCGGTTGACGAATCACCCGGAACGCGCAAATCTCGCCCCTGTGGACGATCACGGCAATTAACCGCCTCGTAATATTTGCCTAGATTTCGCCATGATTTGCCCTAGTTTGGGCCCACCGCAATCTGCAGGGTTCCTCACTTCATGGCCGAAAGTCCATTGCGCGTTCAATTTCCTGCAGAGGCCGCCATCCAGGCGCGGCCGCATCATGATTTTCACATTCCATTCCTGCCCCGCTCCGCGCATCTTCGCCATCTGATCGTCATCGGGCTTGCGGGCACCGCATCCTTCGGCTTGCTTGCCACCGTGCTCTATCCCTTGCTGGCCCGTCACACGATCGAACCGGCAACGCCGGTGCGCACTGCTCAGCTCGCGCGCCCTCAGCCTGCCATGCGCAAAGCCGGCCGGCTGGCCGCAAAACAGCGCTTCGACGGCGCCCGCTTTGCGCAGGTGGCCGAAAAGCTGTCCAGCGGCGAAACTCGCATCTTCACCTATCATCGCACGACGCTGGTCTTCAAATCCGACGAAGCCGCGATGGCGCGCGATGGCGCAAGCGCCATCAACGCTTCCTATGGCGCAGAGCGCGCCGATAATATGGCATTTTCGCCGCCTTCGCTTTCCGATATCCGCCACGGCATCTATCCGCAGACCACGCATTATGATGCCGTGCGCCGCTCTCGCTTTCCGGTTCGCGGCATACCGCTGAACGTCAGCGTATCGCGCGCAACGACCGGCGAAACCGGCCGCGAGTTCCACAGGCTCGTCTCCATGCCGAAGGACAAGCAGGATCTTCGGGATATCCTGGCGTCTGCCGGCCTCGGCAGTGATGCCGGCGACGAGCTGCAGCGTGCGCTGGAGACCGATACTGTTTCCCCAGGTGACAGCCTGGAACTCCTGCTTGAAAAAAAGGGGCCTAATGCCCGCCCTAAGCTGATCATGGCCCGCCTCAGCGGCGACAAGACGCCGGAGCGCGTCGTTGCCCGCGACGATGCCAACGGCTTCGTTCCAATGGCCAATGACAGGCTATTTTCCACGCTCTACAGCGAAAGCCAAGCCGACGCTCCATCCTCGACGGAGGTTGCCGCGGTCGATTTGAAGGGTGTCGACGAGAGCGACGAACGCGCAGTCAGCGACAAGCTCGAAAGAGCCGGCCTGACCAAGGAATACGCTTCGCAGCTTATCAAGCTCGCCAAGGCCAAGGACATTTCGCTGACCAGCATCGACGATGCTCCCGACAGCGTCGATCTGCTCTTCCGCAAGGCGGACGACGGCCGGAGCGAGCTGATGTTCATCGAATTCCATGCCGATGGCGACACGCATCGTTTCTACCTGCACAAGAACGAAGGCGAAGGCCCTTCGGAATTCTACGACGAGAGCGGCCGTTCGATCGCGAAGTCGCTTGTACATCGGCCCGTGCCGAACGGCACGCTCGGCGATGGTTTTGCCTGGCGAATTCACCCGATCCTGGGTGTGAAGAAATTCCACAACGGCGTCGATTTCCGCGCACCAATGGGAAGCCCCATCCAGGCCGCCGGCGATGGCATGGTCGAGAAGATTTCCTGGGAAACCGGCTACGGCAAATATGTCCGCATCCGCCATGATGGCGGTTACGAAACCACCTATGCCCATATTTCAGCAACACCGCCAGATCTGCGCGTCGGCCAGCGCGTCACCCAGGGTCAGGTCATTGCCTATGTCGGCTCGACGGGCTATTCAACCGGTCCGCACCTCTATTATGAATTGCGCGTCAACGGCCGTTACGAAAACCCACTCACGGCGCAATTGCCTGCCGGCACCAATCTGACCGGCAAGTCCCTCGACAGCCTGCGCTCGCAGGTCAATCATGTCGAGAACATCATGAGCTACCTCGACGTTCCGCCGGCTCGCAACAATCAGCCAGCCGCCTTCGCCAACTTCGAGCAAGGGCCGAGCTTCGGGCCGAATTCAGCGCCGAACCTGGGGGCGAATTTGGGGCCAAGCTTCGGACCGAACCATTTCGGCGCCCCCTCTCCTTAAGCAAGCCCAAAGCCGGCGAGGCCTCCTTCCGATTCCGTCGGCCAGCAATAGCGCCTCGATGCTGAATGCGGTAACAATCTTCCCGTACGTCGCCATGGAGAAGCCGGTGCCACGCACTATTTGACGGCAGGCCGGAATATCGTCACGTGGCAACCCGCAAGGAGCAGAAATTGGCGCGCAAGCCGTTGCCTGAAGCAAACCCCGTGGCCTCGTCTGAGAGCAGGCGCCTGCGCGCCGATGCGCGACGCAATCATGACAAGCTGATCGAAGTAGCAGCACAAGCTTTCGCTAGCCACGGTACCGCCGCCTCCCTGGAAGATATAGCTCGCCGCGCGGATGTCGGCATCGGCACGCTCTATCGCCATTTTCCCAGCCGGGAACATCTGGTCGAAGCGGTTTATCGTCACGAGGTCGAAGCGCTGTGCAATGCCGCAGAAGAGCTTTCGCGCGAGCGAGCGCCGGATGAAGCTCTGGAAGAGTGGATGAACCGCTTCGTCGGTTACATCGCAACGAAACGCGGCATGGCCGATAGCCTGCGCATCCTTCTCAGCAGCAATTCCAAGCTCTTTGCCGACAGTTACGGCCAGGTGCCGGTCGTGCTCTCAGGCCTGATCGACCGCGCGGTCGCCGCCGGCACGATCCGTGCCGATGTCGACAGTACCGATGTGCTGCAGGCATTGTCCGGCACCTATTCCATGCCCAATTCGCCGGAATGGTACGACCGGTCCCGCCGCCTCGTGCGTCTGCTGATGGATGGATTGCGTTGGGGTGCGCCGAAGACAGAATTGCGGTAATGCCCTGATAATTGCCGGCTCGCTTCCTATATCCCTTTTTGGACACAGATTGTCGGGCACCTCTGCTATTGCGGCGGCTCTGCCTGACGCCTCGCCCCAGGAGCTATCATGTCGGAAAAGCCAGTCAAGATCCCCGGCCCGGATCACCCGATTACGATCGAGGACAAGCAGGCCCATGTCATCGTCTCCGTCGCCGGCAGGGTAATCGCCGATACGCGTGAGGCGCTCTCGCTCAAGGAAGCATCCTATCCGGCCGTTATCTATATCCCGCGCAAGGATGTCGATATGTCGTTGCTGGAAAGGACCAGCCACGAAACCTATTGCCCCTACAAGGGTGAATGCTCCTATTATAGCATCCCGGCCGGCGGCGGGCGTTCGGTGAACGCCATCTGGACTTATGAAAATCCCTATGCGTCCGTCAGCCGGATCAAGGACCACATGGCCTTCTATCCGGATCGCGTCGATTCGATTGATGTGAAAGCTTAAAGGGCTAGCCCGCTCGACGCATCGAAGACGTAGACCTGCTCCGGGCTTACCGAGACATTGAGCGGCTGCCCATAACGGACGGGAGCCTCGCCATCGACAACGGCCGTCACCTGCTCGCCGGCCAGGTCGAAGAGTACATGCGTCTGCGCGCCTGTCGGCTCTACGAGCAGCGTCTGGCCGGTGAGCGGCGAACCGCCGTTGGCAAGGCTCAGATGCTCGGGCCTGAGACCGATCTTCACGCTCTGGCCCGCCTTCACCTTGCGTTCCCCGGCAATGCGGATCGCCGTGCTGTCCTTCAGCCGCACGGCCGGCGCGCCATCGACGCCCTCGACCGTACCATCTAGGAAATTCATGGCCGGAGAGCCGATGAAGCCGGCGACAAAGAGGTTAGCCGGTTTGCGGTAAAGTTCGATCGGCGTGCCCTCCTGCTCGATCTTGCCCTGGTTCAACACCACAATGCGATCGGCAAGCGTCATGGCCTCGATCTGGTCATGGGTGACGTAGATCGAGGTGGTCTGCACCTTCTGATGCAAGGCCTTGATCTCGGAGCGCATCTGCACGCGCAGCTTCGCATCGAGGTTGGAAAGCGGCTCGTCGAACAGAAAGACGGCGGGATTACGTACGATCGCGCGGCCCATGGCGACGCGCTGGCGCTGACCGCCGGAAAGCTGCGCCGGTTTGCGGTCGAGCAGCTTGGTGAGATCGAGCATGCGCGCGGCCTCATTGACCCGCTGCTCAATAACCTGCTTAGTTTCGCCCGAGAGCTTCAGGTTGAAGCCCATATTCTCGGCGACCGTCATATGCGGATAGAGCGCATAGGATTGAAAGACCATGGCGATGTTACGCTCGCGCGGCGTCATGGCGTTGACCACCTGACCGCCGATCGACACATCACCGTCGGTGATTTCCTCCAATCCGGCGATCATCCGCAGCAGCGTGGACTTGCCGCAGCCGGACGGGCCGACGAGCGCGATGAACTCGCCGTCCTCGATCGAAAGCGAGATATCGTGAATGACGGTCAGCGCCCCATAGGCCTTGTGGATGTTGTGCAGTTCGACGGATGCCATTTTGTTTGCGCTCCAGTAAGGCTCAGGATTTCACGGCGCCGGCAGTCAGGCCGGCAATGATGTGCTTCTGCGCCAGGAAGAAGACGATGACGGTGGGCAGGATGGTGAGCGTGATGAAAGCGAGCACCAGTTCCCATTCCGTGCCGAATTCGCCGCTATAGACCATCATGCCGAGCGGCCAGGGATAGATCGAATCCGAGTTCAGCATGATCAGGGGCAGGATGTAGCTGTTCCAGCTGCCGACGAAGGAGATGATGCTGACGGTCGCGATGATCGGCCGCGAAAGCGGCAGCGAGATATGCCAGAAGAAACGGATATAGCCGCAACCGTCGACAAAGGCGGCCTGGAACAATTCTTCCGGAAGGTTTCTAAAATAATTCCGGAAGAGCAGGATGCTCATGCCGAGACCGAACGCCACCTGCGGCAGCACAACGCCCCAATAGGTATTGAGCAGGCCGAGATCGCGGATTCGGATGAAGAGCGGCAGGATGGCGGTCGCCGCCGGAAACATCAGGCCGATGAGGAAATAGTTCAGCAGGAAGTTCGAACCGAAGAATTTCACATGGGCGAAGGCGAAGGCTGCCATGGCCGAGACTGAGAGCGTCAGGAATACGGTGAGCACGGCGATGATCAGGGAATTCATCATCTGCCGCCAGTAGCGGTCGCCAAACAGGATGCCGGTATAATTCTCGAAATGCCACTCGGCCGGCAGGCCGAACGGGTTGGTGCGGAGATCGCCGAGTGTCTTGAAGCCGCCGAGCGCGGTCGTCAGCAGCGGGATCAGCACGATCGCGGCAATGATGGTCAACGACACATAGAGATAGATCTTGGTGCCGGTGGTCAGTCGAACGGATGAGGCCAGATCAGTCATTGCGCATAAATATCCGTTTGTAGCCGAAGGCGAGGGTGACGCAGATCACGAACAGCACGACGCCGACGGCGCTGCCGAGACCGACCTGCATGCGGGTGACGCCGAAATTGTAGAGGAAGGTCACCATCGTCTGGGTCGAGTTGAACGGGCCGCCGCCGGTGAGCGGCATGATCATGTCGAAGAGCTGCAGCGATCCCACCACCGCGAAGAAGACGGAAAGACGCAGCGTCGAGCCGAGCAGCGGCAGCGTCACGTAGCGGAACTTCTGCCAGCCGGTGGCGCCATCGATTTCGGCCGCTTCCAGCACGCTCTTGTCCAGCGACTGCATGCCGGCAATGAAAAGCATCATGTGAAAACCGAAATATTTCCACACGATGACGCCGAGCACGGCATACATCGCCAGATCCTTGTCGGCGAGCACGTAGGGCGTTGGCGTGCCAAGGAAATGCGCGATCGCGGCAAACAGGCCGTAATCGCCGTCATAGACGAAGCGCCAGATGAGGCCTGCCGCCACTTCGGCCAGCACGTAGGGCAGAAAGAAGATCAGCCGGAAAAGCACGACTCCGCGAATGCGGTGCGCCAGCATCGTCGCGAGCCAAATGGCAAGCGGCACCTGGACCGCGATCGATACGACGATGATCAGCGCATTGTTCTTCAACGACGTCACAAAGGCTTCATTCTTGAAGAGAACCTGGAAATTGCGCAGGCCGACAAACTCGGTGGGCGGGCCGTAGCCGTTCCAACGATAAAGGCTGTACCAGGCCGCTTCTCCCATCGGCAGGATGACGAAGATGGTGAAAAGCAGCAACGCCGGCGGCAGAAAGAGCAGGATGACCGGCAAGCGGCCACGCGCAGCCGGCGATTTTCGTTTCGCTGCGGGCCTTACTGTTGCGATGGAAGGCATGGCGGTCGTGGCGCTGACATCGGTCATGGGCAGTCTCGACAGTTGTATTTCGAAGAAAAACCGGCGCCGGCACAAGGGAGAGGCCGGCGCCAGAGGGCGCTAGAGCTGGTCCTGCTCGAAGGCATCCTGAACCTGCTGCGCGCCATCCTTCGGCGAAATCTGGCCGGAGACGATGCCGACAGCCACATCATTGACGACGCGGCCGACGGAGGGGCCGAGATCCTGATCGAAGAAGTTCTGGTGCCAGGTCGAATGCGCCAGCTGATCGGCAGCCTCGCGCATCAGTGGACCTTTGACGCCATCTTCGGCGCCGACGGCGACCGGGATGATCATTCCGGCCTGCGCCATGATGCGCTCGTTTTCTGCATTGGTGAGATAGGCGAGGAAATCGAGCGCCTCGGGCGGGGCCTTCTTGGTGACGGCCCAGCCATTCAGCCCGCCGAGCGTATCGGTCGGAAGGCCGGCCCCCCCGGTTACTGCTGGGAAGGCGAAGCGGCCGATATTGTCATCCGCCAGGCCCTTACCGTCACCGGAATTGGTGCGCTGGTTGGCGACCGTATTTTCGAAGCCAAGGATCATCGCGGCCTTGCCATCGCCGAAGACGCCGAGCGCCTGCGGCCAAGTGGTGCCGAGATAGCCCGGCTGGAAGGGTTCGAGCTTGCCGAGTTCGGCGAGCTGCTCCCCAGCCTTGATAATTGCCGGATCGTTGAAGCCGTTGCCCTTGCCGTTCTTGGCATCGTTGAAGACCTGCTGACCGCCGTCGCGCATCACCAGATAGCTCCAGTAGAAATGGATCGGCCATTTCTCCCCGCCGCCGCCGGCGATCGGGGCGATACCGGCAGCCTTGATCTTTTTAACTGCGGCCAGATAATCGTCCCAGGTCTTGATGGCGCTCGCATCGACTCCGGCCTTGGCGAACAGCGCCTTGTTGTAGAAGAAGGAAACCGTGCCGAGCTTATAGGGTACGGCGCTGATCTTGCCGTCGAAGGTCAGGCCCTTGATAGCTGCCTGATTGTAGCTCTTGAGCCAGGCGCCATCCTTGGCATTCATCGCCGCGGTCAGATCCAGTAGTGTGCCGGTCTGCTGTTGCTGCTTCAGCACGCCACCGCCCCAGCTGAAGAAGAAATCGGGAGCGTCCTTCGATTGCAGCAATGTCGGCAGCTTCGCCTTGAAGGCTTCGTTGGCAAGGAACTGCATCTCGATCTTGGTGCCGGGATGCTTGGCCTCATACTGGTCCGCGATCTTGCGCCAGACGGCGACGTAATTCGGATCGGTCTCCAGATGCAGCCATTTGACGACGGTGTCAGCGGCAGCTCCGGTCGCGCCCGCGAGAATGGCCAGTCCGGTCGTAGCGGCAATAGCAGCAATGCGAAGGGCTTTGGCCCCACGTAGATGGATCATGATTTTCTCCTCCCAAGGGAACCAAGAGCCTCACTATTTTTTCCCTTATGCGGAATAATTCAACGGAGCTTTGCTAAAATGTCAACCGCCTTCGTCAAATTTTCGGCAAATTGCCCGCGAAATGGCTTGACATTGGGCAATGGCCATAGGTTATTTAATTCGCATTCCGTTAAAAATACTAGGCCGCAGCCGAGCGGGTCCGTCATTCGGCGTCAATCTCATGAAAACAGCAGACCCCGAGCTTATGCGGGCGATAAACCGCTTCAATGTGCTGGATACGATCCGGCGGGCGGGCTCCATCGCGCGTATCGAAATCAGC
Organism: Rhizobium sp. No.120; assembly: GCF_054558365.1. Lineage (NCBI taxonomy): Bacteria > Pseudomonadati > Pseudomonadota > Alphaproteobacteria > Hyphomicrobiales > Rhizobiaceae > Rhizobium > Rhizobium sp. No.120. Next base: position 41,896 of record NZ_BAAJNQ010000009.1, read on the forward strand.
GACCGCACCCAGCTTTCGACCACGACAGTGTCGGCGATCACGGCGTCGCTGCTGGATGACGGGTTGATCCTGGCGCGCACCGAAGGCGATCTGCGCGAAGCAGCCGCTCGAGGCCGGCCCCGCGTCATGCTGGAGCTCAATCCGGATGCTGCCCGCGTCGTCGGCGCAAAAATCGCCGCGAACCGCATGGTCTTCGTCGTGACGGACTTTCGCGGCGAGGTTCTTTCGACGCTGACACTGGCGTTGCGTGTCGACCGGCAGCCGATCGGTGTCATTGCCGATCTCATCGAGGATGGCGTGCGCCGCTGCGTCGTCGACGCCAATCTGGCTCTGGACGAGATCGATTCCGTCTGCCTCGGCCTGCCCGGCGTCGTCGAGCACCGCACCGGCCATGTCCGAACCAGCCCGATCTTCCGCGAGACGGGGGTCGATTTCGCCAAGGAAATGTCCGAGCGGCTGGGCGTGACCACCATCGTCGAGAGCGATGCGCATGCCATCACGCTGGCGCATCACTGGTTCGGCAAGGCGAGAGACCTGGACGACATGGTGCTGGTGTCGCTGGAACAGACGCTAGGGCTCGGTGTTCTACATGGCGGCCAGCTTTTTCGCGGCGCCGGCGGCCTCAGCCACAATCTCGGCGACCTCGTTCTCGGCATGGGTCCACAGGGCATCATTCGTCTGGCAAGTCTTGCCGGCGAAAGCGCCATTCTCGGCGACCAGCCGAGCGGCCGCTTTGCCGAAGCCATCCGCCTCGGCCGCGGAATGGCGCACGCCAAGACGCTGATCGATGCGGAGGACAACACGCTGATCAGCGCCGCCATCCGCGCCGGCGAGGCCTGCGGCATGGCGCTCGCCAACATCGTCACGCTGTTCGCCCCGCCGCGCGTCATTCTTGTGGGTTCGAGCCTGGCGCTCGGCCAGCCCTTTCTCGACAGCCTGCGGGAGGCCTATTCGCTGGCGATCCCGCCATCGATCAGGGGCGTGACCGAACTCGTCTTCGACCAGTCGACGGATGAGACCTGGGCGCAAGGTGCTGCGGTCGTGGCACTGCGCGAACTCTACGAATCGCCCTGGGGAACGACGGGGCCGGCACCGGCTCTTTGATTTCGCAGGACAGCAAAGACAATTCATCTGGAGGAAGCTTATGAACAAGGTCGGCATCGGCATCATTGGCTGCGGAAATATTTCCGGCGCCTATCTCACCGCCATGAAATCCTTTCCCATTCTCGACATCAAAGGCGTTGCCGACCTCAATCGTGAGCTCGCCGAGGCGAAAGCAGCCGAATTCGGCCTGAAGGCAGTCGATATCGCCGACTTGCTTGCCGACCCATCGATCGAGATCATTGTCAACCTGACCATTCCGAAGGCGCATGTCGCCGTCGGTCTGCAAGCGCTCGATGCCGGCAAGCACACCTATTCGGAAAAGCCGCTCGGCATCAATTTCGCCGAAGGCAAGAAGCTCGCGGACGCAGCGGCCGCCAAGGGTTTGCGCATCGGCGCAGCGCCCGACACCTTCCTCGGCGGCGGCCACCAGACGGCGCGCGCCATCATCGACGAGGGCGCGATCGGCATTCCGGTCGGCGGCACCGCAACCTTCATGTGCCCCGGCCATGAGCGCTGGCATCCGAATCCGGCTTTCTATTATGAAGTCGGCGGCGGCCCGATGCTCGATATGGGTCCCTATTACATCACCGATCTCGTCAATCTGCTCGGTCCCGTCTCCCAGGTCGCAGGCTTTGCCGTCACGCCGCGCAAGGAACGCATCATCACCAGCGAACCCCGCAATGGCGAGCACATCCCCGTGCATGTGCCGACGCATGTCGCCGGCGTCATGGCCTTTGCCAATGGCGCGGTCGTCCAGATCGGCATGAGCTTCGATGTCGCCGGTCACAAGCACGTCCCGCTCGAGGTTTACGGTACCGAAGGAACGTTGATCGTGCCCGATCCCAACCGCTTCGGTGGCCCGGTGGAGTTTTTGAAGAAGGGCGGTGAATTCGCCGAGCGCGAGATCACCGCGCCCTATGCCGACGGCAATTATCGTTCGCTCGGTGTCGCCGACATGGCGCATGCCATCCGCTCTAACCGTCCGCACCGCGCCAATGGCAGCCTGGCGCTGCATGTGCTCGAAGTCATGGAAGCCTTCCAGACGGCCTCCGACAGCGGACGCACGGTCACCATCACGACGCAAACGGAGCGTCCCGCCCCTCTGTCCGAATCCCTGGTGGATGGGCAGATCGGTCGCTAACAGCACAATTTCAGGAGGATTATCATGCGTGAAGCACTTATCGTATGGGGCGGCTGGAGCGGCCACGAACCGCAGGAATGCTCCCACATCATCCGCGATATGCTGGAAGAGGACGGCTTCAAGGTCTATCTCGAAAATAGCACCGAGGCCTTCGCCGATCCTTCGATCCACGATCTCAGCCTGATCGTGCCGATCGTCACCATGTCGAAGATCGAGAAGGAGGAGGTCAAGAACCTTGCCGATGCGATCGAAAGCGGTGTTGGCATCGCCGGCTATCATGGTGGCGCGGGTGACAGTTTCCGCGAAAGCGTCGAGTATCAGTTCATTATCGGCGGCCAATGGGTCGCCCATCCCGGCAACATCATCGACTACACGGTCAATATCACGCGGCCGGACGATCCGATCATGGAGGGGATCACCGACTTCCCTTACACGTCGGAGCAATATTACATGCATGTCGACCCGTCGAACGAGGTGTTGGCGACCACGACCTTCACCGGCGACCATGCCTACTGGATCGACGGCGTCGTCATGCCGGTCGCCTGGAAGCGCAAATACGGCCAGGGTCGCGTCTTCTATTCCTCGCTCGGCCACCAGGCCAAGGAATTCGACGTACCGCAGATGAAGACCATCTTCCGCCGCGGCGCCAACTGGGCGGCGCGCTAAACACACCCCGCATATTTCGAACATTGCCGCTCCTCACATTGCCTGAGGGGCGGTTTCATTTGCAGCCTGATAATGGCGCCATCGCACGGATCGCGATGAAAGAAGCTTCCGCGGAGGCTCCGTCCTGCATCCCGCTATTGACCGACTCTCCCAATCTACCCCTGCACGTTGCAGATCGCGCCTTGCATTCATTGTGGGGCTTCACCTCCAATTCGGGTATCCGGTGTTCCAGATGGGCGGCGGAATTCCCGGCAACGGCGATCTGCGCTGATGCAACGAAGGGCGTTCCAACCTGCATTTGCAATTCCAATCAATTACTTACATGGCATGCAATAAATCGCTAAAACACGCCTGAGATGAGATTCATGAAGCGAAACTGAAACGCGATCAGTTTTCGTTTGACATTCCTTTATCTTCATTTATCGTCGTTCTTGTTTCGATTTTCGCGTGAGGGATGTAAATCGAAACAGGGGGAGGAATAATTGTCCGAAAATCAGATCGATACGGAAAACGGCATGATTTGCGGCATCGGCCGCATGGCCACTGACGTCGCCTGGCGCAATCCTTGCCGACGCGACGATTCCGCAGGCAGATCGGCACAATCCACTTCCGAACAATCATAATCTCAGCAGCGGGCACCGTCCGGCAACGACAGGACGGTTTGGTCTATTCGCAATCCTAGCGGCGGCATTGATATGCGGCGCATGGAGGGAACTTATCGTGCTTGAACTCAGGGGCGTGTCGAAGTCTGTCGGCGGCGAAACGCATATTGCCGAAACAAATCTGACGCTGCAGCGCGGCACGCTGAATGTGCTGCTGGGGCCGACGCTGTCGGGCAAGACGTCGCTGATGCGGCTGATGGCCGGCCTCGATAAGCCGACCACTGGCACGATCCACGTCGATGGCAAGAATGTCACGGGCCAACCGGTGCAGCGTCGCAACGTCGCCATGGTCTACCAGCAATTCATCAACTATCCCGCCATGACCGTCTACGACAATATCGCCTCGCCGATGCGGCTGAGCGGCAAAAGCGCGGCGTCCATCGACAAGGAAGTAAAAAAGGCAGCCGATCTTTTGCGGCTTGGTCCCTTCCTTGATCGCCTCCCTTTGAGTCTTTCCGGCGGCCAGCAACAGCGCACGGCCCTTGCCCGCGCCATCGTCAAGAATGCCGGCCTTGTGCTGCTCGACGAGCCGCTCGCCAATCTCGACTACAAGCTGCGCGAGGAACTGCGCGCCGAATTGCCGAAGATCTTCGCCGAATCCGGTGCCATCTTCGTCTATGCCACGACAGAGCCATCCGAAGCCCTGCTCCTAGGCGGCAATACCGCGACCCTGGCAGAAGGCCGCATCACGCAATTCGGATCGACGATCGACGTCTTCCGCAATCCCCGGGATCTGATTACCGCCACCACCTTTGCCGATCCGCCGCTGAACACGATCACGCTCGACAAGCGCGGCAGGGAATTCGTGCTCGACAGCAATATTCGCCTGCCTGTACCGAGGGACTTAGAGGATCGGCCGGATGGCCGCTACACGATTGCCTTCCAGCCGCATCATCTGGCGCTTGTGCCGCAAACGCCGGAGGCGGTCGCCGCCCCGGCACGGGTGATGGTGACCGAGATCACCGGCTCGGAGAGCTTCATCCATATCGATTTTGCCGGTCAGCGCTGGGTGATGCTGACCCAGGGCGTGCAGGATATCGATGTCGACGATGCGATCGACGTCTATATCGACCCGCGCCACATCTTGGTCTTCGACACCGAAGGCGCCGCCGTCACTCCCGCCCTGCAACAAGCCGCCTGAGGAGGGACAATGGCCCGCATCGATCTCGACCACATCCGGCACGCCTACAACGATCACCCCAAATCCGACGCCGACTATGCGTTGAAGGAAGTTAATCACAGCTGGGAAGACGGCAGCGCTTACGCTCTGCTCGGCCCCTCGGGCTGCGGCAAGACCACGCTTCTCAACATCGTTTCCGGCCTGGTGCAGGCCTCCGAAGGCCGCATCCTCTTCGATGGCAAGGACGTGACGCGGCTGTCGACCCAGGAGCGCAACATTGCGCAGGTCTTCCAGTTCCCCGTCGTCTACGACACGATGACCGTCTACGACAATCTCGCCTTCCCGCTGCGCAACCGGCATGTTCCGGAAGCGGAGGTTAAGCGCAAGGTCGATGAAATCATTGAGATGATCGGCCTTTCCGACAGTGCCCATCGCAAGGCCCGCGGCCTGACCGCCGATGCCAAGCAGAAGATCTCGCTCGGCCGCGGCCTCGTGCGCTCGGACGTGAACGCCATCCTGTTCGACGAGCCGCTGACCGTCATCGACCCGCACATGAAGTGGGTGCTGCGCTCGCAGCTGAAGCAACTCCACCGCCGCTTCGGCTTCACGATGGTCTATGTCACCCACGACCAGACGGAGGCGCTGACCTTCGCCGACAAGGTGGTGGTCATGTACAATGGCGAAGTGGTGCAGATTGGCACGCCGAACGATCTCTTCGAGCGCCCGCGCCACACTTTCGTCGGTTATTTCATCGGTTCGCCCGGCATGAACGTCATGCCTGTCGAAATCGAAGGCAGCAGCGCGCGTATCGGCAACCGCACGATCGCGCTGCCCGGCGCGCCGAAAGAAAAGCGAGCCGGCCGTTCCGAACTCGGCATTCGCCCTGAATTCGTCCGCATCGGCCGCGAGGGCATGCCCGCCACCGTCACCAAGGTCGAGGATCTCGGCCGCCGCAAAGTGGTCCGCGCCAAGCTCGACGGCCAGGATATCGTCGCCGTCATTGGCGAAGACCAGACGGTGCCGGCCGAGCCGCATATCGCCTTCGATCCGGCCGGCATCAATATCTACGCCGGCTCCTGGCGCATCGAGATGGGAGCCTGACGATGGAGAAGACCTGGAACAACAAAGCCTGGTTCATGCTCATTCCGGTTCTGCTGCTAGTCGGCTTTTCCGCCGTCATTCCGTTGATGACCGTCGTGAACTATTCGGTGCAGGACACCTTCGGAAACAATCAATTCTTCTGGGCGGGCACGCAGTGGTTCGAGGAGATCCTCCATTCCGGCCGTTTCTGGGATTCGATGATCCGCAACCTCATCTTCTCCATCGTCATCCTGGCGATCGAGGTGCCGCTTGGCATCTTCATCGCCCTGAATATGCCGAAGAAGGGGATCGGCGTTCCGGTCTGCCTGGTGCTGATGGCCTTGCCGCTTCTCATTCCGTGGAACGTCGTCGGCACGATCTGGCAGGTCTTCGGCCGCAGCGACATCGGTTTGATGGGCTATGTCCTCGTCAATCTCGGTATCGACTACAATTATGTCTCCGATCCGGCCGATGCCTGGGTGACGATCATCATCATGGACTTTTGGCATTGGACGAGCCTTGTCGTGCTACTCTGCTATGCCGGCCTCGCCTCCATTCCCGATGCCTTCTACCAGGCGGCCAAGATCGACGGCGCCTCGCGCTGGTCCGTTTTCCGCTACATTCAGCTGCCGAAGATGAACCGCGTTTTGCTGATCGCCGTGCTGCTGCGCTTCATGGACAGTTTCATGATCTATACCGAACCTTTCGTGGTCACAGGCGGCGGCCCCGGCAACTCCACGACCTTCCTGTCGATCGATCTCGTGAAAATGGCGCTCGGACAGTTCGACCTCGGCCCTGCCGCAGCCATGTCGCTGATCTACTTCCTGATCGTGCTGCTGCTGTCCTGGGTCTTCTACACCGTCATGACCAATTACGATGCGGGAGCAAGCCGATGAGCGGCAAACCCCTCTCCACCACGGCCGATGCCGTCACAATAAACAAATTGGCAACATCCGATGCCGCCGCAAACACGGCAGGTGCAATCGGCACGCGGGTTGCTCGGCGTCACGGCGAAAAGGGCCGGTGGGCGTGGCTTGTGCCGACGCTTTATATCGTCTTCCTGTTGCTGCCGATCTACTGGCTCATCAATATGAGCTTCAAGACGAACGAGGAGATTATCGGCGGCCTAACGCTCTATCCGCACCAACCGACGCTGCGCAACTACGCGATAATCTTCACCGATCCGTCCTGGTACAAGGGCTATATCAACTCCATCACCTACGTCGTCATGAACATGGTGATCTCGGTTGCCTGCGCCCTTCCCGCAGCCTACGCCTTCTCGCGCTACCGCTTCCTCGGCGACAAGCACGTCTTCTTTTGGCTGCTGACCAACCGCATGGCGCCGCCGGCGGTCTTCGCGCTCCCATTCTTCCAGCTCTACTCGGCCTTCGGCCTCATCGACACCCATATCGCGGTTGCGCTGGCACACTGCCTGTTCAACGTGCCGCTGGCGGTCTGGATCCTCGAAGGCTTCATGTCCGGCGTGCCGAAGGAGATCGATGAAACCGCCTATATCGACGGCTACTCATTCCCACGCTTCTTCATCAAGATCTTCATTCCACTGATCGCAAGCGGCATCGGCGTCGCCGCCTTCTTCTGCTTCATGTTCTCCTGGGTGGAGCTGCTAATCGCCCGCACCTTGACCACGACCGACGCCAAGCCGATCGCCGCTGTCATGACGCGCACGGTTTCGGCTGCCGGCATGGATTGGGGCCTGCTTGCCGCGGCCGGCGTGCTCACCTTGGTTCCCGGTGCGCTCGTTATCTATTTCGTCCGCAACTACATCGCCAAGGGCTTCGCGCTCGGCCGCGTCTGAAGGAAACCGCCATGAACACAGACTTCTCCTGGATGGCCTGGACGCTGCCGACGGCACTCTTTTTCGCGACCATCATGCTGCTTTTGATCGGCATGGCGGTCTGGGAATATGTTTCACCGGGCGGCAATCCGCGCCTCGGCATCCTGCGCTTCGAAACGACGCGCGGCGACCGGCTCTTCATATCGCTGCTCGGCGCCGCCTTCATTCATCTCGCTTGGCTGGGCTTGGGAGGCCCAAGCCTGTGGTGGGCTCTTGCTCTTTCCGTGGTCTACGCCATCGGCGTCTTCCGCCTGGTCTGAGCAATCCGATATGGCGGCTGGGGTTCCCGGCCGTCCTGACATGTACTCGCAACCTGTAGGGAGGAATTTATGCGAAGACATCTCTTGGCGACGACGGCCGTCGCTCTGCTGGCAATTGCCGGCACCGCGCACGCCGGCATGAACGAGGCAAAGGCATTCCTGGACAAGGAGATCGGCGATGTCTCGTCGCTCTCGCGCGCCGATCAGGAAAAAGAAATGCAATGGTTCATCGATGCGGCCAAGCCGTTCCAGGGCATGGAAATCAAGGTCGTGTCCGAAACGCTGACGACCCATCAGTATGAATCGCAGGTTCTCGCCCCAGCCTTCACGGCCATCACCGGCATCAAGGTCACGCATGACGTCATCCAGGAAGGCGACGTGGTCGAAAAGATCCAGACACAGATGCAGACCGGCCAGAACCTCTATGACGGCTGGGTCAACGATTCCGACCTGATCGGCACGCATTGGCGCTACAAGCAGGTGCGCAACCTGACCGACTGGATGGCTGGCGAGGGCAAGGACGTTACCAATCCGGGCATCGATATCGCCGATTTCATCGGCACCAGCTTTACGACTGCTCCCGACAAGAAGCTCTATCAGCTCCCCGACCAGCAGTTCGCCAACCTCTATTGGTTCCGTTACGACTGGTTCAACGACCCGAAGAACAAGGCCGATTTCAAGGCCAAGTATGGCTATGAGCTCGGCGTGCCGGTCAATTGGTCGGCCTATGAGGATATCGCCCAGTTCTTCACCGGTCGCGACGTGGACGGCAAGAAGGTCTTCGGCCATATGGACTATGGCAAGAAGGACCCGTCGCTCGGCTGGCGCTTCACCGACGCTTGGCTGTCCATGGCCGGCAACGGCGACAAGGGCTTGCCGAACGGCCTGCCTATTGATGAATGGGGCATCAAGGTCGATGCCAATTCCCGTCCCGTCGGCTCCTGCGTCGCGCGTGGCGGCGATACCAACGGACCGGCCGCCGTCTATTCGATCCAGAAGTATCTCGACTGGCTGAAGGCCTATGCTCCAGCAGAAGCGCAGGGCATGACCTTCTCGGAATCCGGTCCCGTTCCGTCGCAGGGCAATATCGCCCAGCAGATCTTCTGGTACACGGCCTTCACCGCCGACATGGTCAAGCCCGGCCTGCCGGTCATGAACTCCGACGGTACGCCGAAGTGGCGCATGGCGCCTTCGCCGCATGGTGTCTACTGGAAGGACGGCATGAAACTCGGCTATCAGGACGTCGGCTCCTGGACGCTGATGAAGTCGACCCCGGTCGACCGCGCCAAGGCCGCATGGCTCTATGCGCAGTTCGTCACCTCGAAGACGGTGGACGTAAAGAAGAGCCATGTCGGCCTCACCTTCATCCGCGAATCCACCATCCGCGACAAGAGCTTTACCAAGCGCGCGCCGGAACTCGGCGGCCTGATCGAGTTCTATCGCTCGCCGGCCCGCGTGCAGTGGTCGCCGACCGGCACGAACGTTCCTGACTATCCGAAGCTCGCGCAGCTCTGGTGGCAGGCGATCGGCGATGCCGCATCGGGTGCCAAGGATGCTCAGGGAGCGATGGATGCGCTCTGCGCCGATCAGGAAAAGGTGATGCAGCGCATCGAACGTGCGGGCGTTCAGGGCGATATCGGCCCGAAGCTCGCCGAAGAGCATGATCTCGCCTACTGGAACGCCGATGCCGTCAAGAACGGTCATCTCGCTCCGCAGCTGAAGATCGCCAATGAGAAGGAAAAGCCGATCACCGTCAACTACGACGAGCTGGTCAAGAGCTGGGCCGACGCGAAGAAATAAGCAACCGCACTTGGAGATGCGGCAGTGCCGGGGCCTGAAAAAGGCCCCGGTTTTTTACGGCGTAAAGCTTATGAGACCACAGCACCCGTGCAGCCAGGGGTACGTGCTGCACTGTCACTACCCGTCCACCGCAAGGGCAATCATGAGATCGCGCAGGATGTTTGGCTTGGCATGCAAAGTCACGGCAGAACTCCAGGGGATGTCAACCGTTCAGCAAATTATGCAGCCTCGGCTCAACTCTTCCGCTTCAGCTTCGTCGTACCCTCCTCCACCAGCCGCTTGGCCGCCTCGGCGACCGTGATCTTACCAAAGGCGAGCTGGTCGGCGAGGGGGCGGGCGACGTTAACGTCGAATTCCTGAGATCCGAGCGGCGCCGGCACGGGATAGGTGCCGACCTGATCTTTCAACAACTCGATATAGTGTACCGTCTGCTGCTCCACCGGATTGAGCGTAGGCAAGATGGCGGCGCGTACGGCGGGCGACATCGGCACGCCGCGTTCGACGCCGAGAATCTTGCCGGCCTCTACATCGTTGACGAAGAAATTGATAAATTTCGCCGCCGCTTCGCCATTCTTGCTGGTGGCACCGACGCTCCAGATCAGCGCCGGGCGATAATAATGGCCGGAGGGACCGTCCTTCTTCTCGCGCGGCAGCATGGTGACGGCGAGCTTGCTCTTGACGACAAGCTGATAGCCCACGAGCTGGTTGGAATAAGCCATGCCGATGGCCGATTTGCCGAGCGCCAGGCAGTTACTCTCGATGACGTTCTGGTCGAGCGTCTGGACATCGGCGGAGACCGTGCCGCCGCGTTTGCGCAGCTCTTCCCAGTAGCTGTACCATTCCTTGGCATCGTCGACGCCGAAGCCGAGCCCGCCCTCTTCCGTGAAGAGGCTTTTGCCACGCTGGCGCAGCCAGACATCGAGCACATAATTGTAGCGCGCGCCATAAGGGCCGCCCCAATAGCCACGCTTGCCGGCAGCCTTGGTCATTTCTACCGCGAGATCGGCATATTCGGCCCATGTCGTGGTCGGACCGGGCGGCGTCAGGCCAGTCTTCTTGAACATATCCTCGTCATAGAACATCGCGAAGGAATTGAGCCCCAGACCGACGCCATAAAGCTTGTCGTCGACGGTGGTCAGCTTCAGCACGTCCTTGCCGAAGCTGTCGACATTCAGCGTCGAGGGCACGAACTGGTCGAGCGGCATGCAGGCGCCGCGCTTGGAATAGTCGGAAATCGTGCTCGGCTCGAGCTGGAAGACATCGGCAATGTTCTGGCTGGCCATGCCGGTGGCAAGCTTCGCCCAATATCCGTCGCCGCTGATGCTCTCGCCGATGACGGACAGATCGGGGTTCTTGCTATGGAACAGCTCGGCAACGGCGACCGTGCGCTTGCCGCGATCGGGCGAGCCCCACCACATCGCCCGGAGCTGCGTGGCATCGGCAAAAACGGGCATTGCACTTCCCCCGAAGGCAAGGCCAGCTGCGCTTCCGGCAGCTCCGATCATGAAAGAACGACGATTCATGCGCATGAGATTCCTCCTTCTCTTGCGTATCATCCGCGGCGATCTCCCCGACGCCTTCTGCGGACAAGTCAACGCGACGATATGCAACTTCATTGCACAGTGCAATAAAAAATCTTTCTATTGCAAATTTGCATAATTTTGCATAGCGTTTGCGATATGAACGATATTCGCTCCAAACGCATCAGGCAGGCAGACATTGCCACCGCCGCCGGCGTCTCCGTCTCGACGGTGTCGCGGGTCCTCACCAATGAACCCGGCATCAGCGAGACGATCCGCCAGCACATCTTCAAGGTGGCGAGTGATCTCGGCTATCCGCTGAAGACCGCAGCCGAGACGGCGGCCGGCGGGCTGGCATTGATCGCCAGCGACAGCGTCACCGGCGGTTTGAGCGTCTTCTATGAAGGCATTCTGGAGGGCCTTCGCGCAGGCGCTGCCGAGCGCGGCATGCGCTTCGACATCCGACTCATTCGCGAGGCGAGAACCGAGCCCGATCTGGTAAAGGAATATCTGCAGACCGCCGGTGCCGAAGGCCTCTTTCTCGTCGGCATCGACCCATCGGAAGACCTATGCCGCTGGCTTGAGGCAAGCGGCACGGCGACCGTTCTCGTCAACGGCACCGATCCGAAGCTGCGCTTCGACGGCGTTTCACCCTCTAATTTCTTCGGCGCTTATAACGCAACCCGCCGTCTGCTCGATGCCGGCCATCGCCGCATTCTGCACCTCACCGGCTCGCATCGCCAGACGATCCGCGAGCGCATCCGCGGCTTTGAGGCGGCGATCGCTTCGGAGGAAGGCGCTGAAGGCCGCATCGTGCCGATGAGTTTTCGCGGCAGCTCCAGCCAGGAAGCCCATGACAAAACCGCCGAGATCCTTGCCGCAGGCGAAGGCTATACCGCCGCCTTCTGCATGAACGATTTCATCGCCGTCGGCGTGCTCGACGCCGTCATTGAAGCCGGCCTGCGGGTGCCGGAGGATTTTGCCATCGTCGGCTTCGACGATCTTCCCTGTGCCCTGATGACCAATCCGCGGCTGGCAACCATGCGCGTCGATCGCGCAGCCCTTGGCCGGGAAGCCATCGGCCTGATGATCGCACGCTTCCGCGACCGCGATGCACCAGCCCGCCACATCTGCCACGGCGTCCAGCCGATCGCCGGCGGCACGCTGCCACCCGAAATCTGAAGTCCAATCCCCGCCGCGGAAACGATCGAGAAAGCCGAACCGATGATCTATGACCCCGCCAGCTCCAATCCGCTTGCCCGCAACCCGCTGAAGACCCTTACAGACATGCGCCGCGCGCTGACGGACCTGTTCGATCCGCTGCTGCCCTATTTTTCCGAAGGCAATGCCCGCGTTCGCATCGATGGCGCAGGCGCCCATTTCGACCGCGCCGCCGCCGATCTCGAAGGTTTTGCCCGTCCGCTCTGGGGCTTGGCTCCCCTCGGCGCAGGCGGTGGCGACTTCAGTCACTGGGACCGCTATGCCGAGGGCCTCGCCAATGGCGTCGACCCGCAACATCCGGAATATTGGGGCACGGTCAACGGCCGCGACCAGCGCATGGTCGAACTAGCCGCTCTCGGCTTCGCTCTTGCCCTCGTGCCCGAAAAGATCTGGGAACCGCTCGATCAGCGTGCGCGCGACAATCTGATTTCCTATCTCAAGCATGCCCGCACCTTCGACTACGCCGACAACAATTGGAAATTCTTCCGCATCTTCGTCGATATCGCGCTCGACCGGCTCGGCGCCTCCTTCGACCGCAGCCTGACGGAAACCTATCTGAACGAGCTCGACGGCTTCTACATCGGCGATGGTTGGTATCGCGACGGCAATGTCCGCCGCATCGATCATTACATTCCCTTCGCCATGCACTTTTACGGGCTCATCTATTCCAAGCTCGTCAATGACGACCACGCCGAGCGCTACCGGGAACGGGCAATGCTCTTCGCCAAGGATTTCCGACACTGGTTCGCGCCCGATGGCGCCACGATCCCCTTCGGCCGCAGCCTGACCTATCGCTTCGCCTGCGCCGGCTTCTGGTCGGCGCTCGCCTTTGCCGATGTCGAGGCGCTGCCTTGGGGCGAAATCAAGGGCCTGTGCTTGCGGCACCTGCGCTGGTGGGCCGACAAGCCGATCGCCCATCGCGACGGCACCCTGCCGATCGGTTTTGCCTATCCCAACCTGCTGATGTCGGAGAACTATAATTCCGCCGGCTCGCCCTATTGGGCCTTTAAGGCCTTCCTACCTCTGGCGCTGCCTGAGACGCATCCGTTCTGGACTGCAGAAGAAAAGCCGACGGAGAGTGAGCCGGCTATCATCCCGCAAAAACATCCCGGCATGGTCCTGCTGCGCAGCAAGGATGATGTCGTCGCACTTTCCTCTGGCCAGGAAAACCAGCAGATGCGCTTCGGCGCGGAGAAATACTCGAAATTCGCCTATTCCGCCCGCTACGGCTTCAGCGTCGAGAGCGATGAGCGCATCTTTACCGGCGGCGCCTTCGACAGCATGCTCGCCTTCAGCGACGACGGCCTGCACTATCGCGTCCGCGAAACCAATGAAGAGGCAAAGCTTGCCGGCGACACACTCTATGCCAGATGGTCCCCCTACTCGGATGTGACGGTGGAGACCTGGCTTATCCCCGCCTCGCCCTGGCATATCCGCCTGCATAGGATCAACACGCCGCAGCCGCTGCAGACGGCCGAAGGCGGCTTTGCCATCGCGCGGCGGGATTTCGAAACCGACACGCTCTTCTCCACGACCGGCTCGGCCTATACGATCGGTGAAGAGGATTTCAGCGGCATTTTCGACCTCGGCTCGACGGTCGCACGCGAAGGCGCCGCGCAGAAGGCGCCGCCGAACACCAACCTCATCGTCTCCAAAACGCTGGTGCCACAGTTGCGCGGTACTATTCCCGCAGGCCAAACCATTCTCGTCTCTGCCGTGCTTGCGGAGAAAGACCCATCCGCCGTCGATCACGCCTGGAGCAAGCCACCCGCAAAACCCGATATCGATGCACTATACGCCCTGATGAAGGACAAGGGCATCACGGTCAGCGCCATCGAAGCGCCGGGTCGCCTGCCATGACGCAATCCCTCTCCAGCCGCCCTGCCATTGCCCTCGCCATGCAGCCATCGCGCACGCAGCATGTGCTGCCGGAAGCACTCGTTCAGCGTCTTAATGCCATGGGCCGCGTACTCGATGCCACACCGATGCAGCGCTTCGACGATGAGCGTGCAGCCAATCTGCTAGCGGAAACGGAAATCCTGATCACCGGCTGGGGGGCGCCGGCGATCGATGTTGCCGCGCTCGCACAGGCGCCGCACCTCAAACTGGTGGTCCATGCCGCCGGCACGGTGAAAGGCCTGCTCGGCGACAGCCTCTTCGAGCGCGGTATCCTGGTCAGCCATGCCGCCCAGGCCAATGCCCTGCCAGTCGCCGAATTCACGCTTGCCGCCATCATCTTTGCCGGCAAGAAGGTTTTTCGGTTTCGCGACTTCTACGTCGCCGACCGCAACCGCAACCGGACGGTACCGATGCAGGCCGAAGCCATCGGCAATTACGGCCGCACCATAGGCATCATCGGCGCCTCGCGCATCGGCCGGCGGGTGATCGAACTACTGGCTCCCTTCAACTACCGCATCCTGCTCTATGACCCGATGGTCGATGCGCCCGAAGCGACACGCCTCGGCGTCAAAAAAGCCGAGCTGGACGCGCTGATGGCATCGGCCGACATCGTCTCGCTGCATGCACCCTCGCTACCCGCCACCCGCCATATGATCGACGCCGGACGACTCTCGCTGATGAAGAAGGGGGCGACGTTCATCAATACGGCACGCGGCGCACTGGTCGATGAAGCGGCCTTGATCGCTGTGCTGAAAACCGGCCATATCGACGCGATCATCGACGTCACCGATCCGGAAATTCCAGAAGCCGCCTCGGCGCTTTACGAGCTGCCGAACGTCTTTCTGACGCCGCATATTGCCGGTGCCGTCGGGCTGGAACGGACGCGCCTCGGCGAGATGGCGGTGGATGAAGCCATTCGCTTTATTGAAGGCAAGCCGCTGCTCTATGAAATCCGCCGCGAGGAATTGGCGCTGATGGCATGACGCGACGCAGCAAATCCATGAAAACACCCTGAAATCGCCCCATTTCGGCACAGGCAAACAACCCGTTTTTAATCATTCCGCGCTAGCAATCTTAGGAGCGTGGGTCCGCCAAAAGCTCGGTCTCGAATTTTTGGAAAGGATCATGCGCCGGCAGGTTGTTGCTGCGTATCTCGTGCCCTTGAAAGACGCACGGCGCAGCAATGAAGAGGTTCTAGTAATGCGTACCCGCGTCGTTTCCATTCTGGTCGTAATGCTGCTCGGCATGCTGGCGGGCTGTGCAACCGCACCCCGCCACACCCGTAACATCTGCGCGATCTTCGACCAGCGCGACGGCTGGTTCAACAACTGGCAACGGGCTGCCGAACGAACGGAACGCAAATACGGAGTGCCGGTTCCGATCCTGATGGCGACGATCTACACCGAATCCGGCTTCCGGCCGCGCGCTCGCCCGCCGCGGCGCTATTTGCTCGGCTTCATTCCCTGGAAGCGCCCGACGACGGCTTACGGCTATTCGCAAGCACTCGACGGCACTTGGGACAAATACAAGCGCGAGACGGGCAACTGGACAGCAAGCCGCACCAATTTCGGCGACGCCATCGATTTCGTTGGCTGGTATCACTACCAGACGCATCTGCAGACCGGCATCGCCCTGAACAATTCCTACGATCTCTATCTTGCCTATTACTCAGGCCCCAAGGGTTACCTGCAGGGGTCCTGGCGCGGCAATTCGACCGCTCTCGCGGGAGCCAGACGCTTCAACGGCATGACGCGGATCTACGCTCAGCAGCTGCCGAGCTGCAGCTGATCTCGAAACGCGAAAGCTTGATACCGCGGCCTTAAGGCCGCGGCTCCAGCAAGTTCAACCCGCCATCTTCGCCCCAGATATCGGCAAGCGATACCTGCTGGCCGGTGCGGCTGCTCTGCAGCGCGGCAATGCCACAGAGAACCGACATCGCTCCTGCCCGCGAGCCGGCGCGCTGCTTGAGTTCGTCATTCGGGCCGGAGCGAAGCAGCATGTTGCGCAGCCGATCGTCGCCGCCGTAGTGCCCACCGGAAGAATGCGGCACCCATATGCGCTCGACATCGCCGAAATTCTTCATGACGACGATCTCGTCGGCCGGCGGTGTCGTCCAGTTCTGCTTCTCATATTGCCGCAGCTCGATGCGCCCCTTATGTCCGTTGAAGGCAATATGATGACCTTCGATCGGCATATAGGTATTGAGCGAATAGGAGACGTTGATGCCGTTGCGATAGCGGATGGATGCCACCATCGTATCGGGGATGTCTATATCCTCACGGAAGACGCAGGCATCGCGCACATAGCCGTCCACGGATGAGGGGTCTTCATAGAGGCTCTCGAGCAGTAGCGTTGCGTTGATGTCGAGATAATAGTCGCACTCGCCCTTGTAACGACAGGTGCGACAGCGCTCGCCGCGGAACGGGCCTTTGCTGCCATAATGCTTGAGATCGGCAAAGGCGGCGACCGTTTCCGGATCGGAATCCAGATACCAATTCAGAAGGTCGAAATGATGCGTCGCCTTATGAACGAAAAGGCTGCCGGAATTTTCGACGTAAGCATGCCAGCGGCGGAAGTAATCGGCGCCATGGCTGGTGTCGAGATACCAATGGAAATCGACAGAGGTGACATCGCCGATGATGCCGGAATTGATCAGCTCCTTGATCTTCGCCGCGGTCGGCGCGAAGCGGTAGTTGAAGGAGATATCCAGCCGTTTGCCGGTACGCGCCTCGGCATTGAGAATGCGCTTGATCTTGTCGACAGTCGTCGTCATCGGCTTCTCGCTGATGACATCGGCGCCAGCCTCCATCGCCTTGACGATCAAGTCGTCATGGGTGGAATCGCGGGTGCAGACGATGACGAGATCCGGCTTTTCCGTCCGCAGCAATTCGTCGAAGTCAGTATAGATGGGCACCGAAACGCCGATATACTCTAGCGCCCGCTTTGCCCGCATGGCATTTAGATCGCAAACCGCCACGAGCTCGACCTCGTTGCTCCAGCGCTCGACCAGATCCTTGCCCCACATGGTCGTGCCACGATGACCCGTGCCGACCAGAGCGTAGCGTTTCCTCGATGACTGCATCTGCTCCTCCACAATCTGCAAACAGCGATGATGAGGCCTCGGCGGCCTGAATTCATTTCTGCGACGCGCCTCTCACCCGAGCGCGAGGACAGGGCGTCAACGCAAAACCCTCATGACCCTGACCAACGTCCTATGCCGGCGACCTCTCCATCGCTGTCCAATCCGGCTCCGCCGATGAACCAAGCCCGATCGCACCGATAACGGAGCCGATCGCAAGCTGCCCCGCCTCGATCCGCAATCGTGTGCGACCATTGCTGATGCGGTAGAGATCGGAATGCACCTCGGCGAAAGCGGCCTGCTCTGCCTCCGTCGCGCCGGCCATGCCGTCAACATAGTGATGCCCGTTGCGCTCGATATGCGTCATACCGATGAGGGAAGCGAGCGCCAGATCCTGCTGCACGGCAAGGCCGCCCTGGGTGGTCAGATCCTCCGCCGACATGAAATACGGAATGCCGTCCTCGGCGCTCCATTTGGCGACGCGCGCCCGGTTCAATAGCGAGCGATAGAACCCTTTGCAGGATTTCGAGGAGATGCCGGTATAGCCGAGCCGCCTCGCCGTGACGAAGGCATCGATATCGGCATCCGACTCGTCGATTTCCACTGGCTTGAAGGCGGCCAGCGCCTTGACCGGCTTTTCGAAGGCATGCGCGCGGGCGATCGGCTGCTCGACGAACAGGATCGATGCTGCAAATCTTGCCAGCCTTGGCTCCGCCTTCACACGGGAAAGCAGATCGGCAACGGCCTCGGCGGAGGCAAATTGCTCGTTGCCGTCGAGCGTCACCGAATAGGTGGGCACCTTGGCGTCGATAACAGTGGCGACGCGGCAAAGACGATCGATATCGGCTTCGAGTGCACCCGAAACCTTGACCTTGAAGAAGGTCAGGCCATAGGCGTCGATGGCCTCTTCAAAACTTTCCGGCAGGCCGTCGTTCAGCTGCTCGCTTGCCGGAACATCTGCGGGCAAGATGGCATCGACCAGACCGACAGTGTGGCGCGCTGCGAGACGTGCGGATGGCTGCAAGGTTGCAAGGAAAGCTGAGAGATCGAAGCCCGAGAGATCGCGTGCGGTGGAGGCATCGATACCGGGGCGGTTCGCGTTGATTGCTTGCGCGACGGTCAGCCCCTCCAGCCGGCAGAGCGCATCGAGAATGGCCCGGTTGGCAAGCGCCAGGCCGAAGGATGCGACAAGCCCGTTCAGCTTCTCGGCTGCCGCTTGCGCATGATGCGAGGCCTCGATGGCGGCATGCAGTCCGAAAGCCGTTCCCGCGCCTGCACTTCTTAGGGCATCGAGCGCCAGAGCCAGCGACCGCCGTAGCTGGTTTTCATTGTCGGCATTGGAAAGCTCGGGCGATTTGTCGAACCATTTCGGTACCATCAGTTCAGCCGCCATGCCCTCAGCCGAACGCCCCAGCACATCCTCGATGCGCACCCGCAGAAAAATCTGCCGTGCCTCCCGCAAGGTGGCTGCCCCGAAACGGAAAGGAAGCCGCAGCTTGACCGGACGCTCGAATGTCTCGGCCTCGACAAGCCTGATGATCAATGGTTCGGTCATGGTGTTAGTCAGCTCCTGTGATGCTCAGGCAAGTCAATTTGCTTGGGATCCGAGTGAGAAGGCATTCGCTCGTTGCAGAACCGGTTCTTCAAATCCCCGGCTACGTCGCATTGTAGCGACAGGCTCATGCTATCTCCTCCATCCCCAATTCCCTCCAGAACCAGGAAAAGCAAATGCTTGGTCAATCAGGCAATGTAACCATATGGTTACAAGATCGCGCGTTACCTCCGGCCTTGTCAATCGCCTTTTGAAAATTTCTCCAAACTGCCACACCGCCGGGCACTATGTGCGGATCGAAGCAAGCGTGACGGCAACGATATGCTCGCCCCAGGCATTGAGCGCATCCGGCGCAGTCAGCTTCCGCGCGAAAATCGTCGACAGAGTATGGCGGTTCGACAGATAGAAGAATCCGAGCGCCGCGATCGTGAGATAGACGGATATGGGATCGACCGCAGGGCGGAAAATGCCGAGCGCCTCCCCGCGGCGCAGCACGTCCGCTAGTTCGTCGATCAGATGCGAATGCATGGCCGAGACTTTGTCGGATCGCTGCAGATAATGCGCGTGATGCAGGTTTTCGGTGGCAAGCAGGCTCAAAAACTCAGGATGCGCAAGAAAATGCCGCCAGGTAAACAAGGCCAGCTCCCGCATCCCCTCCTCCGGAGGACGATGCGCCAGATCCAGCTGCTTTTCGGCACTGCGGATCGTCGCATAGCTCGCCTCCAGCACGGCGAGGTAGAGCCCCTCCTTGTCGCCGAAATAGTGGTAGAGCATCCGCTTGTTGGTCTGCGCCCGCGCTGCGATGGCATCCACGCGAGCGCCGCCGAAACCATGCGCGGCAAATTCTTCCGTCGCCGCGTCCAGGATCGCGGCATGGGTGCGCTGCGGATTGCGAGACGCTTTTCTCGACCGCTTGCCCAAGGTCTTGCCGGCATCCGCTTGCGCTTTATTTTCAGTCTCTTGTCTCGCCCTGACCGCCATGGACGATCTCCTTCCGAAGGGTAGCATCAGCGACGGATGCGGCCGGTTCCGGCATGCATCGTTTTGATCGCCGCGCGATTGGCGCTTGACAGCGGTCGCGTTTCTATCCAACTTGTAACCAAATAGTTATATCATGCAAAGCAGTTCGTAAATCATCGGTTCGCTGGGGAGGAGACCAGGATGACGTTGACGATCGACCGCCGGCAGTTGCTTGCCGGCATGGCAGCTACGCTAACTTTCAGCAGTATCGGACTATCCCGCGCCAATGCGGCAACTGCGATGCGCCTTCTTTGGTGGGGATCGAAGGAGCGTGCAGATCGGACATTTGCAGCCGTAAAGGCCTATCAGACCAAGAACCCGGATATCACCATTGCCGGCGAATCCTTCGGCTGGGATAGCTACTGGACCCGCCTCGCCACACAGACTGGCGGCGGCAATGCGCCCGACCTCATCCAGATGGATTATCGCTACATCTTCGAATATGCCCGTCGCGGCGCGCTGCTCGACATGACACCTTATTTCGGCAAGAGCCTGGCAATCGAGGATTTCGGCCCCGCCAACATCGATTCCGGCAAGGTCGACAACAAGATCTACGGCGTCAGCCTCGGCGTGAATTCCTCAATGGTCGTCGTCAATACGGCTGCCTGGAACGAAGCCGGCATCGAGCCGCCGCGTGATGGCATGACATGGGAACAGCTCGGCGATGCCTGCGCCAAGGTCACAGCTGCCAAGAAACGCCGCGGCTTCTACGGCACGGCAGATGCGGGCGCCAGCGAGCCGGCTTTCGAATGCTGGCTGCGCCAGCGCGGCAAGGCGCTCTACACGGCCGATGGCAAGCTGGCTTTCGAGGCCAAGGACGCGACCGAATGGTTCGACTTCTGGGGCCATATGCGCAAGATCGGCGCGTGCACGCCGGCCGACGTCCAGGCGCTGGACCAGCAGACCCTCGAAACCGACATGCTCGTGACCAAGAAGGCGGCGGTCAGCTACGCCCATTCCAATCAGTTCGTCGCCATTCAAGGCCTCGTGAAGGAAAAGATCGATCTAGTCGCTTATCCGAGCAATCCGGGCAGCAAGCCCGGCCAGTATCTGAAACCCTCGATGCTGATGTCGGTTTCGGCAACATCCCAGAACAAGGATGCCGCCGTCGCCTTTGTCAATTACCTGGTGGAGGACCCGGAAGGCACCAAAGCACTCGGAGTCGAGCGCGGCGTCCCACCTTCAAAAAAGATCCGCGATTTGCTGACGCCGGATCTGGATGCAACAAGCAAACAGGTGGTCGATTATATCGGCCGGCTGACACCGCATGTCGGAGCACTGCCGCCGTCACCGCCGAATGGCGCCGGCGAGAATGCATTCCTGCTGAAGAAGATCGCCGAGGAGGTGGCCTTCGGCAAAACCAGCGCACAGGACGCTGGCACGAAGTTCACCGAACAGGCAGCAGCAAACATTACGCGAGGCTGATACCGTGGGTACAAACAGCAAGAGCGTTGCCGGCGGCTTGGCCGTCGGCGCGCGCGCGCCGTTGCGCGTGGAAACCTCCTATAAAGCGCCGAGCGCATTCGCGCGCAATGCACCCGGTTATCTCTTCCTTCTGCCGTGGTTCATCGGCTTCTTCGGACTGACCCTCGGGCCGGCGATCGCCTCGCTCTATCTGTCCTTCACCGATTACAATTTGCTGCAGTCGCCGAACCTCGTTGGCATCGAGAACTACGTGCGGATCGCAACGGCCGACGACAAATTTCTATCGTCGATGAAGGTGACGCTGTTCTATGTCGTCTGTTCGGTGCCGCTGAAGCTCGCTTTCGCGCTGCTGGTGGCGCTGCTGCTCAACCGTGGTATCAAGGGCCTGCCGGTCTATCGCGCCATCTTCTACCTGCCCTCGCTGCTCGGCTCCAGCGTCGCGATCGCCGTGCTGTGGCGGCAGATCTTCGATGCCGACGGCATCGTCAATACCCTGCTCTGGTACGCCTTCGGCATTAACGGGCCGAGCTGGATCTCCAATCCCGACTATTCGCTCTATACGCTCATCATCCTGGCCATCTGGCAGTTCGGCTCGCCGATGATCATCTTCCTCGCAGGCCTGCGCCAGATCCCGACCGATCTTTATGAAGCCGCCAGCCTCGACGGCGCCTCCAAGGCACGGATTTTCTTCAAGATCACCCTGCCGCTTCTGACGCCGGTGATCTTCTTCAACGCCGTGGTTCAGACGATCGACGCCTTCAAGGCTTTCACGCCGGCCTATGTGATTTCATCCGGCACCGGCGGGCCGATCGATTCGACGCTCTTCTACACGCTCTATCTCTACCAGGAAGCCTTCGGCTATTTCCGCATGGGCTATGCCTCGGCGCTTGCCTGGATCCTGGTGATCATCATCGCGATCTTCACCGCCTTCTCCTTCCTCTCCGCTCGTTATTGGGTTCACTACGATGACTGACGCGAAGCTCACCCATTTTGCCGAGGACATGAAGCCGCCGCGCGAGCGCCCGTGGTTTCTCTCCGTCCTCATCCACCTCGCTCTCGTCGCCGCGTCGATCGTGATGCTCTATCCGCTGCTATGGATGCTCTCGGGCTCGATCAAGGACCAGAACGAGATCTTCGGCACGGCATCGCTGATCCCCTCGCATTTCGATTTCAGCGCCTATGCCCGCGGCTGGTTCGGCGGACAGGTCACCTTCGGCAAATTCGTCTGGAATTCAGCCGTCATCGCCGTGCTTTCGGTCATCGGCAACGTCGTCTCCTGCTCGCTGGCGGCCTACGCCTTCGCGCGGCTGAACTTCTGGGGCAAGAATTTCTGGTTCGCCCTGATGCTGGGCACGCTGATGCTGCCCTACCACGTCACCCTGATCCCGCAATATATCCTCTTCCTCAAGCTCGGCTGGGTGAAGACCATGCTACCGCTCGTCGTGCCGAAATTCCTGGCGGTCGATGCCTTCTTCATCTTCCTGATGGTGCAATTCTTCCGCGGCATTCCGCGCGAATTGGACGAGGCCGCAATGATGGACGGCTGCAGCCCGTGGCGCATCTACTGGCGCATCATGCTGCCGCTGTCGCTACCCGTTCTGGCGACGGCCGCTATCTTTTCCTTTATCTGGACCTGGGACGATTTCTTCGGGCCGCTGATTTATCTCTCCGATATCAATACCTACACGGTACAGCTCGGCTTGCGCTCCTTCGTCGATTCCACCGGAAGTTCCGATTGGAGCAGCCTGTTCGCCATGTCGAGCCTGTCGCTGATCCCGGTCTTCCTGATCTTCCTCTTCTTCCAGAGGCTGCTGATCGACGGCATCGCGACCGCCGGCCTCAAACGCTGATTACGAACCTCGCAGCCCCGAATGCCCAAGATTTGGGGATGTGAACCAACAAACCCACGAAAGGAAATGTCGCATGAGCGCGCTGCGCTTCGCCGCCATCGGCCTCAATCACGATCACATCTACGGGCAGGTCAACGTCATGCTGCGGGCCGGCGCCGAACTCGTCGCCTTCCATGCCATGGAAGATGACCTCGCCACCGTCTTCGCCGAGCGTTTTCCGCAAGCACGGCGCGTTACCGATAAAAGGGAAATCCTCGAGGATAGCTCCATCGCGCTGATCGTCAGCGCCGCGATTTCCAGTGAGCGTGCCGGCCTTGCTATCGAGGCCATGCGCCACGGCAAGGACGTGATGCTCGACAAGCCCGGCATGGTGACGCTGGATCAGCTCGCTGAAGTGCGAAAAGTGCAAGCCGAGACCAAGCGCATCGTCTCCATCCTCTATTCCGAGCATTTCGAGACGGCATCGACGGTCAAGGCCGGCGAATTGGTCAAGGCAGGTGCCATCGGCAAGGTCATCCACACGACGGGCCTTGGCCCCCATCGGCTCCGCAAACCCACCCGGCCGGACTGGTTCTTCGACCGCAAGCGCTATGGCGGAATCATCACCGACATAGCCTCGCATCAGTGCGAGCAGTTCCTGTTCTTTGCAGACTCCCTAGAAGCCGAAGTGCTGTCGGCAACGGTGTCCAACCGCGCCAATCCGGAAACGCCGGGCCTGCAGGATTATGGCGATTTCCATGTGAGGACGCCCGACGTCACGGGCTATGTCCGCGTCGACTGGTTCACCCCGGACGGGCTTTCCACCTGGGGAGACGGCCGCCTCTTCATCGTTGGCACCGAAGGCACGATCGAGCTGCGCAAATATATCGACGTCGCCGGCCGGCCCGGCACCGACCATCTCTTCCTCACCGACCGCAAGGGCATGCAGCATATCGACTGCAGCAGTGTGGAGCTGCCCTATGGCCGCCAGCTTGTAGCCGACATCAGAGACCGCACCGAAACAGCCATGGGCCAGGAACATTGCTTCAAGGCCATGGAGCTGGCGCTGAAGGCGCAGGCGCTCGCCGAGGCAACATCGCTCAACAGCATTCAGAGGTAATTGCGACATGTCCGACATCAAGAAAGTCGCGATCATCGGTCTCGGCATTGGCCGCTCTCATATCGTCGAAGGCTATCTGCCGCATCACGACCGTTTCGAGGTCGCGGTCCTCTGCGATCTTAACGAGGAACGCCTGAACGCGGTCGGCGATGAATTCGGCATCGCGAGACGCCTGAAGGATTTCTCCGAAGTCCTCAACATGCCCGATATCGACATCGTCGACATCTGCACGCCGCCCGGCTCGCACTTCCAGCTGATCACGCAGGCGCTTGCAGCCGGCAAGCATGTGGTGTGCGAAAAGCCGCTTGTGGGATCGCTCGCCGATGTCGATGCCGTCATCGCGGCCGAAAAGACTGCCAAGGGCCGGCTGATGCCGATCTTCCAGTATCGCTATGGCGACGGTATCCAGAAAGCCAAGCGCATCATTGCTTCAGGCATCGCCGGCAAACCCTATGTCGCGACGTCGGAGACGCATTGGGTGCGCGGTGCCGATTACTATGCGGTTCCCTGGCGCGGCAAATGGGATACCGAACTTGGCGGCGTGCTGATGACGCATTCCATCCACCTCCACGACATGTTGACCTATCTGATGGGGCCGATCGCGGGCCTCTTCGGCCGTGTTGCCACCCGCGTCAACGATATCGAGGTGGAAGATTGCGCCAGCGCCAGCCTGCTGATGGAAAACGGCGCGCTCGCCACCATCAGCGCAACGCTCGGCTCACAGGAGCAGATCAGCCGCCTGCGCCTCGCCTTCGAAAACGTCCTGATCGAAAGCAACCACGAGCCCTACAGCCCCGGTCAGGACCCCTGGAAGATCGTCCCCGCCAATGACGAGATCGGCGCGAAGATCGATGCGCTGCTCGCCGATTGGTCGCCGATCCCTAACCGTTTCAACACGCAGATGAAGCTGTTCCACGAAGCGCTGGTATCGGGCGGACCGCTGCCGGTGACGACGGCCGATGCCCGCCAGGCACTGGAACTGGTCACCGCATTCTATGAATCGTCGGAAACGCGCACCGAAGTCCGCTTCCCGGTCGGGCCGGAAGCCAAGAAATACAAGAGCTGGAGGCCGTCATGAACGTTGCCCCGCGAGCCATCAGAACCAACAGGGAGGGAGCACCTATGGCGACAAGCGTATCGCTGCAGAAGGTTATCAAGCGCTATGGCGAGCTTCAGGTGGTTCACGGGATCGATTTGGAAATCGAGCCGGGGGAATTCACCGTCTTCGTCGGCCCCTCCGGCTGCGGCAAGTCCACGCTCCTGCGCATGATCGCTGGCCTCGAGCCGATTTCCGGCGGCGGGCTCTATCTCGACGGCAGCCGCATGAACGATGTCCCCGCCTCCAAGCGCGGCATCGCCATGGTCTTCCAGTCCTATGCGCTCTATCCGCATATGACCGTCTACAAGAACCTCGCTTTCGGCCTGGAAACGGCGGGCATGAAAAAGCAGGACATCCAGCCGCGCGTCGAAAAGGCGGCAGAGATCCTGCAGATCAAGCAGCTGCTGCAACGCAAGCCGAAGCAGCTCTCCGGCGGCCAGCGCCAGCGCGTTGCCATAGGCCGTGCCATCGTGCGCGAACCCAACATCTTCCTCTTCGACGAGCCGCTTTCGAACCTCGATGCCGAACTGCGCGTGCAGATGCGCGTCGAGATCGCCCGCCTGCACCAGCGCCTCGGCAACACCATGATCTATGTCACCCACGACCAGACCGAAGCCATGACCATGGCCGACAAGATCGTCGTACTGAACGGCGGCAAGATCGAGCAGGTTGGCGCGCCGCTCGACCTCTATAACAGGCCGAAGAACAAGTTCGTCGCCGGCTTCATCGGCTCGCCGAAGATGAACTTCCTTGACGCGAAGATCGTCGCCTCCGACGACGGCTCCGCGGTCATCGATCTTGCCGGCCAGACGGTGCGCCTGCCGCGCCGGCTGGGCAGCCTCCAGCCGGGACAACCCGTCACCCTTGGCGCCCGCCCGGAGCATCTGAACGTCGGCGATCGCGGCTTGGCGCTCGGCAATGCCCGCGTCGATCTCGTCGAACATCTCGGCGGCCAGACGATCCTTTACGTCACACTGCATGGCGGCCAGACGCTGACGGTCGCGCTGGAAGACCAGCAAGCCATCCGCGCCGGCGAGACGGTCAACATTCACATCGATCCCGAGCGCTGCCACCTGTTCGGGCCGGATGGGATGACGTTGTAGTTGGGGCTGGCGCGGAACCCATCTCGCCCCTGGCGGGCGAGATAACTCCTCGTGCCCGCCATCACCTACACCTCGACGATCCGCCGGCTGCCGATGGAGCGGATTTGCCCGGCTGGAATGACATCCGCCGGAACGCTCTCTCGCCGGTACAGGCGAATCCGCCGGCTGCCAGGCGCAAGATGGAACCAGTCATCCTCCGCCCGATAAGCTTCCAAATCGATCTGCACCGATTGCGCCAGGCGATCGGAGCTGAGATCGAGGAACCAGTCCTCGCCCTCCTGCACTGCCGATGCCGTGATTTCGGCATCGTGGAACGCCGTGGTGCGGCCAAGTGGAAAATAGAAAGCCTCCGCGATGACAGCGCCGGTCGCCGGCGCCGTCAGCCGCGCCACAGTGACATCATGCGACGGCGGGCCGAAACGGAAGGCATAAGTTGTATCGAAGAAGGCGCCGAAAAGATCAGTGCAGGCTATCTTTTGCTTGCCACGCGCTTCAAGCACCAGATCGCGGCCGCCGCCAACGACGATCTGACGACCGTCGCGCAGGCAGGAAACCTCGACGGTTAAGTCGAACGCCGCATCGCTCTCGTTGATGACATGTACGTCGAGACCGTTCGTGCCCTCGTCTATCAATAATACCTGCACCGGCCGGAAAGCGCGGCGCAGCCCATACCAGACCGGCTTCGGCTCCCCGGTCGAATCGATCACGCCCCAGCCGGCGCCGGGAAGCAGATCCTGCAGCGTCCAGACGAGCGCGCCGTTGCAGCCGGAGCCGTGACGGCGCCACTCGGCATAGGTCTCCTCAGCCACCTCGCCCGTCACCGCCCGCGAAAGGTTGAGGTAGAGATCGGGATCTTCCCGCCGCAACTTATTTGGCTCGAAACCGTAAAGCTCTTGCAGATAATGATCTCGCACATCCTCGAAATCCCAGGATGCGCCGCGATCGCGCGGCACGCGCTCTTTCCATAGCGGGCTATGGACTGCCGGAACCGGCAGATGCTGGCCCAGTATACGCGCTTGCGGCACATGCGCGAAGGCGAGGCTCTCGGCGGCGAAGCGGACATCGGCGCGGCGGGCATCGGCGAGCGGCCGCATGTAGGCTCCGACCCCGTAATAATGCGTGACGCCGGCATTCGGCGAAAACGGCATCGGCCCGCCAGAGGGCGAATTGACGACGTAGGGCACATCCGGCCGCAGCGATTGCACCAGCGGCGGGATGATCTCCTCCACAACAGGGCTTTTCCAGAACTGTTCAGGCAGCCCCATCATCGCTGCCTGCTGATGAATCTCGCTGCCGCCGCAAAGGACGGCCAGCGAGGGCGACAGGCGTGTCCGGCTCAGAAGCTGCGAAACCTCCGTCTCGACATGGGCATTGAAGGCCTTGTCGTTCTTCGGATAGTCGAAATTGGCGAACATGAAATCCTGCCAGACGAGCAGCCCGAGTTCGTCGCACAGGCGATAGAACTCCGGCGTCTCATAGGCCATGGTGCCACCGATGCGGATCATGTTAATGCCGGCTTCAGCCGCCAGCCGCAGCCAGAGTTCATAGTCATCGCGGCCGCCGGGCAGGCGCACGATATCGGCCGTGGTCCAGACCGCGCCACGGCAGAAGATCCGCTCACCATTCACGACAAGAGCGAAATCCTGGCCATCGGCACCACGATCGGCCGACAGCCGGCGAAAGCCCGTCTGCCCGAGCGCATGTTCGACGCCATCGACGACGAGCGTGACATCATGAAGCTGTGGTGCGCCATGCGTATGCGGCCACCAGGGCGCCACAT
The DNA here is from genome assembly GCF_054558365.1 of Rhizobium sp. No.120. NCBI lineage: Bacteria > Pseudomonadati > Pseudomonadota > Alphaproteobacteria > Hyphomicrobiales > Rhizobiaceae > Rhizobium > Rhizobium sp. No.120. The sequence goes on from NZ_BAAJNQ010000009.1 coordinate 70,231, forward strand.
CGGGAATTTTCAGGATTGCGGTATAGCGCCCGGCGCTATCCTTCTCGAAGGCCTGCTCCGCCTCGGCACACTTCAATACCAGCTCTTCAACATCACCCTCGATCGAAAGCGACGCATAGAGCCTGCCCTCGCCATTCTCGAGCAGGTCCGGTCGCAAGGAGAGATCGCGGATCGCGGGCGCACTTGGCCGCAGCAGCATAATCGGCCGCCATGGACCGACGGCCTGAACCTCTGGGCACCAGCCGGGCATATGGCCGAGCAGCGTCGTGCGCACCATCCGCAAGCCCTGTGGCGTGATCATCTGCGGCCGCCAACGGGCACGCGGCCCAGGTTCCAAAAGCTTCGGCTCCAGCGCGCGGAAGCAGAGCGCCAGTTCATCGCCGCCAAGCAGGGTGACGTCGATGTCATGGGCCTCGAACATGCTTTCGGAAACAAGGATTTGCTGGCCGTTGAGGAAAACTTCGCAAAGCGTTGCGAGCCCCTCCAGCCGCAAGACCGCCTCACCGGCCTCGGCATCCACCAACCGGCAGATGTACCAGGCATCGCGATCGTGAAGCGGCTGCGGCTTCGTCCTATCGAAACGCCCCGCCTTTTCCAGTGCTTGCGCCACCGTACCCGGCACAGGTGCCGGGATAAAGCCAGACGTCAGCGGCACATCGGAGGGCGAGAGGCAGGTGCCTGCCTCCGTCAATACCAGATTCCAACCTTCGCTCAGCCGCATTCCGCCGCCGAGATCCGCCAAGCGCCCGCCCATGACATCTTCGAGGATTACCCCCGCCCCAATATTCTCAGAAATAACCCAGCCTATCGCGGATCAAACGGAAGCCCGTCAAAGCTTCCGTTCGAGTTCGCCCATCATGGAATCCCACGCATCGGCGGCGGGATCAAGCGCCGTGCGCAGCGGCTCGAATTTCTTGCGTGTGATGGCGCGGGCAAGCTGGAACTGTACCGATTTTGCGGTCTCGGAAATTTTCCGCGCTTCGCCGGCCGCATTTCCCAGATCGGCCGCGAACCAATCGAAATGGCTGCCGGCAAGCTCGAAATTGGCCCCGAGCTGACGCAGCGTGTTGAACGCGTATTTATGAAAGAAGCCGAAAGGCCGCTCGGCAACCGCTTCCACCTGGGCCGGGAAGACCTCGGCGAAGGCACGGATCGGATTGGCTTTTGGCCGCCGGCGGAAATGGAAGGACAGCAGCTGCCGCGCCGTCTCACGGATCGCGGCGTCGCCCGGTGTCTTCTCCGGAAATTTCGCAAATTCAGTATAGGGCAGGAATGGCAGATCCTCATCCGTCAGATGCAGCTGGAAGAGCCCATCGAAATCTTCGCCCGACAGCTGGAAGAACCCACCATTGTGGAAATAGTCGACCGTGCGGCCCTGCATGTCGAGCCGGTTGATCGCCACCGTCGTCTTGCCGTGCTCGCGGCGATAGCCGACCCCTTGCGTATCGGGCATGAAAAAGGAGTCCATCTCCACCAGGCAGAGCCGGCCACGGCCGATCTGTTCAGCGACATGGTTCTGCACCTTGTCGTAGATCGCAAGCTCGGTGCAGCGCACGCCATAGAGCGCTTCCAAATCTTCGAGCGGCACCTTGAAGAAGGTGAACTGGTCGCCCTCGAAATCCTGCGTCAGCGTGAAGCCGAGCATGGCTTCCGGCGGCAGATTCAGGCTCGAAAGCACCTCGATCCAGAGATCGATGTAGCAATTCGTCTCAGGCCACATGCGCTCGCTGTCGTGCAGCGCATGTGGCTTGTAGGCGGCGGGATCCAGTCCCTGAAACACGGAAGCCATGGGTGCGATCAGCCCCACAGCGCCTTGCGCACGCTCTCGGGCCATTCCTTGACGTCGAGACCATGGGTGTGGAACAGCGCCAGCGCGATGCGCTCCAGGCCGAAGCCGACGCAGGCCGTGTGCACGACGCTGCCATCGGCGAAGTTCAGGCCCCATTTCGTGCCGAAGGCATCCTGGTGGTAGTTGAAGCTCATGCAGGCTGTCGGCTTGGCGGCAGACGTGATCGGGATCAGCAGCTCGAACTTCAGGTTCTGGTCGCGCTGGTTATTGGCAAGCATCTTGCCGGCACGGCCGAAGAACGGATCGTTGGCGACGTCGATGGTCACGTCGAGGCCAACGGCCTTCATCATCTCGACACCGCGGTCCATCCACCTCTGGCGGAAATCCGTTACATGCTTTTCGCTGCCCATGCAGACATATTCGCGCATGCGGAACAGCTGCTGGCGGGCCGGATCCTTGGAGGGCTCATGACGGAAGCAATAGGACTGCAGATCGTAGAGCGCGCCGTCTTCCGGAATGGCGCCGCGCTTGGCAACCGTCGGATAGAGCGGATAGCAGGCGGCCGGCGTCAGCACGATATCGGTCGCCTGCTGATCTCTAGTCCAGTCGTCGCCGACTTCCATGCATTTCAGCAGGCTCATATGGTCGAGCTCGTTGCCGCAGAAGCTGTGCACCGTGCCGGCCAGCTGCGGGAAGCTCTTCATGTAGCCGCTGGTTTCAAAGAAGGCGCGGTTCATGCCGGGCGGAAAGCGGATGGCCTCGGCCCCATCGGCGCCGCCAAATGTGTCGATCAGCCGCTCGAAGGCTGAAATGACATCTTCGAACTGGCCGCTGCGGCCGTAAAGACCATCAACGCCGGTGTCGATCAGAAGGCCGGAATCGAAAAGGCGGTCGAGAAACGATGTTTGCATATCCATGACGGTTACCCCAACAGGCTGGTATCTTGTTTGTGGACGAGCAGCATGGTCGACGTGTTGCCGAGAATGCGGTCATTCGAGATCATCAATTGTGCCGAGTGCGCGTCGCGCAGATGACGGCCGAGGCTGTAGGGCGTACCATTCTTGTAGCCCATGATGCCGCAGATCAACATTGCATGGTTGATGATCGGCAGGATCATCTCCGAAGAAGCGATCTTGACGTTGTTCATTGCCACGGCGAAAGCCATCGACGACAGGCGGTCTGCATCGAGCTTCGCCTCTTCATAGGCCTTCAGCCCGGCAACCACATTGGATTTCACCATCTGCAGCATGCTGGAGGCTTCGGCGAGACGTAGCGCGCCGGGCGGCGGTGCGCCGGGAGACTTGCGGGCAGCGGCACGCACGAAAGCCTGTGCGCGCGAAACGGCGTCGGCGGCAATGCCATACCACACGCCACTCCAGAGCAGGTGCGAGCTTGCGAGCATCGACTGGGCGGCGATCTCGGCAAATGGCTTCGGCAGGATCTGCTTGGCCGGCGCCACGCCCTTGAACAGGAAGCCGTCGGAGCAGGTACCGCGCATGCCGAGCGTGTTCCACTCGACGGTGCGTTTGATCTCGTACTGGTCCTTCAGGAAGCAAGTCAGCACCTGATCGGAAGAGGCGGCCTCGGCATGGCTGCGCGAGGTGATCAGAATGGCGTCGGCATGGGCGCCGTAGGAGATAACGGTCGCATCTTTTTCGAGATAGCAAGTATCGCCTTCGACCTTGATGGCGCAGATGCTGTTGCGCAGGTTGCCGCCGATCCCGCCCTCGGTCGTTGCCGAAGCGAGAAGAAGCTGCTCCCTGGCAATGCGGCGCATCAAGTCGCGGTGCCAGTCGCTATCGGCGCCGTGCTCGACCAGACTCGAAAGCTTGATCTGGTGCATGGCGAAGACCATGGCGCTTGCCGCGCAGGCCTGACCGAGGATCGAGCACAGCTCGGCAATCTCGGTGATCGACGCGCCTTCGCCGCCGAGATCGGCAGGGATCTGGATGGAAAGCAGCTTTTCGGCGCGCATGGCGTCGACAGCTTCGCGTGGAAAGCGGCCTTCGGCATCGACGGCATCGGCGTGTTGGCTGGCGATCGCTGCGACGCGGGCGGCACGCACCGCCGCTCCCTCGCCCGTCCCAACCTCGAGTAGAGCGACCACCGCAGTCATCAGGCGACCTTTCTGCCGTCCAGGATCATGCCGACGGTCCTTTCGATCGCGGCGATGCTGGCGAAGGACTTGCGGTTCAGCAGGTTGTCGGGAAACTCGATGTCGAAGGCTTCCTCGATGCCGAGCATCAGCTGTACGGAAGCGAAGGAAGACAGCCCCGTCGCATAAAGATCAGCGTCATCTTCGATCTGATCGATAGCAACAGGAAGCGCGCCGAACTTGGCCAGCAAATCGCGAATCGTCTTGTTCATAGTCTAGTCCCTTCTGGCATTGGCTAACATAACCGCAGTTACGCAGTCTTATTCTTCGCCGAGAAGTAACAGGCAAAATAGAACATTCCGCTAAGCGACGTGGTAAATAAAAACAACTTATACTTGGTGGGAGATTGCTATATTTTGGACTTTTCCGATTGAAATTTACCAAACGTTAGCCATCCAAATCCCGGCCCGCGCATTAATATTATGTATTCCTGATATAAAGGCGTCGCGCTTTTTGGAAAGCCGCAGGCCTCAAGTCGGTTAACGTGCCAAAATTCGCCACAACGTTTGCGCTAAAAATACAATCCTGATCGGAGCGCCAGCAAGGGTATACCCTTGCAGCGAGTGCTAACCTTCCGGCGGATAGATGTGGTCACCGCCCCTATAATCCGAAATCGAATAGCAGCCCTCGCCTAGCTCGCGAACCGAGCTTTGACCGATATCGGCCTTGCCATGGCCGCCGGGAATATCGAGAATATAGGTCGGCTGACAAAGGCCGGAAATACGGCCGCGCAGAGCTGCGACGATTGCTTGTCCTTCTGCGATCGTCAGACGGAAGTGGCTGGTTCCGGGCGCAAGGTCCGGATGATGCAGATAATAGGGCTTCACCCGCGTTTCGACGAAAGCCTTCATCAGCGCCGCCAGCACCTCCGGATCGTCATTGACACCCTTCAGAAGAACCGACTGGCTGATAAGCACGATCCCCGCATCGACCAGCCGGGCGCAGGCAGCACGCGCCTCCTCCGTCATCTCCCGCGGATGGTTGGCATGCAGCGCCACATAGATGGTCTTGCCGCTCGTCTTCAGCGCTGAAATCAGCGCCGCATCGACCTTCAGGGGATCGACGACCGGGATGCGGGTATGGAAGCGGACGATCTTCACATGGTCGATATCAGCAAGCTGCCCGAGAATCTCCTCCAGCCGCCTTGGTGAGAGAATCAGCGGATCGCCGCCGGTCAGGATGACCTCCCAGATTTCCTGATGATCGCGGATATAGGCAAAGGTGCCGTCCAGCGCCTCGCCATCCAGCGTCCCGAGCCCCTGCGGCCCAACCATCTCGCGGCGGAAGCAGAAACGGCAATAGACCGGGCAGACATGCACGGCCTTCAGCAGCACGCGGTCGGGATAGCGATGCACGATGCCCTCGACAGGGCTATGTGCGTGATCGCCGATCGGATCGGCGCGCTCCTCCGGAGTGACGGTAAGTTCGGCGGCATCCGGTACGAACTGCCGGGCAATGGGATCGGCAGGGTTCGAGGGATCGATCAGCCGGGCGACGGCGGGCGTCAGGGCAACGGCATAGCGCTCCGCGACCGCTTCGAGCGCAACCACCTGATCGGCATCGATCAGCCCGGCGCGCTCAAGCTCGCCGATGGTGCGGATCGGGCGTATCACATTCATGCGTTATACTCCGCGACCGGTGCCCACAGCACCTGTTCGATCCGCGAGGCGCCGGTTGCCAGCATCACGAGCCGGTCGAAACCCAGCGCAATACCGCTTGCGTCAGGCATGACGGCAAGCGCCTCCAGAAACTCCTCGTCCAGCGGATAGGTCTCGCCATAGACGCGCTGCTTTTCCGCCATCTCGATCTCGAAGCGGCGGCGCTGCTCCTCGGCATTGGTGAGCTCTCCGAAAGCATTGGCAAGCTCGACGCCGCAGGCATAGAGCTCGAAACGCTCGGCAACGCGATGATCCCTGGCCGATGGCCGCGCAAGTGCCGCCTCGGAAACGGGATATTCGTCAAGGATCGTCACGCGGCCGAAGCCGAGATTGGGCTCGATCTTCTCGACCAGCACCCGACTGAAAAGATCCTGCCATAGGTCGTCTTCGGCAAAGCGGATACCAGCTTGGCGCATATCCGCCGCCAGACGCTCGCGATCTGTCGATCCGTCGAGGCCGATGGAGGCAAAGAGATCGATGCCGGCATAGTGCTCGAAAGCAGCGGCCACACTGATGCGCTCGGGTGGCAGAAACGGATCGGTTTCGGCGCCGCGATAGCTGAATTTCTTCGCCCCGACGGTCTCGGCCGCAAGCCCCAGGATTGCGGTGCAATCAGCCATCAGGACCTCATAGCTTTCACCGGCTCGATACCATTCGAGCATGGTGAATTCCGGATGGTGCAGCGGCCCTCGCTCGCGATTGCGGTAGACGTGGGAGAAGCAGGCGATGCGCTCCTCGCCTGCAGCAAGCAGCTTTTTGCAGGCGAATTCCGGCGAGGTATGCAGATAAAGCGGCAGCGCCTTTCCATCTGTCGTCAGCGCCTCCGTTTCGAAGGCGTGCAGATGCGCCTCGTTGCCGGGCGACACCTGCAGGGTCGCCGTATCCACCTCGATGAAGTCGTTGCGCGCAAAGAAAACGCGCAACGCAGCCTGAATGGCATTGCGGCCGATGAGGAACGGCCGCCGGTCCGCATGGACATTGCGGGTCCACCAGGGGGACGCTTTGCTCGTCTTCGGCTTCATTCCTAGCTTTCTTCGTGGCACGAGCCACGCAAGGGGGTGGCAATTTCCATTGATTTAGGGTAGTTGCGCCCCCAAGCAAACAATTGCTGCGTCTCGGAGAGCATTTCGACAGTCCCTCTACGACGCAAAACGCAGCGTTACAAGGAAGTCTTATGGTCAAGGTCATCGCCTCTTCGGTCCGCAAGGGCAACGTTCTCGACGTCGACGGCAAGCTCTACGTCGTTCTCACCGCACAGAACTTTCATCCGGGCAAGGGTACGCCGGTCACCCAGGTCGACATGCGCCGCATCGTCGACGGCGTGAAGGTTTCCGAGCGCTGGCGCACAACCGAGCAGGTCGAGCGCGCCTTCGTCGAAGACGTGAACTTCCAGTACCTCTATGAAGATGGCGAAGGCTTCCACTTCATGAACCCGGCCACCTACGACCAGGTCGTCGTCGATGCCGAAACCATGGGCGACCAGAAGGCCTATCTCCAGGAAGGCATGACCTGCATCCTGTCGATCCACGAAGGCGTTCCGCTGGCGCTCGAACTGCCGCGTCACGTCACGCTCGAGATCACCGAGACCGAACCGGTCGTAAAGGGCCAGACGGCATCGTCCTCCTACAAGCCGGCCATCCTGTCGAACGGCGTGCGCACCATGGTGCCGCCGCACATCAACGCCGGCACCCGCGTCGTCATAGCGACGGAAGACAATTCCTACGTCGAGCGCGCCAAGGACTGAGCCTCGGCCACCTGCTTGCATGAAGAACGCCTCGTCCTCGTGACGGGGCGTTTTTTGCATTTTGGGCGGTAGAAGCAGAGGGCTACACAAAGACGTATCCCCACCGCCTTACGGCGCACTGGCCTTTTTCTCGTCCGCCTGCATCGCACTGGCGGTTTCAGGAGGCGTTTGCATCTCGGTGCTATGCTCATGCGGAGCCAGGGCCTGCAGGTGCAGAACGCGCGGCGACATGGAGTGCATGAAGGCATCGGAGCGTCCGATGTAGATCAAGGTCGCACCCTCCAGTTCGGTGAGCAGAGCAAAGGCCTTTGCCTGAACTTCAGCCTCAAGCCCTTCCATGGCATCGTCGAAGACGATCCATTTCGGCTTCGCAAGCAGCAGATGCGCAAAGCCCACGGCCTTCTGCTCTTCGGTATCGAGCAACCGATCCCAGCGGGCCTGCGTATCGAGGCGGCTCTTCAGGCGGCCGAGGCCCACCTTGTCGATAACGGCCTCGACGGCAGCATCGTCGTAGGCGTCCGGATCATCGGGGAAACAGATCGCTTCCCTGAGCGTGCCGGTTGGCACATAGGGCGTATGCGGCACGAACAGCATGTCCTCCATCGGCGGCAGGCTCACCGTACCGGAGCCGCTGTACCACTGATGTGCCAGCACCTCGAACAGCAGCCTGCGGTTCACGCCGTGATCGCCATTGATCATTACATGCTCGCCGGCATTGATCGTGACCGTCCCCTCCACGATCCGGAAGCCGTTTTCCGTTGCCTCACCGCTGGTCTTTGTCGAAATTTCCAGATCGGTCCAAACCATTGTCCCCGGTGCAGCCTTCTCGAAGACAAGGGTGTGCGGCATCGGCATTTTATCGTCCATTTCCGTCAGCGCCTTGCGGAAATCGGTCACGCGCATCAGCGTCGCACGCCATTCGGCAATCGGGCCGAAATTGGCGACATACCAGCGCAACGCCGAATTGACCTGATTGAAGGCACCGACCGCCACCATCAGCTGACCGAAAGTCAAGCCGCCGGAGAAATAGGCGGGCGCGGCAACGAGAATCGGAATGATCAGCACCAGCCAGCCATAGCCGGCCGAAACCCAGGTGAGATTGGTATTGGCAATGGCAAGCTGCCGGATGACGGCAAGCACGGCCGATATATCAAGATTGATCCGCCGGCGCTCGTTCTCTTCGCCGCCGGCAATCGTGATCGCCGGCATATGCTCGTTGGCATGCATGAGTGCAAAACGCAGCTCGGCCTCTTTCGAATAGCGATCCGCATTCAGCCGCACGAGGCGGCGGCCGACGAATTGGCTGAGGAACGATGCCGATCCTGCATAGAGGATCGCCGCCCAGACCATATAGCCGGGGATGGCGAAATTCATGCCGTTGACCTTGAAGACCATGCCGCTGGAAAGCTCCCAGAGCACGCCGATGAAGCTGAGCAGCAGGATCGTCGCCTGCACAAGGCCGATGGCAAGCCCGGTCGTGCTTTCCGCGAGGTTGCGGGCGTCCTCATGCAGGCGCTGGTCGGGATTGACGCCGATCAGTCCGGAAGAGGCAAGACGAAGCGCGCGCTTGGCCTGTAGCCATTGATTGACGAGATCACGCGCCAGGCCCTCGCGCATGTAGAGCGCGGTCATCTGGTTGAGCCAGGCCTGGATGACATTGAGGATCAGAAGCGAACCGGCGATGATGCCGAAGACGCCGAGCTGGTGGAAGAAGGCGGAAATGTCGCGTCTAGCCAGCGAATCGTAAAAAGGCGCGTTCCAATTGTTGAGCAGCACCTGGACATAGGCCGTGACCAGGATGATTGCGAAAAGCGCGACGACAAGAATAATGAGCTTGATGCGGACCGGCGAATTCCAGAACGCGGAAAACATCATCCTCAACCGAAAGAAGAGGCTCAAATCGTATCCGACCTGTTCGTTCCCCTGCACATTCGGCTTGGCTTGCGTATCAACTGCCATCAGCACTTCCCTGCCACGCGTCCCGTCAGTTAATCATGAGCCGCCCTCATGTCCACCCTTGCAATAGATCGGTGGGATCACATTCCTATATACACGGTTTCGCGTCTTGAACCGAATAAGGCCAGCAATTAGCTTGCGCTCGAAAGATTGAGAAAGCCTTCCGATGCAATTTCAGGGAACTGCCGACTATATCGCCGACAAGGATCTGATGGTCGCCGTCAATGCCGCCATAAGATTGGAGCGTCCGCTTCTCGTAAAGGGCGAGCCCGGGAAGGGCAAGACCGAACTTGCACGCCAGGTAGCCGCCGCGCTTGGCCTCGACCTGATCGAATGGAATGTCAAGTCGACGACGAAGGCCCAGCAGGGTCTCTACGAGTATGATGCGGTTTCCCGCCTGCGCGACAGCCAACTCGGCGACATCAGAGTTCACGATGTCAGAAACTATATCCGCCAGGGCAAATTCTGGCAGGCCTTCACCTCGCCGACGAAGTGCGTGCTGCTGATCGACGAGATCGACAAGGCCGATATCGAGTTCCCCAACGATCTCCTGCAGGAACTCGACCGCATGGAGTTCCACGTCTACGAGACCGGCGAGACGATCCGGGCCGCGATCCGCCCGATCGTCATCATCACCTCGAACAACGAGAAGGAACTTCCGGACGCCTTTCTACGCCGCTGCTTCTTCCATTATATCCGCTTTCCCGACATGGAGACGCTGACGCGCATCGTCGAGGTGCACTATCCCGGCATCAAGCAGACGCTCGTCCGCGCGGCGCTGACGCAGTTCTTCGAAATCCGCGACGTGCCGGGCCTGAAGAAGAAGCCATCGACCTCCGAAGCCCTCGACTGGATCCGCCTGCTGGTTGCCGACGATATCGATCCAGAAACATTACGCGCCGATGCAAAGAGCGTATTGCCGAAACTGCATGGCGCGCTGCTGAAGAACGAACAGGACGTGCACCTTTTCGAACGACTGGCCTTCATGGCACGTGGGCAAGGGAAGTGAATGCAACCGGATGCCGTGAAAGTCCTGATCTATGCGGTTCGAGATGGGCATCTGCTTGTCTTCGATGAGCCAGATTTTCCCGCTGTCCAGCTCCAGGTTCCTGGCGGCACGGTCGAGGATGATGAAGATCTTGAGCTCGCAGCCGCACGCGAGTTCGAGGAGGAAACGGGCCTCACTTCGGGCCTTCTGCGCAAGTTGGGCGTGCATGACTATCGCTTTGAACGCGAAGGGCGCACCTATCATCATCAGCGACACTACTTCTGCTGCAATCTGCCGGAGACAGTACCCGACACGTGGCGCCATTTCGAGATGAAACCGTTTGGCGGCGGCGGGCCGATCTGCTTCCGTTTTTTCTGGATACCGCTAGCTGAAGCACACAAACGCCTTGGCTACGATATGGACGCACTTCTCAACCGTCTGTAGGCGAGAACGGACATCAGAACACGGCCGCCAACCATCGCGACCTTGCCCCATTGACCCGCGGAGACGTCGGGTTTATGAAATTTCTCTCGTGGTGATTTGGCCGGCCGGCTTGCAGCCACGTTAAATAAGTCGCTAAAGGGCCGCGTGCGGACCGGTAGCGATTCTTATCGCGGCCGGTTTTTTTGTATTTGGCGAGTGAAACAATGCCCATCAAGATTCCCGATACGCTCCCCGCGTTTGAAACCCTCCAGAACGAGGGTGTGCGGGTGATGACCGAAACGGTGGCGTTCCGTCAGGATATCCGCCCCCTTCAGATCGGGCTTCTCAACCTCATGCCGAACAAGATCAAGACCGAGATCCAGATGGCGCGCCTGGTCGGCGCATCGCCGCTGCAGGTCGAGTTTTCGCTGGTGCGTGTTGGCGGCCACAAGGCCAAGAACACCTCGCAGGAGCATCTGCTTGCTTTCTACGAAACGTGGGAAGAAGTGAAGCACCGCAAGTTCGACGGCTTCATCATCACCGGCGCGCCGATCGAACTGCTGGAATATGAAGACGTCACCTATTGGAAGGAAATGCAGGAAATCTTGGATTGGACGACCACCAATGTCCATTCGACGATGAACGTCTGCTGGGGCGCCATGGCGGCGATCTACCATTTCCACCAGGTGCCGAAATACACGCTGAAGGAAAAGGCTTTCGGCGTCTATCGCCACCAGAACCTGAAGCCCTCCTCGGTCTATCTCAACGGTTTCTCCGACGATTTCGCCATTCCGGTGTCGCGCTGGACCGAAGTGCGCCGCGCAGATATCGAAAAAGTGCCTGGCCTGGAAATCCTGATGGACTCGAGCGAGATGGGCGTCTGTCTCGTGCACGAACAGGCCTGCAACCGGCTCTACATGTTCAATCACGTGGAGTATGATTCCACCTCGCTGGCGGACGAGTATTTCCGGGATGTGAATGCGGGCGTGCCGATCAAGATGCCGCACAACTACTTCCCGCATAACGATCCCGAAATTCCTCCGCAGAACCGGTGGCGCAGCCACGCGCACCTGTTCTTCGGCAACTGGATCAACGAGATCTACCAGACCACGCCGTATGATCTGGAGGAGATCGGCCAGGAAAGGACTTGAGGCTTGTTCATTCCCTTCTTCCTGAAACTGAAGGAAGCGAAGGTGCCGGTGACGCTCCGGGAATTCCTCTCGCTGCTTGAAGGAATGGAAGAAGGGATTGCCGATTATGACGTCGAGGCCTTCTACTATCTGGCCCGGGCAACGCTGATCAAGGACGAGCGCTTCATCGATCGCTTCGATCAGGTCTTCGCCGATTACTTTCGCGGCGTCGAAGCGATCGGCGGCAATGCCGATGGAGAAGCCGTGGAGCCAGCCGCTATTCCCGAGGAATGGCTGCGCAAACTTGCCGAGCGCCATCTGACCGAAGAGGAAAGACTAGAGATCGAGGCACTCGGCGGCTTCGACAGACTGATGGAGACGCTGCGCGAGCGACTGGCCGAGCAGAGGGGCCGGCATCAGGGCGGCTCGAAATGGATCGGCACGGCGGGCACCTCGCCCTTCGGCGCCTACGGCTACAATCCGGAAGGCGTGCGCATCGGCCAGGAAACATCGCGCCATCGCCGCGCGGTAAAAGTCTGGGATCGGCGCGATTTCAGGAATCTCGACGACAGCGTCGAGCTCGGCACCCGCAACATCAAGGTAGCGCTAAAGCGCCTGCGTCGCTGGGTGCGCGAGGGCGCGGCCGAGGAACTGGATCTTTCCGGCACGATCCGCTCCACCGCCGAACATGGCTATCTCGATGTCCAAACACGGCCAGAGCGCCGCAACGCGGTGAAGCTTCTGATGTTCTTCGATGTCGGCGGCTCGATGGATGACCATATCCGCGTGGTCGAAGAACTCTTCTCCGCCGCCCGCGCGGAGTTCCGCCATATGGAGTATTTCTACTTCCACAATTGCCTCTATGAAGGCGTGTGGAAGGACAATCGCCGCCGGCGCGTCGATATCACGGCGACGGCCGATCTCATCCGCACCTTCGGTCCCGACTACCGCGTCGTCTTCGTCGGCGACGCATCCATGAGCCCCTACGAGATCACTCAGCCAGGCGGCTCGGTGGAGCATTGGAACAGGGAGGCCGGCGAGGCCTGGCTTAGCCGCGTGACAGGCCATTTCCGCAAATGCATCTGGATCAACCCGGTGCCGGAAAGCTATTGGGGCCATACGACCTCGATCTCGATGATCCGCGGGCTGATGAGCGACCGCATGTATCCCCTCACGCTTGGCGGGCTGGAAAGAGCGACGAAGGAATTGTCACGCTGACTGATCAGCATTTGCATGCCGCAGCGCCACCAAATTACCACAACCATTTGTAGATAAAGAAGCACAGCAGATACCGTCCCAAATCGCTGCGGAAGCCGGTGGAGATGTGCGTGCGCCACGCTGTGAAATTGCTTCTCTTCATCGCAGCCATTTGGCTCGTCTCACAGCAGGCGAGATCCGAAGAAGGGAGCTTCTCCGGACAATGGGAACAAATCTACTCCAGCGCCAGCTCTGGTGAAAAATGCCGTGTGGGAATAATCAGGCAAGGCAGATTCATGAGGATCAGCACGAACAACGGCTGGAGCGCCACCGCCGAGACGAGCAGCTACGGAAATTCCAACTACGAGGCAGGCATGGGACGTTGGAACTCCTACGTCGAAAAATACAGTCAAAAAGCGTTCTACATCCTTCTCGCCATTCGCGGCGACAGGTTGATGGTGATCATGAAGACCGAAAAAGCGGATGGGTCGAACCAAATGATCAGAGCGCTTTTCAGCAGACGGACAGCCAACTCTACTCACGATAAGCCGAACGGATCAGGACGAAATCGACCGCCTGTCTTATGCGCCTCACATTCACAGCGTAACGTGCTAGCCTAGCTATGGGCAGAGCTTAATCAGACCTTGATCCGCTGCTGCCTGCCCCTAAATTTCGCCCTCTGACCGGTTGCGGAACGGCACGAATGGAGGCAGGGTCTGACCTCGCATACTCAAAAGCAATGGATGAGCTGATATGACGGAAAGCACTTTGCAGCGGGAACATTTTGGGACGACGGCGGATGGGGAGACCGTCTATCGCGTCAAGATCGTCGGTGGCGGCTTGACCGCCCATATCATGTCCTGGGGCGCGGTCATCCAGGATCTGCGTCTTGATGGCCACGAGCCCTCGCTGCTGCTCGGCTTCGACAATTTCGCCGATTATCCCCTCCACTCCTCCTATTTCGGCGCCACGCCCGGCCGCTGCGCCAACCGCATCGGCGCCGGCCGCTTCACGCTCGACGGTAAGCAGTACCAGCTGGAGCTCAATGAAAAGGGCGTCACCCACCTGCATGGTGGCAAGAACAATATCGCCAAGCGCAACTGGACCATCGTCGAGCACGATACCGACCGCGTCGTCCTGAAGATCGTCGATCCCGATGGTCGTGCCGGCTATCCCGGCAATTGCACGATCCAGGCGACCTACTGGGTCCATGGCAATGGCGAACTGTCGGTCACCTACGAATCGACCACCGATCAGCCGACGCTCGCCAATGTCTGCCAGCACGCCTATTTCAATCTCGATGGCCGCGACGATGCACTTGGCCACGATATCATGATCGCCGCCGACCATTACACGCCGACCGATGACAAGCAGGTGCCGACCGGTGAGATCCGCTCCGTCGAAGGCACCGCCTTCGATTTCCGCGAGATGTCGCCGATGAAGCGCTTCGAAGGAAGCGAGCAGGCGCTCTACGATCATAATTTCTGCCTTTCCAATGAGCGCACCGCCAAACGCTCGGTCGTGCTCGCCCGCAGCGTCAATTCCGGCGTCTCGCTCGAAGTGCGCACCACCGAGCCCGGCGTGCAATTCTATGCCGGCTTCAAGCTTGACGTGCCGGTTCCCGGCCATGATGGCCGCAAGATCGGCCCGTTTGCAGGCTTCTGCCTGGAAACGCAGGTTTGGCCCGATGCAATCAACCACGAAGGCTTCCCCAATGCCGTGCTCCGCCCGGGCGAGGTATTGCGGCAGGAAACGGATTACATTTTCACCAAGAACTAAGCCGGGCATGGTCCGCTTACTTGGAAATCGGCCGGGCGTCCCAAATCGCCCGGCCGATTCTTTTTCGTACTACCAGCAGATTCGCCTTGTGAATTGGTTCTAAATAGGTTCTATGTGATGGCTATGGATAGAACCAGTTTGATCGCCGAATTGAACAATCGCGGCCTCGGCGACGGGACGGGGAGCGGACCGCTGTACAAGCGCCTGGCACAAGCGCTGACGGGTCTGATCCAGGAGGGCCTGCTGAAACCGGGCACGGCGCTTCCGGGCGAGCGCGATCTCGCGAGCGCCCTGCAGATCGGCCGCATCACGGTCAGAACCGCCTATCGCGACCTGCTCGCCTCGGGCGTCATCGAATCCCGCCACGGCAGCGGCACCTTCGTCTCACAGCAAGTGGAACGTATCGAGCAGCCGCTCTGGCGCCTCTCCTCCTTCTCAGCCGATATGCGCTCGCGCGGCCGCGAACCGGCAGCGCGCATCCTGTCCCGCACTGTCAGCGCACCCGCGCCGGAAGAATCCTTTCTGCTGGGCCTCGGACTCGATGAACCTGTGCTGCGGCTCGACCGCCTGCGCCTGGCGGATGGCCAGCCGCTCGCCATCGAGCGCGCCGTCGTTCCCATCAAATTCCTCGGCGAGGACGCCATATCGGAAGGATCGCTTTACGACGCTCTGGCCGCCAAAGGCTTCAAACCCGTGCGCGCCCAGCAGAGGCTGACCGCAGTGACGCTTGATCCGACATCCGCATCGATCCTGACCGTGAAGGCCGGAGCGCCTGCACTTCTGATCGAGCGCGTCTCTCGCCTCGCGGACCAGCGCGTCGTTGAATATACCCGCTCGCATTACCGTGGCGATGCCTATGATTTTGTTGCTGAATTAAGAATTGGAGATGACCTATGAGCGAGACCCAATCCCTGATGCTGACGGAAGCCGGCCAATCGCCCGAGGTGGTTGCGACGCTGCTTGAAAAGGAAAAACCCGCTTTCGCCGAGATCGCGAAGCTCTTCTCGACCGGTCGTCCATCACTGATCACGACTGCCGCGCGCGGCTCTTCCGACCATGCCGCCACCTTCTTCAAATATCTCTTCGAAATCTCCTGCGGCATCCCGGTCGCCTCGGTCGGCCCGTCGATCGCCTCCGTCTATGGCGCTCCGCTGCATCTGAAGGGCGGCATTCACTTCACGGTCTCCCAGTCCGGCAGCAGCCCCGATATCATCGCCATGCAAGCAGCTGCCAGTAAGGGCGGCGCCACCACGATCGCCGTCGTCAATGTCACCGACAGCCCGCTTGCCAAGGAGGCCGACATCGTGCTCGGCCTCAACGCCGGCAAAGAACAGAGCGTCGCCGCGACCAAATCCTTCATCGCCTCGGTTGCCGCCCTTGCCGGCGTCACGGCCGCAGTATCGCAGGATAAAGCGCTTGTTGATGGCCTTGCGAAACTGCCGGAAGCGCTTGCCGCCACCTCGGGCATCGACGGCAAAGCGGCTGAAGATGTGCTCTTCGACGCCTCCTCGCTTTATACCGGCGGCCGTGGCCCCGCCTTCGCCATCGCTCTGGAAGCAGCTCTAAAGGCCAAGGAAACGGCCGGCCTTCATGCCGAAGCATTCTCGCTGGCCGAACTCATGCACGGCCCGATGCGCCTCGTGCAGCCGGGCTTCCCGATCGTCGCCTTCTCGCCCGACGACGCAGCCTTCGCCAACAATGCAAAGGCGCTGGAACGGCTTCAGAAGCTCGGCGCCACCGCCGTCTCCTTCTCCACCGCGCCGCTCGCCGGCATCAACCTGCGCATGCCGACCACAGGCAACGGCCTGCTCGATCCGCTGGTATCGCTGCTGTGCTACTATCGTCTTATCGAGTCGGTAACACGTCGCAAGGGTTTTGATCCGGACAAGCCGGCTAATCTTCTCAAGGTAACGGAGACCATGTGATGGACTACAAGGTCTTTACCGGCGCCCGCATCTTCGATGGCGACCGGTTTCACGAAGACAGCGCGCTGGTGATCGGCAATGGCCGCATCCATGCGATCACAGGTGCCAATGATGTCCCTGAGAACGCCGAGACCATTCAGCTGAATGGCGGCGTCCTCTCTCCGGGCTTCATCGACGCGCAAGTCAACGGCGGCGGCGGCCGCATGCTGAATGACGAGCCCTCGCCCGCGTCCATGTACATGATCGCCGCAGGCCATCGCCCCTACGGCACGACATCGGTGCTGCCGACCCTGATAACCGATGTCGCAGCCGCAACGACAGCCGCGATCGAAGCGGCCATCGAAGCCGTAAAAGCCAATCGCGGCGTTGCCGGCCTGCATCTCGAAGGCCCGCATCTGGCGCCGGCCCGCAAAGGCGCGCATCTCGCCGAACTCAT
The DNA here is from genome assembly GCF_054558365.1 of Rhizobium sp. No.120. Taxonomy (NCBI): domain Bacteria; kingdom Pseudomonadati; phylum Pseudomonadota; class Alphaproteobacteria; order Hyphomicrobiales; family Rhizobiaceae; genus Rhizobium; species Rhizobium sp. No.120. Next base: position 87,411 of record NZ_BAAJNQ010000009.1, read on the forward strand.
GCGGCCGGTCGAGGACAGCGATGTCAAAACTTTCATCCGCGCTCGCGAGGCTATCGGTACGCTGCTTGTCACCATCGCGGCAGAACAAGTGACGGAACGGCAGGTGCAGGCGCTCGCCGAAGGCGGCGTCATCGTCAGTATCGGCCACAGCGACTGCACCGCGGAGGCCGCCAATGCGCGTTTCGATGCCGGTGCGCGCGGCGTTACACACCTTTTCAATGCCATGAGCCAAATGGGCCACCGCGCGCCCGGCCTCGTCGGCGCAGCGATCGACCATCCTGGCCCCTGGTGCGGCATCATCGCCGATGGCCATCACGTCGAGCCGATTGCGCTCAGGGTTGCGCTGCGCGCCAAGCGCGGTGAGGGCCGCCTGTTCTTCGTCACCGACGCAATGTCACTCGTCGGCACCGACCTTCCGAGTTTCACGCTGAATGGCCGCACGGTCTATCGCACCAAGGGCGGCTATTGCTCCAAGCTGACGCTTGATGACGGGACACTTGCCGGTTCCGATGTCGATATGGCCTCCACCATTCGCTATGGCGTCAATATTCTCGAGCTGCCGCTAACTGAGGCCCTTCGCATGGCGACCTCTTACCCCGCCCGTTTCCTGCGGCTGGCGGATCGCGGCCACTTGACGCCGGGAATGCGCGCCGATCTCGTTCACATCAACGACGGCATCGAAGTCACCGAAACCTGGATCTCCGGTCAAGCTTCGGCCTGACACAGCATATAAGGAAGATCGGCATGAGCGCAGTCACGGACAGCTATTTTTCCGCCCTCATCGGCCGGCTGGAAACCCTGCGCCTGACGCTGGCCGAACCCATGTCCAAGGCATCAGCGGCCATATGTGCCGCCGCGCGCGCCGACCGCCGCGTCTATGTCTTCGGCACCGGCCATTCGCACATGCTGGCCGAAGAGGTGCATTATCGCGCCGGCGGCCTCGCCTTCACAATTCCTGTGCTCGTGGGCTCCGCCATGCTGCATGAAGGCGCTGTCATCAGCTCGGTCTATGAACGCACCGAGGGCCTTATCCGTCCGGTCTTCGAGCGCTACGGCATGCTGCCGGGTGACGTGCTGATCATCGCCTCCAATTCCGGCGTCAATGCCGCGCCGATCGAGGCGGCGGATTATGGCCGCGAGATCGGCGCAACGGTCATCGCCATCACATCGCTCGCCTATTCGGCCGCCATCGCCAATGGACGCAGAAAACTCGCCGATATCGCCGATATCGTGCTGGACAACGGTCTGCCGCCCGGCGACGCGATGATCGAGCTTCCGGGAACGGAGCTGAAGGTCGGGCCGGCCTCGACGGCCGTCGGCGCCACGGTGCTGAACGCCATCTTCGCCGATGTCGCTGCCGAACTCTGCAGGGATGGCAATCCGCCCGTCTATCTCAGCGCCAACATGCCGGGCGCAAAAGAAACCAATCAGCGGCTGGTCAAGAAATACCGGCCGCGCAATCCGCATCTATAAAGCATTCAGCGAAAGAATATCGAACCGCTTTGCGTCTGGCATTACCTGAAAGCAGCCGGATAAAGAGGCCGAGCTGTTCCCGTGAAACGTTCGGCCTCTCCTCTGTTAGATATCATTGTGCTGCGGCATCGTTGACCGAAGGCTCCTGCGCGGCTTCCGCCTGCTTGCGCCGCCGGCGCAGGACGACATAGAAGACTGGCGTCAGAAACAGACCGAACAGCGTCACGCCCAGCATGCCGGAGAAGACCGCTGTACCAAGCGACTGACGCATTTCGGCGCCAGGACCGGTCGCGATCATCAGCGGCACGACGCCGAAGATGAAAGCGAAGGCCGTCATCAGGATCGGGCGCAGGCGCAGATGACTGGCCTCGATCGCCGCCTCGACGGCGCTCTTTCCTTCGAGCTGCGCCTGCCGGGCGAACTCGACGATCAGGATCGCGTTCTTGGCCGCAAGGCCGATCAGCACGATCAGTCCGATCTGCGTGAGGATATTGTTATCCATCCCCCGCAAGTGCACGCCGATCAATGCCGCCAGAACGGCCAACGGCACGATGAGGATGATTGCAAGTGGCAGGATCCAGCTTTCATACTGCGCCGACAGCGCCAGGAAGACGAAGATGACCGACAGGGCGAAGATGTAGATCGCCGTATTGCCGGTGTGCTTCTCCTGATAGGCGAGTTCGGTCCACTCGAAGGTAGTGCCCGACGGCAAGAGGTTCTTGGCCAGTCCCTCCATGGTGTCGAGTGCCGTGCCGGTGGAAACGCCCGGCCCCGGATTGCCCTGCAGGGGAACCGAGACATACATGTTATAGCGCTGGACGAGCGCCGGCCCGGTCGTGTCGCGGATATCGACCAGCGTGCCGAGCGGCACCAGCGCGCCCGTTGCCGAGCGCACCTTCAGCGCCAGGATGTCCTCGCGATCCATGCGATACTGCTGATCGGCCTGCGCCCGCACCTGGTAGACGCGGCCGAAGGCATTGAAGTCGTTGACATAGGACGTGCCGAGATTGATCGACAGCGTCTCGAAAATATTCGGGATCGGCACGTTGAGCGCGCGCGCCTTGTCACGGTCGATCGCCAGGAAGTATTGCGGGCTGTTGGCGGAGAAGGTGGTAAAGACGCCGCTGACGCCCTTATTCTGTGCGGCGGCACCCATCATCTGATAGGCGAGCGGCAGGATGCGACGCATGTCCGGATTTTCCCGGTCCATGATCTGCATCTTGAAGCCGCCGGAATTGCCGACGCCGCGAATCGAAGGCGGTGGAATGGCGATAATGAAGGCTTCCTGGATACCCTGGAGGCTACCGAAGAGCTGGCCGATGATCTTGGTCGCCGTATCTCCGGTTTTCAGACGTTCCTCGAATGGCTTGAACGGCGTGAAGATGACGCCCGAATTCGAGGCATTGGTGAAAGTCGCACCGTTGAAGCCGGCAAAGGCAACGGCATTCTCGATGCCCGGCGTCTTTTTGATGATGTCAGTCGCCTTCTGGATGACGGCATTGGTGCGCGCAAGCGACGCACCGTCAGGCAGCTGGACGACAACGATGGCATAGCCCTGATCCATGGTTGGAACGAAGCCTTGCGGGACGATCCTACCCATGTACCATGTGCCCGCAAGCAGCCCCGCGAAGACGAGAAGTGCGCAGGCCAGCGCCGTCCACGTTGTCACTAGGTGCCGGATGATCCACGAATAGCCGCTGCTCATCCGCTCGAAGCCGCGGTTGAACCCGTCACCCAAGGCACGGCCGAAGCGCGCGAAGATATTGTTGGATTTCTGATGGCTGTGGGGGCGCAACACGATCGCGGCAATCGCCGGCGAAAGCGTCAGCGAGTTCAGGCAGGAGATCGCCGTCGCGACCGAAATCGTCACCGCAAACTGCCGATAGAACTGGCCCGAGATGCCTGGAATGAAGGCGGTCGGCACGAAGACGGCGATCAGCACCAGCGAGATTGCCAGAACCGCCGTACCCACCTCGTTCATCGTCACATGCGACGCCTCTTTTGGCGTCATGCCGAGAGCAAGGTTTCGCTCGACATTTTCCACGACAACGATCGCATCGTCCACGACGATGCCGATGGCGAGCACCAGGCCGAACAACGTCAGCATGTTCAGCGAGAAGCCGAAGGCGAGCAGGAAGGCGAAGGTGCCGATCAGCGAAACGGGGATGGCAACAATCGGGATGATCGCCGTCCTCCAGGACTGCAGGAAGACCAGCACGACGATGGCGACGAGGATCGCCGCCTCGAAGATGGTCTTGTAGACTTCATGAATCGATTCGGCGATGAACTCCGTGGGGTTATAGATGATGCGATATTCGAGGCCCTGCGGGAAATCCTGTGCAAGGCTTTCCATCGTCTTTTGAATATCGGCGGCAGCATCAAGCGCGTTCGTGCCCGGGCGAGCGAAGACGCCAAGCGCCACGGCCGGGCTGCCATTCAGATAGCTGTTCGTGACGTAATCCTGCGCGCCGAGCTCGATGCGAGCGACATCCTGCAGCTGCACGAGACGACCGTTGCCCGTCGCCTTGACGATGACATAGCGGAATTGCCGCGCATCGGAAAAACGCCCCTGCGTGGTGACGGTATATTGAAAGGCGTTGGTGCCGGATACCGGTGGCCCGCCGATCGTACCGCCGGAAACCTGTACGTTCTGATCGCGAAGCGCCTGAACGATGTCGCCGGCGGTCATGCCGTAGGCGGCAAGCTTTTCCGGATCCAGCCAGATGCGCAGCGAATATTGGCGCTCACCGAAGAGCTGGACGTCGCCGACGCCATCGAGACGAACGAGAAGGTCGCGGATGCGCGTACGGGCATAGTTGGAAATATAGAGTTGGTCGTAACGATTGTTCGGCGAGAGGAGATGCACGACCATCATCAAGTCGGGCGAGCTCTTGACCGTCGTGATGCCGATGCGCCTGACGTCTTCCGGCAGGCGGGGTTCGGCGATGGAAACGCGGTTCTGCACCAGCACCTGCGCCTTGTCGAGGTCGGTGCCGAGCTTGAAAGTGATGGTTAGCGCCATGGAGCCGTCGGCGCTCGAATAGGAGGACATATAGAGCATATCCTCGACACCGTTGATTTCCTGCTCGATGGGCGTCGCCACCGTATCGGCAATCGTCTGTGCGTCGGCGCCCGGATAGGAGGTGCGCACGACGATGGTCGGCGGCGCGACTTCGGGATATTGCGCCACCGGCAGCTGGAAATAGGCGATGCCGCCGACGATCAGCAGCACGATGGATAGGACCGATGCAAAGATCGGCCGATCGACGAAGAAGTGGGAAAACCTCATTGGCTTGTCCCCTGTGCATCGGCCTGGGCCGGCGGCTCATCATTCGTCGCCTGCTGCGGCAGTTCGATCAGCTGCGGCGTTACCTTGACGCCCGGCCGAATGCGTATCAACCCGTTGACGACGATCGTTTCGTCGCCGGTCATGCCGTCACGAATGACGCGATAGCCGTAGAGTTTCGGCCCGAGACGCACGGATTTCGGTGTGATGTTGCCGGCGGGATCGACGGTATAGACGACGCGCTGGTTCTGATCCGAACCGATGGCTTCGTCCGGCACGAGGATCGCCTTGTAGGTGTTGGATCCCTGCACCTGGACGCGCCCGAAAAGGCCGGGCTGCAGGATAAGATTGGGATTGGGGAAGCGGGCGCGGACGCGGATCGTTCCGGTCTCGTTATCGACGCGGTTTTCGGCGAAGTCGAGCTTGCCCTTGAACGGCTTCTGGCGAGAGTCCGCGATAGTCACGGCTACATCGAGACCGCCGCCGCCCTGCTGCAGAGCGCTGCCATTCTTGCGGGCCTCATCGGCGTAGGAAAGCAGCCGGCGTTCATCGACATCGAAATAGAAATCGATGGGATCGAGTGAGACGATGGTCGTCAGCACGGTCTGATCGGCCTGCACGAGGTTGCCGACCGAGATCAGGCGCCGGTCGATACGGCCGCTGAGCGGCGCCGTGATCCTGGTGAAATCCATGTCCAGATTGGCGCGATCGACCGTCGCCTGCGCGCCGCGCACATTCGCCTGCGCCGAAATGAGATCACGACGTCGATCATCGAGCGTCGAAGCCGACTGGCTGCCCGTCGTCGACAGGGATTCCGCCCGCTTATATTGCGCATCGGCCAGCGTCAGGGATGATTTTGCCACTTCCAACGCGGCCGTCGCTTCGTTCAGCGTGGTGATGAAGGGCCGCTGGTCGATGACAAAAAGCAGATCTCCCTGCTTGACGATAGCGCCATCCTGGAAATGCACCTCCTGCAGGTAACCGCCGACGCGCGAGCGCACGGAAACTTCATCGACCGCCTGGAAGCGCCCGATGAACTCGTCGCTATCGACGACATCGCGAACCACAGGCTTGGCGACTGTAACGGGCGGTGCTGGCGGCGCACCTTGCGCAAGCGCCTGGGCGCTCGAGAAAACGACAATTGCACAGCTCAACAAGACGGCACGCGGCAGCATCGGCATGAAGCCCCCTTTGAAAAACCGCATGCGGCAGCAGGCGCCGTCATCACGGTACGCTCACGAAATTTATCTGCAACTTTCCACGAAGAACCCGCCGCCGTCAGGCGCAGTGAAATCAGGTCGCTTCGGACTTCCCCAACATGCGCCACGGGCCGCACCGGCCCGGGGGTATCAACCGGAGCGTGGTCCGGCAACATGCGTTTATGTATAAACGGTTTATCGGATTCGACAACAGGGAATGAATGGTCGCGACCGAGCGCAACCGATTGTTTTTATTGCTAGTAAAGACGCGCATAGGATGAGCCAATATGAGCCTCAGCCCTCCAGCTCCTCGCGCAGCATTTCGAGCTCCAGCCATTCCTCTTCCATCTTTGTAAGGCTTTCGCGCAGCTTTTCCATCTCCGCAGCAAGGCGGTTGAAGGTTGCGGCATCCTTGGAAAAGAGGTTCGGATCGGCCATTTTCTTTTCGCGGGCGGCAATCTCGGCTTCCGCCTTGGCCATTTCCTTCGGCAGGTTTTCGAGTGCAAATTTCTGCTTATAGGAAAGCTTGCCTTTGCCCTTTGAGCTGTCGCCAGCCGGCGCTGCAGCTTCGGCCGATTTCGGCTTTTCCGCCGCCTTTTCAGCCCGTTTCCGTTCCTCAATCGCTCCCTTGCGTTGGGCGAGCATGTCGGAATAGCCGCCGGCATATTCGATCCAGCGGCCATCGGGCTCTTCCGGATCGGCGGGCGCGATCGTCGAGGTCACTGTGCGATCGAGAAAATCGCGGTCGTGGCTGACGAGGATGACCGTGCCAGCGAAACCGGAGACGATTTCCTGCAGCAGATCGAGCGTCTCGATGTCGAGATCATTCGTCGGTTCGTCGAGGATCAGGAGATTGGTCGGCCGGGACAGGATACGGGCCAGCATCAGCCGCGCGCGTTCGCCGCCAGAAAGATTCTTGATCGGAGTGCGCGCTTGCTCCGGCTGGAACAGGAATTCCTTCATATAGCCGGTCACATGCCGCTGCTCGCCATTGACGAGCAGGTTCTCGCCGCGGCCATCCGTCAGGTAGTTAGCAAGCGTATCCTCCGGGTTCAGCTCCTCGCGCTTCTGGTCGAGCGTTGCAATCTCCAGATTGGTGCCGAGCTTGACCGTGCCGCTGTCCGGCTCCAGCTGCCCGGTCAGCATCTTCAGAAGCGTCGTCTTGCCGGCACCGTTTGGGCCGACGAGACCGATGCAATCGCCGCGATGCACACGGATCGAAAAAGGTGCGACGATGACCCGCTCATTATAGGCCTTAGTGATCTTGTCCGCCTCGATCACCAGCTTGCCGCTTTCCTGTGCATCAGACGCAGCCGCCTGTACCGTGCCCAAAGCGCCCTTGTGGCCGCGATAGCGCGAACGCATGTCCTGCAGCTCGCCGAGCCGGCGCATATTGCGTTTGCGTCGCGCCGTCACGCCGTAGCGCAGCCAGTGCTCCTCGCGCTCGATCTGCTTGCCGAGCTTGTGCTGCTCCAGCTCCTCGGCTTCCAGCACCTGATCGCGCCAGGCCTCGAAATGAGCAAATCCTCTGTCCAGCCGGCGCGATGTGCCGCGATCCAACCAGACGGTCGCGGTCGAAACCTTCTCCAGGAAACGCCGGTCGTGCGAGATCAGCACGAGCGCGCTGCGGCTCTTTTGCAGTTCACCTTCCAGCCATTCGATCGTCGGCAAGTCCAAATGGTTGGTGGGCTCGTCGAGCAGCAGGATATCCGGCTCGGGCGCCAGAACGCGCGCAAGAGCCGCACGGCGCGCCTCACCGCCGGAAAGATTCTTCGGATCCTCTTCGCCGGTCAGACCGAGATGAGAGAGCAGATAGGTGACGCGATAGGGATCATCGCCAGGCCCAAGGCCGGCTTCGGCATAGGCCGCGACCGTCTTGTAACCGGCAAAATCGGGCGCCTGCTCGAGATAGCGCACTGTCGACGATGGGTGGCGGAAGACTTCGCCCGACTGCGCCTCGACGAGACCAGCGGCGATCTTCAGGAGCGTCGACTTGCCCGAACCATTACGTCCGACAAGGCAGATCTTGTCGCCCGGCTCCACCTGCAGGCCGGCACCTGCGAGCAGTGGCGCACCGCCGAAGCTCAGAAAGATGTCGTCGAGTTTCAGAATGGGAGGGGCCAAGATCAGACTCCGGAAAGATCATAAGGGCGGGCAAGAACGATCGCCCTGCCGCTGCCGAGCGAAAAGCGCACATCGCCTTCCGCTACGTTGGAAATGGTGCGCGATGCGCCGAAGGGCAAATGAAAATCGCGCAAGGGATAACGGGCATTGTCGATGAAGAGACCCGTGAGATCGCTGAAACCGAGAACCGAAAACAGAGAACCGGCCGGCAGCGCGAGCGAGAGATCGCCCGGCGGAAGCGGCATCGCCTCCTCGTCACCCGATGTCAGCAGCACGTCAAAGCCTTTTTCGGCGAGCTGGATACCATATAGCAGATGCTGGATCGCATGATCGGACCGCTCGCCACCCATGGCGCCCGCCAGGATCAGTCTCGTGGCACCGCGATCAATCGCTTCCGAAACGGCGATCTCGCCATCCGTCGCTGCCTTGGCCGCCGGATAGGGCTGCTTCGGCACGTTCGGAAAGGCCCCCTGGAGATCGGCAGGCGTGGAATCGAAATCGCCGACCCACAGCTCCGGCTCCACCCCGAGCGCGAGCGCATGGCGCATGCCGCCGTCGGCTGCGATGAAACGGCTGTCGGAAACCGCGGCGCGCAATCGCTCCGTCAGGCGAAGCTCGCCGCCAAGCAGGATGGTGAAGGTGGTGGACTGGCTCATGAGGCAAGCCCATAGCGCAAAGTCATATGCCTAGGGAAGAGCGGCTTTACCGGAACAGCCCAGGCGGGCTGATTACTCGGTCGTTTCCTTTATGGCAGCCTGGACGACACGTTCGTAGCCGCTGACGTAGCGATCGAACAGAAACGAAAAGCTCTCAATGTCCTCGGGCGACCAATCGGCAAAGATGCTCCCGATAACGGCGTATTTCTGCACCTGGATTTCCGACAGCAAACGCTGCCCGAGGGCGGTCAGCACCACGACGATACGCCGCGCATCCGCCTGCGATGCCTTTCGGCGCAACACACCACGTGCCACCATGTCGGCAGTGATGCGGCTCGCGCGCGAGGGATCGATGCGCAACAGCTCGGCAATCGTGCCGACCGTTACCTCGCCCGTATCTTCCGCCCGCCGCACGACATCGAGTACATCGAGATGCGAAAGCTCGAGCCCGGGGGCGACGTTCTGAATGGCGAGCCTGCCGATCATGCGACGGCCAGTCAGCAAGCGCATGCGCATCATCGCCTGACCGATGCGCAGAAACTTCTCGTCTTCGGCCAGCGTTGGAACTTCGATATCTTTTGTATTCGTCGCAGATGTCATCCCTTCAGCATAGCAGAGGTCGAGGAGAAACAAAACATGCAAATGGCATTCACCTGCCATTGACAATTATATGCTAATAGCACATATCTTCTTCCATGAAGACCGGGCGTCCCGCGCATTCGCTCGATAGCGCAGCGTTCCGGCCCAGTTCGGGTTCCTTGCTCCATGGACATGCAGACAAGCTTCACGCCGCTCGTGGCGGATCACAAACGGCGGCTTATTCTTTTCCTGTTTCTGATGACGGCCATGTTCATGGCGACGCTCGACAATCAGATCGTCTCGACGGCACTGCCGACGATCGTCGGCGAGTTCGGGCATCTGGATCGCTTCGGCTGGATTGGCTCGGCTTATCTTCTCTCGCTTTCCGCCGTCATGCCCGTCTATGGCAAGCTCGGCGATCTCTTCGGCCGTAAGTACGTGATGATGACGGCGATCGCGATCTTCACGGTCGGCTCCGCCGTATGTGGCCTGGCCGTCTCGATGAACACGCTGATCGCCGCTCGCGTCCTTCAAGGCTTCGGCGGCGGCGGCATCATGGTCTCGATCTTCGCCGTCAACGCCGATCTCTTCGAGCCGCGGGAACGCGCTCGCTATCAGAGTTATTCGAGCCTGGTGCTCATGGCTTCCGGCGCCATAGGTCCCGTTCTCGGCGGCACGATGAGCGATCTCTTCGGCTGGCGTTCGATCTTCCTCGTCAACGTGCCGATCGGCTTCATCGTGCTCGCCGGTCTTGCCTTCATGCTGCCCTACCGCAAGCCGGCCCGCCGCCCGAAGATCGATTATGCCGGTGCCGTCGTCCTTGCCCTGACGACGACGAGCATCGTGCTTGCAGCTGACGGCAGCGAGCTCTTCGGATCTCTGCTGTCGCCACAGTGCCTGGGCATCATCGCCTTCGGCATCGTCTGCGCTATCGCCTGGGTCTTCATCGAGCGTCGCGCACCCGAGCCCATCGTTCCGATGACGTTGTTCCGCAACCCGACATTCGGCCTTCTGCTGATCATCTCGATCACCAGCGGCGCCGTGGCCATCGGCATGGTCAATTATTTTGCGCTCTTCTTGCAGACGACGACAGGCCTTTCGCCCTCCATGGCCGGGCTGCTGTTCATACTCCTGACCGGCGGCATCGTCTGCGGCTCGCTTTCCGCCGGTCGGCTGATCGCGGCCAAAGGCCGTTACAAGCCCTTTGCCGTTGCCAGCGCCAGCTGCAGCACCATCGCATTCGCTTCGCTTGCCTTCGTCCATGCCGGCACGCCAGTCGTCCTCATTGGCAGCCTGATGCTGCTGCATGGCATCGGCATCGGCCTTGCCCAGCAAGTGCCTGTCATCGGCGTACAGAATGCAGCGGCTGCCCGTGACGTCGGCGCTGCGACCGGCGCCGTCACGCTGTCGCGCATGGGCGGCGCCTCGATTGCCATCTCCATCTACGGCGCGATCATTGCTGCCAAGCTCGGCAATGTCGGCGTCTCCATATCAGGGGTATCCAACATTGAAGAGCTGACGCCGAAGATGATGGCCGCCTTGCCCGAGATTACCCGCGAGGCCGTGGCCAACGCCTATGCGAGCGCCTTCAGCCCGTTGTTCATGACCGCCGCCAGCATCTGCCTCTTCGGCCTTTTGACGGCGCTGACGCTGAAGAATGTGCAGCTCCCAGGTGCCGCGAAGAAATTCGAAAGTCCGGCGGTCGCGGAGGCCGCCGAGTAAATCTGTCATGCTGCAATCGGCAAGGGAATCATTTCCCTTGTCATCCCTCCGTCACGAGATTAAATCTGCCCATGCTCTAACGGGGTGCCTTATGTCCTTCGGACATTTCGGCTGAGAGGCTTTCACCGGCCAACCCGCGGAACCTGATCCGGCTAACACCGGCGGAGGGATTAGACGCGTGACGAAATCATGGCGCCCTTTCCCTTTCAAAATGAAACCAAAAAGGAGGCGCCGTCATGCAACACCGCTCGCTATTGTCACTCTTCGCCGGCCTGGCCCTTGCCGCCGGGACGACCTTTTTTGCCGCACAGCCTGCCGCAGCAGCCGACAAGACCCTGACCATCTACACCTATGAAAGCTTCACCGCCGAATGGGGTCCGGGCGCCAAGATCAAGGCAGCCTTCGAAAAGACCTGCGGCTGCACGGTCAATTACGTCGCCGTCACCGATGGTGTTGCACTTCTCTCCCGCCTGAAGCTGGAAGGGACGGGCACCAAGGCCGACGTTGTTCTCGGCCTTGACACCAATCTCATAGATGAAGCGAAGGATACCAGCCTCTTCGATGCCAGCGGCGTCGATACCTCGGCCCTCAAGGTTCCCGGCGGTTTCAAGGATGACGTCTTCGTGCCCTACGACTACGGCCATTTCGCCGTGATCTATGACAGCCAAACGGTTAAGAATCCCCCCAAGAGCATGAAGGATCTCGTCGAGGGCGATCCCAATCAGAAGATCGTCATCGAGGATCCGCGCACCTCGACGCCGGGTCTCGGCCTGCTGCTCTGGGTTAAGTCGATCTATGGCGACAAGGCCGCCGATGCTTGGACAAAGCTCAAGGGCCGCATCCTAACCGTCACCCCCGGCTGGTCGGAAGCCTATGACCTCTTCACAAAGGGCGAAGCGCCGATGGTGCTCTCCTATACGACGTCGCCTGCCTATCACATGATCGAGGACAAGACCGACCGCTATCAGGCAGCCGCCTTCTCGGAAGGGCACTATATCCAGATCGAGGTCGCCGGCCTCGTCAAGTCCTCGCCGAACAAGGACCTGGCCCGGGACTTCCTGAAGTTCATGATCTCTCCAGGCTTCCAGGACATCATTCCGACAAGCAACTGGATGATGCCGGTTTCAGCCACTTCGGAGCCACTGCCGGACGCCTTTAACAAGCTCGTGGTGCCGTCGAAGACCTTCCTGATGAGCCCCGCCGACGTCGACAAGAACCGTAAGGCCTGGATCGACGAATGGCTGACCGCCACCAGCGGCAACTGACGCCTTGATCATACTTACGGCACCCGAGCGAAGAGGCGCTATTTCAGGCGGGGCAGTCAGCCTTGCCGGCATCGTGCTCTTCGTCGGGATCGCCGTGCTCGTCCTGCTTGCCGCCGGCATCGAGTCCGGCGGCACCAATCCCTTGGCAGATCCCTACTTGCTGCGCGTTCTGCGTTTCACGTTGCTGCAGGCGGTGCTTTCGACGCTCCTCTCCGTTGTGCTCGCCATTCCGGTCGCGCGCGCATTGGCGCGCCAGCCGCGCTTTCCCGGCCGGCTTTGGCTCATCCGGCTGATGGCCGTGCCGATGGGCCTACCTGTGCTGATCGGCGCGCTCGGCTTGCTCGGCATTTGGGGTCGGCAGGGGCTCATCAATCAGGCGCTATCGGCACTCGGCCTGTCACAGCCAGTTAGCATTTATGGCCTGGCTGGCATTCTGCTTGCGCATGTCTTCTTCAATATGCCGCTCGCCTGCCGGCTGATGCTTGCCGGGCTGGAACGCGTGCCGGCGGAATATTGGCTTGTGGCCGGCGGGCTCGGCATGCGGCCCGCCTCGGTCTTCCGCTTCATCGAATGGCCTATCCTGCGCGGCCTTATTCCCGGCATTGCCGGCCTGATCTTCATGCTCTGCGCCACCAGCTTCACGCTGGTTTTGATCCTCGGCGGCGGCCCAGCCGCAACGACGCTGGAAGTGGCGATCTATCAGGCGCTCCGCTTCGATTTCGATCCCGGGCGCGCCGTCATGCTGTCGCTGCTGCAGATCGCCGTCACACTCCTTGTGCTGGGCGCCATGACGCTGTTTCACGCCCCCGACGATCACGGGCTCACGGGTGGCCGTGCTCTGCGCCGCATCGATGGTCAGGGAATGGCTGCGCGATTCGGCGATGCCGCGTTGCTGGTGGCCGCTACACTCTTTCTCGGCATGCCCCTCGCTTCGATCGTCGTGACCGGTCTGGAAGCAAATCTTCTGAAGCTCGTCGCCCAGCCGATCTTCCTGCAGGCGGCATTCACGAGTCTTGCAATCTCGCTTGCCGCCGGATTTCTCGCCGTGCTGATATCCTTTGCGATCATTCGCGCCCGCTCAGCGGCAGACCGCCGAAAGACCCTTGGTCTGCGCGGTCTGTCCCTCGCACTAGTCGCAAGCTCCTCTCTCATCCTGCTGGTACCGCCGATCGTGCTGGCGACCGGCTGGTTCCTGGCGCTCAGGCCATTGGGCGATCCCAGCCGCTTTGCAGCCGTCCTCATCATTGTTATCAATGCGCTGATGGCGCTGCCCTTCGTCATTCGTGTCATCGAGCCGGCCTATACAGTCCATGTCAGCCGCACCGGACGATTGGCGGCAAGCCTCGGCCTTCACGGCATTGCGCGCCTGCGCATGATCGATTGGCCCGGTCTGCGCAAACCGCTCTTCACGGCGCTCTCTTTCGCCATGGCCCTGTCGCTCGGCGATCTCGGCGCCGTCGCGCTCTTCGGCTCCGATAGTCTGATGACCCTGCCCTGGCTGGTCTATAGCAAGCTCGGCAGCTACCGCACCAACGACGCCGACGGATATGCCTTGATCCTTGGCCTGGTATGCCTTCTCCTGACCATAGCCGGGACGGTGGGCCAGAGCGCACCAAATGACGAAAGCAGGCGAAATGACTGACGGCAGGAGCATGAAGGCAGGAGAGATTGCCATGGAAGGGGTCGAGCTGCGCCTGGGCACGCATGACTTCCGCTTCGACTGCGCATTGCCACAGGGCAAGATCATCGCCATCACTGGACCGTCGGGATCCGGCAAATCCACCTTTCTCAATTTATTGGCCGGCTTCGAGCAGCCCGATCGCGGCCGCATCCTGCTTGCCGGGCAGGATGTAAGCGGCCTGCATCCCGCCGAACGGCCGGTGTCGCTGGTCTTTCAGGACAACAATCTCTTTGCCCATCTCGACCTCTTCACCAATGTCGGCCTCGGCATCAGCCCGTCATTGAAGCTTTCGAAAGAGGACCGGGAAAGGGTCTCGCAGGCCTTGGCCCGTGTCGGACTGCCCGGCTTCGAGACGCGCAAGCCGGGAACGCTCTCCGGCGGCGAGCGGCAGCGTGCCGCCTTCGCTCGGGCTCTGGTGCGTGATAAGCCGATCCTGTTGCTGGACGAGCCTTTTGCCGCGCTCGATCCCGGCCTGCGCTCCGGAATGGTCGAACTTTTGAAAACCCTGCATCGCGAAACCGGCAATACTGTGCTGATCGTCTCGCATGATCCGGCCGAAGTACGGCGCCTTGCCGACCACGCCATCTTCATCGACGGCGGCACGATCAAGCTCGCCGCGCCCATCGAAACCTTCCTTGAGGCGGGCAGCATTCCGGCACTGACCACATTTCTGCAACATTGATTGCGTCGCAGCATCTTGCTGCCGGTTTTGCCTTAATTTCGTCTAGCGAAGCGGCTGAAAGTCCTCGGAAATGCTTGCTAAAATACAACGCCGCCACATTTAAACGGAGTCTCGCTATGCAACCGGTGCGAAAATCGGCTACAGCAAGGGGTGGAGACCGTCCGGGTAAATGCGGATCGGTGGGGGCTGAAATAATCTTTATCGGCGCACGACGATGATCGGTCCGGTAAGGATCAACCGGATTTGGCGCCGAGCCGGCATGGCAGCGAAATGAGTAGGATGCAGGTCCTGAAGCAGAGCAAGCGAGCACAACGAAGGATCGATGCGACCGTCGCAGCCCGTTTGCGCCGCTTTGTCCCCGTCCTTACGGCCGCGGCGATATTGAACGGCTGCCAGACGGTGCTGGATCAATCCTACCAGCCGAGCGTTTCGCCCTCCGCCAATCCGCAGATCGTTTCTGAAGTGCAGAAGAACGATCCTCGCGCGCAGATGGGCGCTCGCGAACATCCGCGTATCCTCGCAAGCTATGGCGGCGAATACAAGGATGCCAAGACGGAGAGGCTCGTTGCCCGCATCGCCGGCGCCTTGACCAGCGTGTCGGAAAATCCGCAGCAGTCCTACCGCATCACCATTCTCAATTCTCCCTCGATCAACGCCTTTGCGCTGCCGGGGGGCTATCTCTATGTAACCCGCGGCCTTCTGGCGCTTGCTAATGATGCGTCCGAAGTCGCCGCGGTGCTGTCGCACGAGATGGCGCACGTAACAGCCAATCACGGCATCGAGCGGCAGAAGCGCGAAGAAGCCGAAGTCATCGCCAGCCGCGTCGTTTCGGAAGTCCTGTCGAGCGATCTGGCCGGCAAGCAGGCGCTTGCCCGCGGCAAGCTGCGTCTTGCCGCCTTCTCACGCCAGCAGGAACTCCAGGCCGACGAGATCGGCATCCGCACACTCGGCCAGGCCGGCTACGATCCCTATGCCGCCGCGCGCTTCCTGAACGCGATGGAAGACTATAGTCGCTTCATGTCGGCCAATTCCGACGTGGACCAAAGCCTGGACTTCCTTTCGAGCCATCCGAGCACGCCGCAGCGTATCGACCTTGCCAAGGCTCACGCGCGCGAATTCGGCGAAGAAGGCAAGGTCGGCGACATCGGCCGCGATTATTATCTCAACGGCATCGATGGCCTGCTTTATGGCGACAGCCCTGAAGAAGGCTATGTGCGCGGCCAGACCTTCCTGCATGGCGGCCTTGGCATCCGCTTCGACGTACCGCCGGATTTCCGTATCGACAACAAGGTCGAAGCCGTCATGGCGACCGGCCCGGGCGACATCGCCATCCGCTTCGACGGCGTTGCCGATACCCAGAATCAGAATCTGACGAACTATATTTCCAGCGGCTGGGTCACCGGCCTCGATCCTTCCTCGATCAGGTCGATCACGGTCAACGGCATGCCGGCCGCCACGGCACGCGCTTCGGCCGATCGCTGGGATTTCGATGTGACTGTCATCCGCGACCGTACCCAGATCTTCCGCTTCCTGACGGCGGTGCCTAAGGGAAATATCGCCCAGCTCGATCAGACGGCCAATGTGCTGCGCGCAAGCTTCCGGCATATGACTCCGGAAGAGGCGGCCTCGCTGAAGCCGCTGCGTGTTCGCGTCGTCACCGTCAAGCCCGGCGATACGATCACCACGCTCGCTGCCCGCATGATGGGCACCGACCGCAAGCTCGACCTGTTCAAGCTGATAAACGCCCTGCCAACCGGGGCAAACATTGCACCGGGCGACAAAGTCAAGATTATTTCGGAATGATAGCGGGCGACTTCTCCCGGGCGGGAGAAGCGCGCATTCAGGCGTAGCTGGCCATGCGGGGATCCGCATCCACCAAAGCGTTGCGGAGCTTGTCCATCGCCCGGCTTTCGATCTGGCGCACACGCTCCTTGGAAATGCCGAGATCAGCACCGAGCTCTTCGAGCGTCGCACCGTCTTCGACCAGGCGGCGCGCCTGAATGATTTTCATTTCGCGCTCGTTGAGATGTTTCAGCGCCGATGCGAGCCAGACGCGACGACGCTCGCCGTCGATCATGTCGGAGACCTGCTCGTCGGGAAGCGGCTCGTCGCTGATCAGAAAATCGATGCGCTCGGCACTTTCGGAATCGCCGGCAATGGAGGGGGCCTGCAGGGAGGTATCGCTGCTGGAGAGGCGCGCATCCATCGTCTGCACATCTGCAAGGCTAACACCGAGCGTGACGGCGATTTCCTCATGGATGGATTGGACGGTGACGTTGGAATTGCTGCGGGCAAGCTTGGCGCGCAAGCGGCGCAGATTGAAGAACAGCGCTTTCTGAGCAGAACTCGTGCCGCCGCGTACGATCGACCAATTGCGCAGAATATAGTCTTGGATCGAAGCACGGATCCACCAGCTTGCATAGGTGGAGAAGCGAACTTCCCGCTCCGGCTCGAAGCGGGCGGCCGCTTCCAACAGACCGACATAGCCTTCCTGCACCAGATCGCTCATCGGCAGTCCGAAATTACGAAACTTCCCCGCCATAGAAATGACGAGGCGCATATGGGCCGTTGCTATCTGATTGCGCGCACCACGATCGTCGTGGTCTTTCCAGCGTATGGCGAGATCGTGCTCTTCGTCGCGATCGAGATAGGGAGCAGCCATCGCAACTTTGATCATGCGCCGATCTGCAGACATATTCGTCATATGCATCTCCTGGGTTTCGGCCTCAAATCGTCTCTATGCCGCGGTCGACGAAAAGGGCAGCAAGCATCGTTTCCGAACATTGCTGCTCGGATGGAAATCAATGAATGAAATTGCAAATTGGAAACCGATTATCCGGGTCGCCGGAGAATCGATGACTAGTCTAGTTCGATCTCATCGAACGGGTCTGCCGATTCAATCATCTTCAGATCGCCTGGGAGCTTCGAGTGAAAACGCATAGGCCGGTCCTCGTAAACATCTATAAGACAGCCCGTGTGGATACGCCTCCCCACAGGAGAAAACCCACACGAACCGCCAATCCAGGGCTTAAACGCATCAAAACGGAAAAGGTTCCAAATAAAAAACCCGGCACGAAGGCCGGGTTTTTTGTAAGCGATAGTGGCGTCTCGGCCTTATGCGGCTTCGTCCTGCGAATCGTCTTCTTCGACGACCTTGCCGCGCTTCGGTCCCTTGTTCAGATTGGTTTCGACAAGGCGAACAGCTTCGGTTTCCGACATCTTATTGACGGCGGCGATTTCCCGCGCCATGCGGTCAAGCGCAGCTTCATAAAGCTGACGTTCGGAATAGGACTGCTCAGGCTGATTCTCGGCGCGATAGAGATCGCGAACGACCTCCGCGATCGAGATCAGGTCGCCGGAATTGATCTTGGCATCGTATTCCTGCGCGCGACGCGACCACATGGTGCGCTTAACGCGGGCCTTGCCCTGCACAACCTTCAATGCACGCTCGACGAAATCGGTCTCGGAAAGCTTGCGCATGCCAATGCTCATGGCCTTTGCCACCGGCACCTTCAGGCGCATCTTGTCTTTCTCGAAATCGATTACGAACAGCTCGAGCTTCATGCCTGCGACTTCCTGTTCTTCGATCGCAGTGATCGTGCCGACACCGTGGGCCGGATAAACGATCGCTTCACCAGTCTTGAAGCCATGGCGTGCTGCTGAAGGTTTTTTCTGCTGGGTCGTCATTCTTTTCAAAAACTCCCTGTTACGCGCCCCGTTAGGGCCGGGGTGCCGGGTCAGTCAGGCCCGGATGAGACGGCGTACCGTCGGGTCACTTCATCCTGGTCCAGCCAGACTTATGCAAACAGAAACCCACCCATCGCGATCTGGGACCCGACAACACAATGCGTTGATATGTCAAGGAAACCGCGTACGGATTGGTGATTTGCTTTCGTGATGGTTTTGGGCATGCGAAATGCCGCTGTGGATCAGTGTGACGACCCTATCACAAAAATCTGAGGAAATCAATAATTTGCTGCGCACGCACCAAAATGGCCACGTTGACCAGCCAACGGCCCAATGGCATTGATTCGCTTTCTGCGATATCGACTACACCTTTATCGAAGGCCTGTCACGACCTGCGATCAGTCACCTGTACCGGGATTGGCCGAGAAATATTTCTCGAATTTCCCCTGTTCGCCATCCATTTCCTTGGCTTCCGGCATCGGGTCGCGCTTGACCGTGATATTCGGCCAGATGGCGGCATATTCCGCATTCACCTTCAGCCACTTGTCGAGACCCGGTTCCGTATCGGGCTTGATCGCCTCGGCAGGACATTCCGGTTCGCAGACGCCGCAATCGATGCATTCGTCAGGATGGATGACAAGGAAGTTCTCGCCTTCGTAGAAGCAGTCGACGGGGCAGACTTCCACACAATCGGTATATTTGCAGCGGATGCAATTATCGGTCACGACATATGTCACGAAGCACTCCAGGAATGTATCTAGCTTCCGCGGATGCGCAACCTGGAACGTCGCGCTTTTCCTCGGAGCCGAACGGGCAGACGAATGCATCACGCGCAAACGCGCCGTCCGGTTGGTTACCGGCAGGTTGATCGTGAGGTATCGACTTTGTCAGCGAATTTCAAGGACAAACAATCGCGAAACCCCTCTGCAACAGACAGAGTTTTCTAATCATCGTCAGAGGTGAGACGATCGATGGCGCGCCGATCCCTTTTCGTAGGCCTGCCGCTGCCCGGCGTCCGCAATGCCTGCTCGAAGGGAGTGAGGCGTTTTGTCTCATCCGGTGGCGGCGTCAGATCCTCGTAAAGCAGCCTGGCCTCCTCGAATGGACCTCTGCGATCGCCCGCTGCGCGCACGATCAGCACCACGTCTCGCCGCTCCAGCGAGAGCTCGATGCAGTCGCCGGCCTTGACCCCGAAACTTGACTGCACGATCCGCTCGCCATTCACCCGGACGCTGCCATTCTGCACATAGACCTGCGCCAGCGACCGGGACTTCACCATGCGGGCAAAGAACAGCCATTTGTCGATGCGCTGGCGCGAACCGGAAAATGGCTGTTTCTCGTCCGTCATGGCCTATTTCTTCATCAGCTCCTTAAGGGCAGCGAGCTTGGCGAAAGGAGAATCCGGATCGATCGGCTTTTCCTTGCGCGGCGGCTTGGCTTCGAAGCGCAAGGGCTGCGATGCGCCGCGATTGTTGCGATCATGCCGGTCGTTGCGGTCGCCACGTTCCTGACGATCACCCCGTTCGCCGCGATTGCCCTGATGCTGCGGACGACCGCCTTCGCGGTTGCCGCGCGGACCCTTATTGTCGCCGCCGCGAGCCTCACGATTGTCGCGTCCGTCACGACGATCACGGCCGCCTTCGCGATTGCCTTCACCGGCTGCCTGTTCGCCGCTACGGCGGTTGCCCTGGTAACCTCGACCTTCGCCTTGCTGGCCGCGGCGATCGCCGTGGCCACGGCCGCCTTGCCGCTGCTGATGGTCGTTGCGGCCACCCAGACGCCAGAGCAGAACCGGCTTCGGCTCTACGGGCTCTGCGGCAACTTCTGCAACGGCAACAGACTCTGCAGATACGAAGGCTTCCGTCTGATCAGGCGCCTCGGCGGGAGCGGCTGTTTCCTGCGAAACGGCTTCCACTTCCTTAGCCGGCTCGTCGCCAGCAGCGTCGGCATCATCGTGATCGGCCTTTTCCCCCGTAGTTTCCGCAGCCGGCGCGGCCGGCGTCGCGGCCGCATCCTGCTGGGCGAGAAAGACCGCAGCCTCTTCCGCCTTCACCGAATCGGCGCGATAACCGAGACCCTTGAGGATTTCCTCCATGTCCTCAAGCGTCGCGCCGAGGATGGAGAGCATCGCAGTCGTCGTGGTGAAACGACGGCCGTCATAAGCACCGTCGGGACGCGAAGTCTGGCCGGGCTTCCACTGCAACAGCGGACGGATGAGGTCCGCCAGACGTTCAAGAATATCGATTCGCACGGCGCGCTTGCCGAGGAACCGGAAGCCGGCGAGCTTGTAGAACATGCGCTCGTAGCCGGGATCGGTAACGACCGAGGTACGGCCGGCGGCGAGAACCGGGATCAGATCGCCATAACCCGGCTTATCCAGCCCATCGTTCTTCAGCGCCCAGAGCAGCGTGATGAGTTCGGCCGGAGCCGGCTTCAGCAGGGCGGGCACGAAAATATGATAGGCGCCGAAGCGAACGCCGTAGCGGCGCATCGAGGCACGCCCGTCCTGATCCAGGGACTTCACTTCTTCCGTGACGTCGCGCCGGAACAGAACGCCGAGATTCTCTACCAGCTGGAAAGCCAGCCCCTTGGCAAGGCCCTGCAAATCTTCGGCGCGCTGGAGATCATCCAGCGGCTTCAGGATGGTGCTGATATGATGGTTCACGAAGCGCTCGATACGGGCGGCGACATGATCGCGCGCATTGCCCGTCAGCTGCTCGTCGGCAAGCAGGATGACGCGCGGACGCATGACATGATCGCTGCCTGACAGACGCGCGACGGGATCTCCGAGCCAACGTACGAGGCCATCGGCGCTGATCGCGAGATCGCCATTGCCGGCCGCATGCAGACGTGCGGCACGTGCCTCGAACTCCAGCCCCAGCGCCTTCTGCGAGGCCGTCTGGACAGCCTTGGCATCTGGCCCTTCGGTCCCTGCGATAGGCGTGAACCGGAATCCGGTCAACTGTCCCACATGATGCCCCTCTACGAAGACATCTCCATTCACACTGATTTCAGCTTCCAGCATCGCATTCTCTCTCAGGCGCTTCATGAGCACAGATGTCCTGCGATCAACAAAGCGTTTCGTCAACCTCTCATGTAACGCGTCGGACAATCGATCTTCGATTTCCCGCGTCTTTTCTTGCCAGTGTGTCGGATCGGCAAGCCAGCCGGGCCGGTTCGACACATAGGTCCAAGTCCTTATCTGCGCGATTCGCGCCGAAAGCGTGTCGATCTCGCCATCCGTCCGATCGGCGCGGTGCACCTGTTCGGCCAGGAAATCCTCTTTTACCGTGCCATAGCGCACGAGATCGGAAAAGAGGGCGGCGATGAGATCAGCATGCTGGGCAGGCGTGATGCGCCGATAGTCGGGAAGCGCACAAGCCTCCCACAATTTCTCAACCCGAGCCGGGTTGCTGGCAAGATCGACTATCTCCAGATCGCGTGACAGATATTCCAACGCCTGCTGGTCTACTGCAGGCAGCGCCCGCGTCAAGCCCTGCACGCGAGGCGCGTCTTCCAAACTTGCACGCAACGCCGCGATCGAAGCGAAATCCAGATCCTTGCTGCGCCATTGCAGCACCTTGACCATATCGAATTCGTGTCCCTCGATCCGGCGCACGAGTTCGTCGTCGAAAGGATCGACTTGTCCCGTCACCCCAAAGGTGCCGTCCTTGAGATGACGACCGGCGCGACCTGCGATCTGACCGAGCTCGGCCGGATTGAGATTGCGGAACTGATAGCCGTCGAACTTACGGTCCTGGGCGAAGGCGACATGATCGACATCGAGGTTGAGCCCCATGCCGATTGCATCGGTCGCAACCAAATATTCGACATCGCCGGCCTGATAGAGGGCCACCTGCGCATTACGGGTACGTGGGCTAAGCGCGCCGAGGACGACGGCCGCGCCACCACGCTGGCGGCGGATAAGCTCCGCGATCGCATAAACTTCGTCGGCGGAAAAGGCGACGATGGCAGTGCGCTGCGGCAGCCGCGTGATCTTCTTCTGCCCGGCGTAGAAGAGATGCGACAGCCTGGGCCGCTCGAGAACAGTGATCCCAGGCAGAAGCTGCTCGAGAATAGGCCGCATGGTGCCGGCGCCAAGCAGCAAGGTTTCATCGCGGCCGCGCAGATGCAGAATGCGGTCGGTAAAAATATGTCCGCGCTCCAGATCGCCGGCAAGCTGCACTTCGTCGATCGCGACAAAGGAGGCGCGAGTCTCGCGCGGCATAGCCTCGACCGTGCAGACCGAAAAGCGCGCATTGGGCGGCGATATCTTTTCCTCGCCGGTCACGAGCGCGACATTCTGCGCGCCGACCTTCTCGACGACGCGCGTATAGACCTCGCGCGCAAGCAGCCGCAGCGGCAGGCCGATTACGCCGCTGCCGTGTGCCACCATGCGCTCGATGGCATAATGGGTCTTGCCGGTATTGGTCGGTCCGAGCACCGCGGTTACGCCGCGTCCGCTCAGGATCATGGGCTGCGAAGTCTGAGTCATAGGTCCGTGCATGGGCGAGAAACGGCCGTCTTCCGATCAGCCTGTTCCTCCTGGAGGAAACGAACAGATGACGACCATATGTGACAAAGGCAAGACCCGAATGAAAAAACAGATGCGGCAACATTCGATTTCATATTTGAGCGCCTCAACCATAAGCTACAATTACACTGCATCCCATGCGAGTCCTGGCGATTCCGGAACAGCCTGAGAACGAATCGGAGACGAATCGGTGACTCGACATAGTTCTTTATTTGTTCACTACAATATATGGATTTCAAGAGAAGGATTCACACCAAATACTGAATCATCCCTACGCGGCTTTTTTCCATACAAGAGAGTCAAGCAAAGAGGCCTCAGCCAAGGGGACTTTGCATCGTATCATGGTTAATGATCTGTAAATCATGACTTTTCCTGTGAATCCGCCAGCAGCCTTACATCGGCTGCCAGAGCCGGACCGAATCTGCGACTGATTGCAGCGACCTCCCGATTCCGTTTTGTTCTCCACAACATCTAGCGGTTTCTCGGCAAGGATAGACCGGACTCTGCATGGTTGAGATGCGAATCCGAGCCGAATCTGCGATTGCGGCTCGCCTTTTGGCGAGTGAAGCTATAATGAATCGATGAACGCACGCAAAGGCTGCATCAATTAACACATTGATCAAAGCCGGAACGAATCGGTGACGAATCGCGGATAGCAGCGGATACTGCATTTGTTCACGGCTAGATATTGTATCTTGCCGGACCAGCATCCCGACATGGAGATCGGCTCGAGCGGCGATACCGTTTCGGAGTCCTCTGCAAATTAACGAATCCGCCGGCGAACACACTACCTGAACGCCATTTGCCGGGTAGCATCCTTGTATGCGGCATGTCGGCAGACCGCCCAGCCGTTAACCAAAGTTCAAATGCAGAACGAATCGCCGACGAATCACAGACATCCGGCCTTTCTCGTTTCGTTCACCACAACCCATTGTATTTTAATTATATTTTAACCATACGGACGATTTAACGACACGTCCGTGATCCGTTGCGCGGCGCGATCATATTAACGTTTTATTGAGCGCTCCAACTGCCAGGCACGCGCATTTTTATTTCTTAGCCGGAACAATTACCGGACATGTAAGTTTCTATGAGCAGAATTGAGAAATCCGGCCCATTCACTGGACAGTTTTGAGCTGGAACGCTGGAAGGATAACGCCGCATCGAACAGCGATATTGGCGGGATATTCAAGCGAGGGACATGGAGGAGACATATCATGCTTGGTACGGTATTGCTTGTCATACTGATTCTGCTGCTGATTGGCGCACTTCCCAGCTGGGGTTACAGCCGGGCATGGGGATATGGCCCATCGGGTGGTCTCGGGCTTGTTCTCGTCATTGTCCTCATTCTGTTATTGATGGGGCGCATCTGATCCGCAGACATTGTTCAAACCTCGCAACATCAGGGAGCTAACACCATGAAGAAGATTATTGTCGCTGTCGCCCTTGTCGGCGCATTGGCGTCGTGCACGGCAACGGAAAAGGGTACGGCAATCGGCGCCGGCACCGGCGCGCTGATCGGTGGCGTCGCCACTCATAGCTGGGGCGGAGCCGCTGTCGGTGCGGTCGCTGGCGGCGTTGTCGGCAACCTCATCGGACGTTCGGAAGAGCGTCGCGGCTACTGCATCTATCGCGACCGTTACGGTCACCGTTACGAGGCTCGCTGCCGCTAAGGCATTACCTGACCGGCCGCCAGCGGCGGCCGGTCAGGATTAGCTCCTGGAAAAAATTCAGGGAGCGACAGTTCCTTCAATAAGATCTTCTTCCCCCCGCCATCGGTCACCGCGAGGTGGCAGTGTTTTGAGAAAGGAACGGCATCATGGCCGCAATCATCGCAAGCATTGCAGCACTCGTGCTTACCGGCACGACTTTTTATGCGCTCGCAAGCGCGGCGAGAGCCCGAGGCAAGGAAAAGCGGGAGGTTGCCCTTGAGGCCGTCGTCCTGGAATTCAAACCACGGCATCGGCAGCAGGCCTCAACAAGAGGATGATTTCCGGCTCAGCCCGGTAATTCCGTTCGGCATATAATGGATGTCATGGCTGAAGCGGTTCCGTAACTCTGAACCGCTCCATTTTTATTGCGCTCACGCAAGTCCCTAGCAGAAAACGGGCTGCGCTTTTCTTGAATTGATTAGACGAACAGCTGGCCGCCATTGGCAGATATGGTCGATCCCGTGATGAAACCGGCATCGTCGCTTGCCAGAAAGACGGCAATGCGGGCAATTTCTTCGGGTTCGCCAAGGCGTCCAACAGGGATCTGCGGAATGATGCGCTCGTTCAACACCTTTTCCGGGACCGCCAACACCATTTCCGTACCGATATAGCCAGGGCAGATCGCATTGACCGTGATGTTCTTGGCAGCCCCTTCCTGCGCCAGAGCCTTGGTGAAGCCGAGATCGCCCGCCTTGGCTGCGGAATAATTCGCCTGCCCCATCTGCCCCTTCTGACCATTGATCGAGGAGATATTGATGACGCGCCCGAAGCTGCGGTCGCGCATGCCCTGCCAGACGTGGTGCGTCATGTTGAAAAGGCCGGTGAGGTTGGTATTGATGACCTCGTGCCACTGCTGCGGCGTCATCTTGTGGAACATGGCGTCGCGGGTGATGCCGGCATTGTTGACCAGAATATCGACATGGCCGAGATCATGCTCGATCTTGGCAATACCCTTTCCGCAGGCCTCGTAGTCGGTCACATCCCACTTGTGAACGGAGATCCCGGTCACATCGTGGAAAGCACGGGCCTTCTCATCATTGCCGGCATAGGTTGCCGCCACCTTGTAACCCGCATTGTGCAGTGCCATAGAAATAGCCGCGCCGATGCCGCGCGTACCCCCGGTTACCAATGCCACTCTGCTCATGTGCCACTCCCCTTTTTTTGCTGCGGAGGCGGGACGCCCGAAGGTCGGGTCGCCCGCTCGCTTTCACCACTTCTTCTGGAAAATTCCTTTCAAAACGCCCCAGAGCAGGATGCCGAAACGTATGAGCGGTTTTCGGACAACATCATGCTCTATTTCTTAGATTCTAGAGCGCCTCGAAGCACATGGCGACACCCATACCGCCGCCGATGCAGAGCGTGGCAAGCCCCTTGCGGGCGCCGCGGCGCTTCATTTCGAACAGCAGCGTATTGAGGACGCGTGCGCCCGAAGCGCCGATCGGGTGGCCGATAGCAATCGCGCCACCGTTGACGTTGACGATCGACGTGTCCCAGCCGAGATCCTTGTTGACGGCGCAGGCCTGAGCGGCAAACGCCTCATTGGCCTCGACGAGATCGAGGTCGTTAACGGACCAACCAGCCTTCTCCAAAGCCTTGCGGGAGGCAGGGATAGGCCCCGTACCCATGATCTGCGGATCGACGCCGGCCGTCGCCCAGGAGACGATGCGGGCGAGCGGCTGAATGCCGCGACGCGAGGCTTCCGCCTCGGTCATCAGCAACGCAGCAGCGGCGCCGTCGTTGAGGCCGGAAGCATTGCCGGCGGTGACGGAACCCTCCTTGTCAAAGGCCGGGCGCAGCTTCGCCATGGCCTCCATCGTCGCGCCATGGCGGATATATTCATCGGCATCGACAATGACGTCACCCTTGCGGGTTTGGATAGTGAAGGGAACGATCTCGTCCTTGAAACGGCCGGCCTTCTGTGCGGCTTCAGCCTTGTTCTGCGAGGCAACGGCGAACTGATCCTGCTCATCGCGCGAAAGCTGCCATTGGCGAGCGATATTTTCGGCCGTGATGCCCATGTGGTAGCCGTAGAAGGCGTCCGTCAGACCATCCTTGATCATGGTGTCGATCATTTTCATGTCGCCCATCTTGGTACCGGAGCGAAGGTTCGCGGCATGCGGCGCCATCGACATGGATTCCTGACCGCCGGCAACGATGATCTTCGCGTCGCCCGTTGCGATCTGCTGCAAGCCCAGCGCCACGGCACGCAGGCCGGAACCACAAAGCTGGTTCACACCCCATGCGGTCGCTTCCTGCGGAATGCCGGCCTTCATTGCGGCCTGGCGGGCTGGATTCTGCCCTTCACCGGCTTGAAGCACCTGGCCGAGGATCACTTCGTCGACTTCCTTGGCATCGACGCCGGCACGCTCCAGCGCGCCTTTGATCGCCGCAGCGCCGAGTTCATGAGCCGGAACGGTCGCGAACGCGCCGTTGAACGAACCGACGGCAGTGCGCGCTGCGCTGGCGACGACGATGGATGAACTGCTCATGGAAGCCTCCTCACAGAATGAACACGTATATGAGGCGAAACTGTCAAAGCTTTGCTCTTGAGTCAAACAGCAAGAATTTTCATTGCGCAGATTTCACGAAGCTGTCACCGCCTTCAAAAAAGGCAATCACGGGAAAGGCCTTGCCGCATCGCACAAACCGATTGTCACCAAGCTTCTTTTGCGTCTACACTCCGAGGTGGAGGAGTTTCCATACAATCAGACGGGGCCAGGAGACTGATAAATGGCAAAGAATGAGGGCCAGATCGTAATCAAGAAATACGCCAATCGCCGCCTATACAATACCGGCACCAGCACCTATGTGACGCTGGATGACCTGGCGGAGATGGTGAAGAAGGGCGAGGAATTCATCGTCCAGGACGCCAAAAGCGGTGAAGATATTACGCATTCGGTCCTGACACAGATCATTTTCGAACAGGAATCGAAGACCGGCAACACGCTGCTGCCGATTTCCTTCCTCCGCCAGCTGATCGGCTATTACGGCGATCAGATGCAGATGGTGGTGCCGAGCTTCCTCGAACATTCCATGCGCGCCTTTACCGAGCAGCAGACGCAGATGCGCGAACAGATCAATCGCGCATTCGGCGAAACGCCGCTCGGCAAGAACCTGCAACTGCCCATGCAGATGGTCGAAGAGCAGGTCCGTCGCAACACCGAGATGTTCCAGCAGGCCATGCAGATGTTCTCGCCCTTCATGAAGCCGCCGGCCAAGGAAAGCCGCAAGGCCGAAGCCAAGGATATCGATGAACTGAAGGAACAGCTCCGCGCTATGCAGAGCAAGCTGGATAGCCTTTGAAATCAGGCAACGCGCTCCTGAATGCTTGGAAAGTTTTTATCCCCTCTGTCACTGACGTGACATCTCCCCCCACGCGGGGGAGATCAGCAACTTGCAGAAATCCTCGCGCCTCAAGCGAATATCGCATCCGCGGAACTGCAGTTATTGATTTGGTGAGAACAGACAGCATGCTCCCGACGATCTCCCCTTGGGGGGAGATGTCCCGAAAGGGACAGAGGGTGTATCAGAGCCACACCATATCGCGCGGCCGCGTTTTTCCCATCCGTTGGTTCACTTCCAGCATACCCCAACTACAAACAGAAAAAGGCCGGCGAATCGCCAGCCTTTTCATTCATGCCATCAAGGCAGCGCTGGATTATGCGCTTTCCTTCGGCGTCAGAACCTGACGGCCGCGATACATGCCGGTCTTCAGGTCGATGTGGTGCGGACGACGCAGTTCGCCGGAGTTCTTGTCTTCGACGTAGGTCGGAGCCTTCAGGGCGTCAGCAGAGCGGCGCATACCGCGCTTGGACGGGCTCGTTTTTCTCTTCGGTACAGCCATTCTCGTTACTCCATGTACGGACGAAACATATCCACGGCCAGCAAGGCGGCCGAAATAGACATGCATCAATTTCGGAAATTGGGCGGGCTTATACATGGCTTGACGGGCTTTGACCAGTCCCCAATAGCATTTTTTGCCCGCTGCGCCAGATTGGCGGATAGTCGAGACCGATTCAGTCTTCATCCTCCGGCACGGTCCACGTTTCTTGCAATGCCGCTTCCTCCCATTTTTGCCAGGCGGGAAGCGCCTTCATGGCCGCCATATAGTCACGCGTATCTGCCGCAACCGCGATGTCATATCGCTCCAGGCGGCTGACGACAGGCGCAAACATGGCGTCCGCACCAGAAAAGGCCCCGAACAGGAAAGGTCCACCCGAAAAGGCTCGCGCCTCGCGCCAGATGGTCTCGATGCGCGCCACGTCCTTCGTTACCCCATCGGGTAGATCGCGGCGGCCGATCGGGCGACGCATGTTCATGGGGCAGAAGTTGCGCAAGGCACTGAAGCCGGAAACCATTTCCATGCTGTAGGATCGCGCCAATGCACGCGCCTGACGATCCCTCGGTAGAAGCCCCGCATCCGGGAAAAGCTCGGCCGCATATTCGATGATGGCGAAGGATTCCCATACCTTGAAGCCGCCGTGAACCAGCATCGGCACCTTGCCCGTCGGCGACACCTCACGAATGCGCGGATTTCCAGCTGGGAAATCGAAGGGTATCAGCACTTCCTCGAAAGGGATGCCGCAGCCTTCGAGCGCGATCCACGGCCGGAACGACCAGGAGGAATAATTCTTGTTGCCGATATAGAGAGTGAGCTTGTCCACGATCATTGTTTCCTTTTCAGCGCCGGAACCCGAAGGGGAGGAGTTCTTTGAAATGATTCAAACCCGTCCTTACATCACAGCCAAGGATGCCAGATGAAGACAAGCCGATCGAACGACAAGTTCTGATATCAGTCATAAAGGCATTTGATGTATGCATCGGCATTGCGCGCGCGGCGCTGGATCAACGAGGCGAGCTGGCTGAGTCCCCGTCCCGGCTTGCTTGCCACCCGATCGATCGGGTTGGGGAGCGAGACGGCAAGGAGGGCCGCCTGACGTGCCGTGAGCTTGGAGGCCGGCACTTTGAAATGGTAGCGTGCTGCCGCCTCTATGCCATAAATGCCTGGTCCCCACTCGGCAATATTGAGATAGATCTCCATCATCCGGCGTTTCGACCAGACCGCCGAGGCGGAAACCGCGAGCGGCAATTCCAGCGTCTTGCGAACGAAAGAGCGGCCATTCCATAAAAACAGGTTCTTCACTGTCTGCATCGGGATCGTGCTGCCGCCGCGGGTGGACCTGCCGCGCAACGTTTCCTGGACCAGCGCCCGCATCTCGCCCCAATCGACACCGCCGTGAAAGCAGAACTGCCCGTCTTCCGAGACCATGACGGATTTCACCAGCACCGGCGCGATTTTATCCAGCGGAACCCAGCGGCGATCATATCCCTGAAGGGTAATGGCGTCGCCTACCATCAGGGTGGAAACAGGATGGACGAACGGCAGCAGATAAAAGACGATGAAGAGATAGGGCAGCAGAAGGATGCCGATCACTATGAGGACGACGCGCTGCCAGATTGGCCTTGCCTTGAAGCGCGCCAAGGGGGAGGAGCGTTGCGGCACCTCGGCTTCCTCCTCCTCATTATCGGTCGATATGTCCAAGTGCCTGACGTCCACGATCGCTCCCTCCCGGTACAACCCCATAATGCATCCGGGAAACGCTCTGATGCTGCAGCCCCGTCATACCGTCTACACAAAGCGATGACCAGAGTGCGGCGCAATTCCCACCTCGTCGTCGACAATTGTCGTTGCCAGCAACGGCCTCTCATGCCAAACAGCGCCCATGGACAGCACCCATTCCTCATTCGAGAACCGCCTTAAGGACAATGCCAGCAAGATCGAGGCACTGCTGGCCCGGCTTCTCACCGACGGCAGCCTGAATGACGAGATCGTGCGCCCCGACAGGCTGCTGAGCGCCATGCGCCACGGCGTCCTGAATGGCGGCAAGCGGCTGCGTCCCTTCCTTGTCATGGAATCGGCTGCCCTTCTCGGCGGCAATGCCGAGGCGGCATTGAGGGTCGGCGCCGCGCTCGAATGCGTACACTGCTATTCCCTCGTACATGATGATCTTCCGGCGATGGACGACGATGATCTGCGCCGCGGCCAGCCGACCGTGCACATCGCTTTCGACTACGCCACGGCGATTCTGGCCGGCGACAGCCTACTGACCTACGCCTTCGATATCATCGCGGCACCCGAAACGGAGCTGCCGGCAGATCGGAAAATGGCGCTCGTGCTGGCATTGTCGCGCGCAGCCGGCATCGGCGGCATGGCCGGCGGCCAGGCCCTCGATCTCGCTGCCGAGAAGGAAGCGCCCGACGAAAAGGGCATCACCACGCTGCAGGCGATGAAGACGGGCGCGCTGATCCGCTTTGCCTGCGAAGCCGGCGCCATCATCGCTGGCGCCTCGGCCGAAGACCGTAAGCGTCTCAGGACCTTCGGCGAAAAGATTGGCCTTGCCTTCCAGCTTGCCGACGATCTTCTCGACCTGACCGCCGACGCCGCCACCATGGGCAAGGCAACCGGCAAGGATGCCGGCCGCGGCAAGGGTACGCTGGTTGCCCTGCACGGGCAGGAATGGGCGGAAACGACGCTCCTAAGGCTGGTGGGCCAAGCAGCCGGCCTGCTGTCCGGCTATGGCAGCAAGGCGGACGTCCTGACGGAAACCGCCCGCTTCGTTGCAAACCGCAAAAGCTGATCCCGAAGCAACTTGGTGGTGCTGTCGGGGCGAGCCAGCCGCTCGGCAACAGCCATCGGCCCGTGGCTGTTCAGCCATGGCCATTCATTCAGTCATGAAATGTCACCATCACAAGAATCCATGACTGCGCCGGGTGATTTCCGCCGCGATCTATGACACATTCCGGTTCCGTATTGGCCTGTAGACGCAGAATTCTCCGCGCCGGCCGAACACCCCCGGGAAATCTTCCATGCACGAGACCCTTGCCTATCTACCGCAGATCCTGCCGGCCTATATCGCCTACATAATTGCCGTCGTCAGTCCCGGCCCCGCCATCATGGCCATCATCGGCACCTCGATGACCCATGGCCGCAAAGCCGGCATGACGATCTCGCTCGGGATATTCGGGGGATCGATGACCTGGGCGATTGCCGCAGCGGCAGGCCTTGCGACGCTGCTGCAGACCTATGCGATGGCGCTGGAAGTTCTGAAGATCTTCGGCGGCATCTACCTGCTCTATCTCGCCTACAAGGCATTCCGTGCCGTGCGTGCCGGCAGCGAGCTGCCGACCGCTGTCGAAGGCCCGAAAACGCCCAGCTTCAAATCGCTGGTCCTGCGCGGCTACGGCATTCACGTGACCAATCCCAAGGCGATCTTCGCATGGCTCGCCATCATCGCGCTCGGCATGCCGCAGGGCGCACCCGCTTCCGTAGCGGTGCTGATCATCGCCATCTGCGGCACGACCGGTCTTCTGGCGTTCATGGGCTATGCGATCCTGTTTTCGACATCGCATGCGCTGAAAGTCTACCGCAATGCCCGCCGCTGGATCGAGGGCGCCATGGCCGGCTTCTATTGCTTCGCCGGCATCAAGCTGCTGACGAGCAACATCTGATCCAGCCTCGACTTTAGGCGGCGGATCACTCCGCCGCGACGTTCTTCCGGCCGAATCGCTTTTCGATATAGTCGGTCACCAAGGCCTCAAAATCGGAGGCGATGTTCGGGCCGCGCAGCGTCATGGCCTTTTGGCCATCGATGAAGACGGGGGCGGCCGGGGTCTCGCCGGTGCCAGGCAGCGAAATGCCGATATCGGCATGCTTACTTTCGCCAGGACCGTTGACGATGCAGCCCATGACGGCGACGTTCAACGCCTCGACACCCGGATATTTCTCACGCCAGATCGGCATGTTCTTACGGATGTCGTTCTGGATATTCTGCGCCAGCTCCTGGAAGACCGTCGAAGTCGTGCGGCCGCAGCCGGGACACGCCGCAACCACCGGGATGAACTGCCGGAAACCCATGACCTGCAGCAGTTCCTGCGCCACCTGCACCTCGCGGGTGCGATCGCCATTCGGCTCAGGCGTCAGCGAGACCCGGATCGTATCGCCGATGCCATGCTGCAGCACATAGCCCATGGCGGCAGAGGAAGCGACGATGCCCTTCGAGCCCATGCCGGCTTCGGTGAGGCCCAAATGCAGCGCATGGTCGGAACGCTCCGACAGCATGGAATAGACGGCGATCAGATCCTGCACCTGGCTGACCTTAGCCGACAGAATGATGCGGTTGCGCGGCAGGCCGATCTCCTCGGCAAGATCGGCGGAGATCAGCGCCGACTGCACGATGGTCTCGCGCGTCACCTGCCGGGCAGAGAGCGGTGAGCCTTCGGCAGCGTTCTTGTCCATCAGTGCAGTCAGCAGATCCTGATCGAGCGAGCCCCAGTTGACGCCGATGCGCACCGGCTTGTCGTAGCGGATCGCCATCTCGATGATTTCGGCGAACTGCTTGTCCTTCTTGTCCTTGAAGCCGACATTGCCGGGATTGATGCGGTATTTTGCCAGCGCCTCGGCGCAGGCAGGATGATCGGCGAGCAGCTTGTGGCCGATATAATGAAAATCGCCGATCAGCGGCACATCCATGCCGAGGCGCAACAGCCGCTCGCGGATCTTCGGCACGGCGGCAGCGCTTTCATCGCGATCGACGGTGATGCGCACGAGCTCCGAGCCGGCTTTGTAGAGGGCTGCCACCTGCGCGACGGTCGAATCGATATCGGCCGTATCGGTATTGGTCATGGACTGCACGACGACGGGGGCACCGCCGCCGACGATCACGCCGCCGACATCGACGGCAACGGAGGAACGGCGCGGTTTCGGATCGAAATCGGTGGCGGACGACATGGAAAGCTCTCGCAGGCCTCGAAAATGGGTGTCTTTCACGTGGATCACGGAGCGGTCGTTGTCAACCGCTCCGGCAATCTCTTTTGATCGAATGGAGCCCACCCTCTATCGGGCAAAAGCGACGAAATTAATGCTTGGCATCCCCGATACCGTCGGCGTAGCGCGCGAGCGATGACAATGCCAGTACGACGAGCAGCAGCACCGGCAGCGCCATAAGGACCGATGAGAAGCCGACATGCTCGGCGGCAAAGCCGATCGCGGAGGGCGCAACCAGCATGCCGGAATAGCCAAGCGTCGTAACGACGGAAATGGCGATGCCCGGCTGCAGGCCCGGAATATTGCCGGCCGCCGAAAAGGCGATCGGCACCATGTTTGAAATGCCGATGCCGCAGAGTGCAAAGCCGAGAATGGCGATTTCCGCGTTCGGCGCCAGCGCGGCCGTCAGCATGCCGACGATGGCAAAGACTGTGCAGACCCGCAATGTCTTGATCGCGCCCAGCCAATCGCGGACGAAATCGCCGGCAAAACGCATGGTCGCCATAGTGGCGGAGAAAGCGGCGTAGCCGAAGCCGGAGAGCGCCACCGAGGCGCCCTTTTCCTGGCTGAGATAGAGCGCGCTCCAATCCAGAACCGCGCCTTCCGGCACCATGCAGAAGAGCGCGACGATGCCGAGCAGCCAGGGCAGCGGGATCATCGGCAGCTTTGCTTTCGGCTTGGTCTCATCATGATGTGGCTGGTCGCCAAGCACCATCGGCCAGGCAATGGCGAGGAAAAGCGCGGCAATCGCGGTCGAGGTCTCGGCATGGGCGAGAATGCCCCAGCGAGAAATCAGCAGTCCTCCGATCGCCGCGCCCAAAAGGCCGCCCAGGCTCCAGAAGGCATGGCAGGAGGACATGATCGCCCGACGCATGGATTTTTCGACCGAGACGGCATTGGCATTCATGGCCACATCCATGGCGCCGATGAAACCGCCGAAGAGAAAAAGCGCGATCGCCGCCGTCCAGACATTCGGCGCCAGCGTCAGCGCCAGGATCATCGGCAGCAGCAGCACCGCAAAGGCACGCACGACAATGCGCGAGCCGCGCACCGCGATCTGCGCGCCGGCAAGCGGCATCATGACGAGGGAACCGACGCCGAAGACGAGAATCATCAGGCCGAGCTCGAATTTCGTCAGTTGCAGCCGCTCGGCGAATTCGGGAATTTTCGGTGCCCAGCAGCCGACCATGAAGCCGTTCATGAGAAACATCAGCGACACCGCAGCACGCGATTTGGTGAAAAACGGACTCCTGCGCTCTTTCAAGCCCTCCATTCTCGTCCCGTTGTCCATGAAAACTCCTCCAAATTTGCGCCGCAGTCTATTTAAATCGATTGAAATCTCAACGATCGAAAAAGCCGAAACGGTCACATTTCATCTCCGTCTGTTAAAGCGGAGGCAAAGACACCACAACCCGAATAAATCATTCATATGTGCACGCCATCGGCAAAATGTTCTATTGACGCCGAAAAAGTAGGCTCCTATCGGTTGAGACCTGAAAGATCCTTCAGCCGGCCCAAGCCGGATCATCTTCTGGTGCATCCTCGTGAAAAACTCCATCAGCTATGGCATCCTGCTTACGGTGTTTGCCTACATGCTGTTCACCGCCCACGATTCGGCGGTGAAACTGCTCGTCGCCTCCATCCCCGTCTGGCAGGTCCTGTTCATCCGAAGCTGCACCATCCTTGCCGGCTGCTTCGTCTTCGAAGGCCCGTCGCTGGTCCACAAAGTGGCGCGTTCGCCGATCATCAAGCCGATGATCCTGCGTAGCGTCATCATCCTGATCGCCTGGATTTCCTATTATTCGGCGGCGTCCTACCTGCAACTCGCCGAGGTAACGACGCTCTATTATGCAGCGCCGATCGTCGGTACTATCCTCGCGACCATCGTGCTGCGCGAAAAGGTCACCGTCGCCCGCTGGATGGCGGTCGGCGTCGGCTTTTGCGGCGTGGTGATCGCCTCCAATCCCGTGGGGCTGTCGATTTCCTGGCCGGTCTATCTGGCGCTGCAGGCCGCCGTCCTCTGGGCAAGCGGCATGGTGCTGCTGCGCAAGACGGCGCTGCACGAGAAGAGCCATATCCAGATGGCCGTCTCGAACATCCTGTTCATCATCCTGACCGCCGGCATGGCAATCGCCCATTGGCACACGCCGACGCCCTTCCAGATCGTGCTGCTGGCGCTCACCGGCATCATCGCCGGCGCCGGCCAGCTCGCCCTCTTCGAAGGCATGCGCCAGGCGCCCGTCTCGGTGCTGGCGCCGTTCGAATATACGTCTCTCGTCTGGGCCTTTTTGCTCGGCTATCTGATCTGGGGCGACATCCCCGGCGCCAACACATTTATCGGCGCCATCCTGATCCTGAGCGCGGGGTTGATTATTATTGTCAGCGAGCGGATGAAGCGGCGAGCGGCGGCGGCTTGAGCTGAAGAACTGGGCAATGACTGTCCGTCACCTTGCCTGCTGTCGTATCGGTTAGCCGTTCTCGTGGTTCGCTAGCAATTTCGGTCCGCCGGAACGGCGGCTTTGCACCCAGAAGCGGTCATGGCGACGTGATCAGCGACGATTTGCCGTGTTGTCATAGTGTCGCGTGGCCGCCTCGACCTTCTCGCCATTGGCGGCTGCCCATGCACACAGTGCTTCGAACGGTTCCCGCAGTGAATGGCCTAATGGAGTAATTGCATATTCCACGCCGATCGGCTGAGTTGGGAGTACGGTTCTCGTCACAAGACCGTTCCGCTCAAGCCTCTTCAAGGCGTCGGCCAGCGCCTTATGCGTGATCCCATCGAGACGCCGCTTTATCTCGTTGAAGCGCGAGGGTTTGGGACAAATCACTGTCAGTATCAGGATCGTCCATTTGTCAGCGATCTTGTCGAGCACCGGGCGAACCCGCGCCATGTCGCCGCAGGCGCGATGAGAAAGTGCTTCTAGGTCAGTATAGTCGTCCATATCTAGGCTACTTCAGGTGCGTAATTGATACCAGATATAGGACGTATATCATGACGAGACCATCAATTGAAAGGATTTACGATGGCTCGAATGAGTAACAAGGTTGCCCTCGTCGTGGGCGGCGCCAAGGGCATAGGCTTGGCAATTGCAGAGCGGCTTTCTGCCGAAGGGGCGAAGGTCTTCATTACCAGTCGTAGAAGTGACGATGCCGAGAAGGCGGCCAAGGTTATCGGCAATGACGCGGTCGGCATTGCCGCCGATGCCAGTGTGCCCGAGGATATGATGGAGGTTGTCGAAAAAGTGCGCAAAGCATACGGCCGTATTGACGCGCTCGTCTTGAATGCAGGCCTCTCCGAACCTGCGCAGATTACCGACATAACGCCTGAACACTTCGACCGCCACTTCAACGTCAACGTCCGCGGGATGGTTTTTGGCCTGAAGGCGGCTCTAACCGCGATGACGGAAGGCGGATCGGTGGTCCTCGTCGGATCCATCGCCGATAGCGCGGGCTACGCTTCGTACGGAACCTACGCCGCCACGAAAGCGGCCGTCCGTTCTTATGCCCGAACATGGACTGCAGAGCTCGCGCCCAAAGGGATACGCGTCAACGTTGTCGCGCCCGGTCCAACGGATACCGAAATGATGGCTGCGGTTCCGGAAGACATGCGTGCAGCGCTTGTCGCACCGATCCCGATGGGGCGAATGGCGCGTCCTTCGGAAGTGGCTGCTGCCGCCCTGTTCTTGTTGAGCGATGACGCGAGCTATATTGCCGGTGCCGAACT
This sequence comes from Rhizobium sp. No.120, assembly GCF_054558365.1. NCBI lineage: Bacteria > Pseudomonadati > Pseudomonadota > Alphaproteobacteria > Hyphomicrobiales > Rhizobiaceae > Rhizobium > Rhizobium sp. No.120. Next base: position 124,559 of record NZ_BAAJNQ010000009.1, read on the forward strand.
GTGTGTCGACGGCGGCTTGCGCCAGGTCTAAGGCTGAGTTCAAACGCTGTACCCGATCTGAGCAGGTCGGGTACAGCAAAACGCACTCGATGGGAGACAGACTTTGAATTGAAAATCACCACCCTTCCCTCTTTGAGAAAAATATTCGCAATTGCCGCTTTATCTTGCAGTTTTCTACGCTTTCGCGGTGCAAATTTTCTGCGATGTATGCGACATTGAATAAAACCGCTCCAGAAACGGAAGAAAACGATGAACTGGTTGAAGACTGTTGCCGCCGCCGCCCTCGTGCAGGCTGCATTCCTGCTCCCCGCCCATGCCGGCGAAAACCTCAAGGCGATCCAGTCGGCCGGCGTCTTCAAAGTCGGCACGGAAGGCACCTATGCGCCCTTCACCTTTCATGACGAGAGCGGCAAGCTGACCGGCTTCGATGTGGAGATCGCAGAAGCCATCGCCGCCAAGCTCGGCGTCAAGGCGCAGTTCCTGGAAGGCAAGTGGGACGGCCTGATCGCCGGCCTCGACGCCAACCGCTATGATGCCGTCATCAACGAAGTCGGCGTCACCGAAGCCCGCAAGAAGAAGTATGACTTCTCCGAGCCCTATATCGCCTCCAAGGCCGTGCTGATCGTCAAGGACAGCAACACCGGCATCAAGGATTTCGCAGATCTCAAGGGCAAGAAGGCAGCACAGTCGCTGACCAGCAACTTCGGCAAGCTTGCAACCGAATCCGGCGCCGAACTCGTCGGTACCGACGGCTTCGACCAGTCGATCCAGCTCGTGCTGACCGGCCGCGCCGATGCGACCATCAACGACAGCCTTTCCTTCCTCGATTTCAAGAAGCACAAGCCTGACGCCCCGGTAAAGATCGTCGCGCAGCAGGCCAATGCCGATTTCTCCGCCGTCATCATCCGCAAGGGCGAGCCGGAACTGCTTGCTGCGATCAACAAGGCGCTGGCCGACATCAAGGCCGACGGCACCTATGACAAGATCTCCAAGAAATACTTCGGACAGGACGTTTCGAAGTAAGGGGAATAGGCAGAAACGCCAAATTGTGAAAAAGATGCGTCCGGGGTCACCTCCGGACGCATTCTCTTATTGATTGAAAGGCTTCTCCTTGGAGCATTGGCTGCAACTGATGTGGGAGTCACTGGGCACGCTGCTTTGGGCGGGGCTCGTCTTCACCATCCCGCTCACCTTGATCACCTTCGTTCTCGGCCTTCTGCTCGGCCTGCTCACCGCCGTCGTCAGGCTGTTTGCCCCGGCGCCGTTCGTGGCCATCGCCCGCTTCTATGTCTGGGTGATCCGCGGCACACCGCTGCTGGTGCAGCTCTTCGTCATCTTCTACGGCCTGCCGAGCCTCGGCATTCTGCTCGACGCTTTTCCCGCCGCCGTCATCGGCTTCACGCTGAGCGTCGGCGCCTATACATCCGAAATCATCCGCGCCGTCATTTCCTCCGTGCCGAAAGGTCAGTGGGAGGCCGCCTATTCGATCGGCATGAACTGGCGCCAAGCCATGAGCCGCACAATCCTCCCGCAGGCAGCGCGGGTCGCCGTGCCGCCGTTGTCGAACACCTTCATTTCGCTGGTCAAGGATACGTCGCTCGCCGCCGCCATCACCGTGCCCGAGCTGTTTCAGGCCGCGCAGCGCATCGTGGCAACGACCTATGAGCCGCTGATCCTTTATATCGAGGCCGCCATCATTTATCTCGTGCTCAGCACCTTTCTCTCGACGCTGCAGGGCTACCTCGAACGCCGCTTCGCCCGCTCGGGCGGCACGCTGGAGGCACAGGCATGATCGAGCTTTCGCATATCGAAAAGCGCTTCGGCGACAATGTCATCCTCAAGGATATCAGCCTGACGATCCCCGAGGGAACGGTGACGGCGCTTGTGGGGCCTTCGGGCGGCGGCAAGAGCACGCTGCTTCGCTGCATCAACCTTTTGGAAATCCCGACAGCCGGAACGATCCGCATCGGCGGGGAAACGGCCACCTTCCAGCCGGGCAAGAAGCCGTCCTGGCAGGACATCCAGAAGATCCGCCGCCAGACGGGCATGGTCTTCCAGAATTTTCAGCTCTTTCCGCATCAGACCGCGATCCAGAACGTCATGGAGGGCCTGACGACCGTGCTGCGCTGGCCTCAGGACAGGGCTCGCGCTCGCGCCGTCGAGCTTTTGACCAAAGTCGGCATGGCGCACAAGATCGATGCCTGGCCCTCGACGCTTTCGGGCGGCCAGCAGCAACGTGTCGCCATCGCTCGCGCGCTCGCCCCCTCGCCGCGCGTTCTGCTCTGCGACGAACCAACCTCGGCGCTCGATCCGGAACTGGCGGCCGAGGTCGTCGACGTGCTGGGCAAGCTTGCCAACGAAGGCACGACCATGGTCATGGCAACGCATGATCTGCGCTTGGCGTCGAAGATCGCCAACAACGTCGTGTTCCTCGAGGCGGGCAACATTGTCGAGACCGGCTCCTCACGCAACATCTTCTCCAACCCTGCACAGGAGCGGACGAAGCAATTCATCTCGACACTGAATTCCGGGCTCAGCTACGACATCTGAGCCCGCCCACCTGACTCGAAAACGGCGTCATATTGGGGCAGCCGTGCATTGACGCTACGCAACTTTGCGGTTAGCTCTAATGCCATGAACACGGCACTCGTTCTCGTAGTGGTAGGAAGGCGCATGGGCAGGATGGTGTAACCATCCGGCGAAAGCACCCATGCGCGGTAAGCAGGCTCCTGACGGGGCCTTTTTTATTGCCTGAAACCCGGGCTGCACCCCGTCAGATCTTCCTCGACTTCCAATCCACACGACGGACAAGGCCATGACGCGCACCGAAAGCCGCATCGACCATTCAGCCAAGCAAGCAACCGACGACACGACCACCGGAAGCGCCGCCATGCAGCCGCGGCTGATAACCCTCATCCTGCTCTCGGCGCTTGCCGTGCTGCCTGTTAACATGATCCTGCCGTCGCTGCCGAAGATCGCAGCGGCATTCCATGCCGATTTCGCCCTCGTGAACCTATCGGTTGCCGGCTTTTCGATTGTCACCGCGTCTCTTGAAGCGGTCGGCGGCGCGATATCGGACCGGTTTGGCCGTCGGCCTGTCGTCTTGACGGCGCTCTCGATCTTCATCGTCGCCTCGATTGGCTGCGTTCTCGCGCCCAATATCGGCATCTTCTTGCTGTGCCGCATGATGCAGGCCTGCATCGGACCGTGTTATTCCGTCGCTCTCGTCATCATCAAGGAAACATCAGACGAGGGCCAGGCTGCCAGCAAATTCGGCTATCTCGCGATGGGATGGGCGCTGGCACCCATGGTAGGGCCTCTGTTCGGCGGAACCTTGGACGAGCTTTTAGGCTGGCAGGCGAGCTTCGTCGTCCTCGCGATCTTCGGTGTTGCCGCCTTCCTTCTATCCCTGCGCGAATTGAAGGGGTCGCAAGCGCCATCCCTGGCAGCACCTGGAAACTATCTAGCCTCTTATGGGCTGCTTTTACGTTCGGCACGGTTCTGGGCCTATACGCTCTGCATGGCCTGCTCGATGGGGGTTCTCTACATCTTCTTTGGGGGAGTGCCGCTTACGATCGGCGATACGCTTGGCGGATCAAGCGCAAGGCTCGGCTTCTATATGGGCCTAATCCCCGCCGGCTTCATTCTGGGCAGCTATCTAGCCGGCCACTACGGCGCGAGAATCCAACTCGGCACGATCCTTGTCGCCGCACGGCTTCTGACCTGCCTTGGCCTAGCAACGGGTCTTGCCTTGTCGCTATCGGGGACGATGCATGTTTGGGCGCTCTTTGGCCCCTGCATTTTCATCGGCATCGGCAATGGCCTCACCATGCCGGCCGCCAATAGCGGCGCGATGTCGGTACGAGCTGATATGGTCGGAACGGCTGCGGGAATGGCGGCGGCCATGCGGATATCGGGTGGCGCGATCATCGGCTCTCTTGCCGGACTGTTTCTTGCCCAATCCCCTGCTATTCATACCTTGTTCGCCCTGATGCTGATTTCAGCTTTGCTCGCATTGCTGGCTGCGTCTTGGGCTGCGATGATCGAAAAACGGGCTTGCTGACGGGCGGCTTTCGCCAAGCTGGAGAAATTCCAGGAAAAATGCGCAGCGGTTTTCCATCCGGAATTGCGTAAAAACAAAGAGATAGAGCCTTTCAGCGTTTTGAAGAAGTGCGGAAAGGCTCTATCCGACGCGTTTGCTCATGTGGACGAGAAAGCCATCCTTGAGCGGCTCTTCGCGATCGATCGCGTAGCCGTTCTTCAGATAGAGTTCCACATTCTCAGCAAAGCGCTTGTTGGTATAGAGGCGGATATCGTTCACACGGAGCGAGGCGGCAACCTGCTCGGCATGGGCAAGCAGCCTCCTGCCGATGCCACGCCCCTGATGGCGGGGCGATACGGCGATGTTCTCGATTAGCAGATGATCGGCAGCCGGCACCATCTCGATCAGGGCCACAAGCTCGCCATCAGCCTCAAGGAGATCGATACGATGCTTCCGCACCGCTTCGGCGTAGTCAGCCGTCATCGGCAGCGGTTCACGACCGATGAGCGGCACCCATTTGCCATAGGCCTCGCGTGTCAAGGCAAGAATGGGGCCAACATCGGCATCGGTCGCCGCACGCAAGAAAATCTCTTCCGCCACTTCCAAACTCCCCTTCGGTCAGTCGACCCCAGTTGCGCAGCTCTTGCAGTCAGGTGTTTCAGGCTTGCACCGCCGGATATGTCAAGCTGGCAGAATCCTGTAGCCGCCTGTATCCCGTGTCACCCGCCCAAAACCAGTGATATGCCCACCGGCGACGATCCACCCTTGAGAGGCAGCGTCCTCCAGGGCGGCGAGACGGGTTCTGGCCGCCTGCCCAGGGTCGAGATCATAGGTCAGTCCGATCTTCGGATCGACGGGCTGCAGATCCCCCAGATGCAAGGTATCGCCCCAAAGGAGCAGGGAAAGATCCTTACCGCGAAGCAGATAGCCGATATGGCCGGGTGTGTGACCCGGCAGCGGGAGAACCTCTATGCCTGGCAGCACTTCCCCTGCCCCGATCCGTCTTACGCGCGCGCCATAGACCCGCTGCAGCTGCTCGGCAATCTTGAAACCGCCGCGTCTCGCCTCCGGCAGGGCTTCACGTTCGGCTGGATCGGTGAAAAAGGCGATATCGCGTTCCGATACGAACACCTCTGCATGCGGGAAGTATGCCGTGTCGCCATCGAAGAGACCGAGCGCATGATCGCCGTGAATATGAGTGAGCAAGACGCCCTGGACCTCATCAGGCGAAACTCCCGCGTCACGCAGCGCTGCACGCGCATGGCCGTATTTCGGCCCCCAGGACGAGCCGGTCCCAGCATCGAAGAGAAAAATACCGGCCGGTCCGCGCAGGAGGAAGCAGTTCACATCAACCTGAAGCGTCGGCTTGCCCCAGCTTGCGATCGCATGCTGCCGGGCAACATCGCCGTCCGCGTGGATCAACACGTCCGCCGGCGCCTCAAAGAGGCCGTCAAGCAGAAGCGTAACGTCGTACTGCCCAATATGCAGGGAATGATCGGTCATGACTATGCTCAGCCTGGGATTTGCAAAAAGAAAGGGGCGGATCAGTGAACCGCCCCCTTTTTATTCTATTCTCACCTATGCTCAGGCGCCGTAGACGACGAGCAGATCCTTGGCGTCGATCTGGTCGCCGGCGCGCACCAACACCTCGGAGATCGTACCGTCCTTTTCCGCGTGCAGCGCCGTCTCCATCTTCATGGCCTCGATGGAAACAAGCACATCGCCGGCCTTGATCGCCTGGCCGGGCGAGACGAAGACCGTGGAGATGACGCCCGGCATCGGCGCACCGACATGGGCAGCATTGCCGGTCTCGGCCTTGCGGCGCACCGCACTGCCGGAAGCACCATGGGCACGATCCGGCACCTTGATGCGGCGCGGCTGGCCATTGAGCTCGAAGAACACGGTGACCATGCCCTTCTCGTCGGTCGCCGTCATCGCCTGGTTGACGATGACAAGCGTCTTGCCCTTCTCGATTTCAGCAAAGAGCTCATCACCTTCCTTGAGACCGTAGAAGTAGGCTGGCGTCGGCAATACCGAGACGGGGCCGTAGGTATCGGCGGCCAGCGCATAGTCAGTGAAGACCTTCGGATACATCAGGTAAGAGGCGAACTCGAAATCGTCGACCTTGCGCTCCAGCTTGGTCTCTATGACCTTGCGCTCGGCATCGAGATCGGCTTCGGCAAGCAGCGAGCCGGGACGGACGGTATAGGGCTTCTCGCCCTTCAGCGCCTTCTTCTGCAGGGCTTCCGGCCATCCGGACGGCGGTTGGCCGAGATCGCCCTTCAGCATCGAGACGACCGAATCCGGGAAGGCGATATCCTTGGCCGGGTTCTCGACATCGGCGACCGTCAGGTCCTGGCTGACCATCATCAGTGCCATGTCGCCGACGACCTTGGAGGACGGCGTCACCTTGACGATATCGCCGAACATCTGGTTGGCATCGGCATAGGCTTGCGCCACTTTATGCCACCGGGTTTCAAGCCCGAGCGAACGCGCCTGTTCCTTGAGATTGGTGAATTGCCCGCCGGGCATCTCGTGCAGATAGACTTCCGAAGCCGGTCCCTTGAGATCGCTTTCGAAGGCAGCATACTGATGGCGCACCGCTTCCCAGTAGAAGGAGATGCGGCGGATCCATTCGGGATCGAGGCCCGGATCGCGCTCGGAGCCTTTGAGGGCTTCGACGATCGAGCCGAGGCAGGGCTGCGAGGTATTGCCCGACAGCGCATCCATCGCCGCATCCACAGCATCGACGCCGGCGTCCACCGCGGCCAGCACGGTTGCGGCCGCGATGCCCGATGTATCGTGTGTATGGAAGTGGATAGGCAGGCTTGTTGCCTCGCGCAGCGCCTTGAAGAGCACCTTGGCCGCTGCTGGCTTCAGCAAGCCCGCCATATCCTTCAGCGCGATGATATGAGCACCGGCCTTTTCCAGCTCGACGGCGAGATCGGTGTAATATTTCAGATCATACTTTGGACGAGCCGAATTGAGGATATCGCCAGTATAGCAGATCGCCGCCTCGCAGAGCTTATTCTCCTCGGCGACCGCATCCATCGACACGCGCATGTTCTCGACCCAGTTCAGGCAGTCGAAGACGCGGAAGAGATCGACGCCCCCCTTGGCTGCCTGACGGACGAAGTACTTTACGACATTGTCGGGATAGTTGGTGTAGCCGACGCCGTTAGCACCGCGCAGCAGCATCTGCAGAAGGAGGTTCGGCGCACCCTCGCGGATCAGAGACAGTCGCTCCCAGGGGTCTTCGGTGAGGAAGCGCATGGAAACGTCGAAGGTGGCGCCGCCCCAGCATTCCAGCGAAAGAAGCTGCGGCAGGGCGCGCGCATAGGTTCCGGCGACGCTGGCGATATCATAGGTGCGCATGCGGGTCGCAAGCAGCGACTGATGGCCATCGCGCATCGTCGTGTCGGTCATCAGCACGCGCTTTTCGTTGCGCATCCATTCGGCAAACTTCTGCGGGCCGAGCTTGTCGAGCAGCTGCTTGGTGCCGTCGGGAATATTGCCGTTGATATAGGGCAGCACCGGTTGCGCCACCTTGGGCGACGGTACCGGACGACCGCGCGTTTCTGGATGGCCGTTGACCGTGACATCGGCGAGATAGGTCAGCAGCTTCGTGGCGCGATCCTGGCGCTTGACCTGCTGGAAGAGCTCCGGCGTCGTGTCGATGAAGCGCGTCGTGTAGCTGTTGTCGCGGAATTTCGGATGCGTGATGATCGCTTCGAGGAAGGTGAGGTTCGTCGCCACGCCCCGGATACGGAATTCGCGCAGCGCGCGGTCCATGCGGGCGATCGCCTCCTGTGGGTTCGGCGCCCAGGCCGTTACCTTCACTAGCAGCGGATCGTAATAACGGGTGATGATCGCGCCGGTATAGGAGGTGCCGCCGTCGAGACGGATGCCGAAACCGGAGGCCGAGCGATAGGCAGTGATGCGGCCGTAATCCGGAATGAAGTTATGTTCCGGATCTTCCGTCGTCACACGGCATTGCAGCGCATGGCCGTTGAGGCGAATGTCTTCCTGCTTCGGAACGCCCGATTCCGGCGTGCCGATGGCAAAGCCATCGAGAATATGGATCTGCGCCTTGACGATATCGATGCCGGTGACGACTTCGGTCACGGTGTGCTCGACCTGGATGCGCGGATTGACTTCGATGAAGTAGAATTTGCCGGTGTCGGCATCCATCAGATATTCGACGGTGCCGGCGCCGACATAATTCGTCGCCTTGGCGATCTTCAGCGAATAGGCGGCCAGTTCCTGACGCTGTGCCTCGGTGAGATAGGGGGCTGGCGCGCGCTCGACGACTTTCTGATTGCGGCGCTGGACTGAACAGTCGCGCTCGAACAGGTGCACGACATTGCCGTGCGTGTCGCCGAGGATCTGGCTTTCGACGTGGCGGGCGCGCTCGACGAGCTTTTCGAGATAGACCTCATCCTTGCCGAAGGCCGCCTTCGCCTCGCGCTTGGCTTCCGTCACTTCCTTGGCGAGATCGGCCTCGGAGCGGATGACACGCATGCCGCGGCCGCCGCCGCCCCAGGAGGCCTTGAGCATGACCGGATAGCCGATCTCAGCCGCCATCTTGGCGACTTCCTTCATATCGTCAGGCAGGGGGTCGGTTGCCGGCACGACCGGCACGCCGACCGAGATCGCCAGGTTGCGCGCTGCGACCTTGTTGCCGAGCTGGCGCATCGTATCGGCGCGCGGGCCGATGAAGATGATGCCGGCGGCATCGCAGGCATCGACGAATTCGGGGCTTTCCGACAGCAGGCCATAGCCGGGATGGATGGCATCGGCGCCCGAAAGCTTGGCGACGCGGATGACTTCCTCGATCGACAGATAGCTCTCGATCGGCCCGAGATCACGGGCAAGATGCGGACCGCGGCCGACCTGATAACTCTCGTCAGCCTTAAAGCGATGCAGTGCGAGTTTGTCTTCCTCGGCCCAGATGGCCACCGTTTTTATGCCAAGCTCGTTGGCAGCGCGGAATACGCGGATGGCGATTTCGGAACGGTTGGCAACCAGGATCTTGGAAATGGGCAATGCAGTCTCCTCACGGCATCGAAACGGGCAATGCTGCACCCGCGAAGAGAATTCTTAACTTCTTGTCACAGGAAGTTCAATTTCTCCTGCGACATCCGACATCAAAATAGTTGCTTTTACGGAATAAGTCCGTTCCTGAAAGCGATGGCAACGATATGCTGCCGATTTCTAGCCTTCAGCTTGTCCTGAATACTGTTCATATACCAGTCGACGGTATGATTGGAGATTGCCAGCAACCGGCTGATCTCGATCGAGGTCATGCCGTCGGCCAGATGACTGAGCACTTCCATCTCACGCTTGGTCAGCTTCAACTCGGCTGCCCCCGCTCTCTCCAAGTATTGCGCTTCGTCTCGAAATTCCAGAAGTCGCCAGAAGACCTTTCTCGCAACCGCGTCGAAAACGGAAATCTCGGTTGGAGAAAGATCGACCGCCTCGCCGCCGATCGTCATACTTCCAAGCAAGCCGTTGCGACCGTGGATCGGGAAGAGATAGCCGTCGGCGAGCCCGTTGGCGCGGGCATCCGCCATCATTTGCTCCATGCGTCGCCGCAGCGGGTCCTTCTTCAGCGCCGCAACGGCATCGCTCCAGCGGAAGGGACGCTGCGCCTGGATCGCATAGCGTCCGACTGGATCGACAAGCATGTACCTCTTGCGGACATAAGTCAGCGGCCACTGATCGGGCCAGCGGCCCGCCAGCATGAAATGCGCAACATCGACATTCGGCCGCGCCCGCTTCAAGACGCCATAAAAATCGAACTTATAGGAGCGAAGCGCAAGCTCAAGCTCGGCCACGACGTCCTGCGCGAGCTTGCATTCTTCAATCACGACAAGCAATTGTATGAGCGAATGGATATTCACAGTTACCCCTTGACCTTGCAGCCTGAATGATCCGCAGACGAGCTTTGCCATCCTACTTGCCGGGTCCCCAGCACGCTTATTCGGCGGCAACATACTCACGCCGGGGCAAAATTGAACGTCTTTGGCGATTTTTTTGTCGTTCAACCCTGAATAGCCGGGGCTTGCGTGACTTAATGGTAACGGTTAACGCGGCGGTGAGCTGTCATATTTCTGCGGCGAACGATAGCAGCGCTTTCTGGGCAACGCGTCAGGCGTGAGAAATTCCCCTTAAAAAACAGCTTCAGATTCCGTTAATCGCCGGTTCAGGTACCGATCTGTACTGTCGCAGCATTCCGAGTTTTGCTGATGCAAAGAGGGTGCCTGACGTGTCACTGTTCAAAGTCTATGCAAGAGCCTTGAAGTATCTTGGCGCGTATCGATACCGCGTCTGGATGGTCGTGATCGCAAACATCGCGCTTGCGATGACCACCATCTACGAACCGGTTCTGTTCGGCCGCATCTTCGACGCCATTGCCAAGAAGGACGCCGTCACGCCGACCATGATGCTATGGGCCGGCTTTGCCGTTTTCAGTGCAGTAGCCTTCATCGTGGTGTCCCGCGAGGCCGATCGCCTCGCGCATGGTCGTCGCGCGACCCTGCTCACCGAAGCATTCGGGCGCATCATCTCGATGCCGCTCTCCTGGCATAGCCAGCGCGGGACGGCAAGCGCATTGAATACGCTGCTGCGCGCCTGCGAAGCACTGTTCGGCCTGTGGCTCGAATTCATGCGCAACCACCTGTCGACCGCTGTCGCTCTTGTCGTCATGATCCCGACTGCCATGTCGATGGACCTGCGCCTGTCCGCAGTGCTTATCCTGCTTGGCGTCTTCTACTGGACCATCGGCCGCTTGGTCATGAGCCGCACGAAGGATGGTCAGACTTCGGTCGAAAGCCACTATAACACGGTCTTCTCGCATGTGAGCGACTCGATCAGCAACGTGTCTGTGCTGCACAGCTACAACCGCATCGAAGCTGAAACCAAGGCGCTGAAGTCTTTCACTGAACGCCTGCTGGAGGCCCAGTATCCGGTCCTCGACTGGTGGGCCCTTGCCGGCGCGCTGAACCGCACGGCTTCGACCGTCGCCATGATGGCGATCCTGATGATCGGAACCGTTCTCGTACAAGATGGCAGCCTGAGCCTTGGTGCGCTTATCACATTCATAGCCTTTGCCAACGTGCTGATCGGCCGCCTGGAACAGCTGCGCAACTTCGCCAACCAGATTTTCGAAGCTCGTGCCAAGCTCGAAGACTTCTATACGCTGGAAGATTCGGTTCGCGATCGCGAAGAGCCGGCCGGCCTTGCCGAAATCAAGGACGTCAAGGGCGAAGTGGAATTCCGCGATGTCTCCTTCGGCTTCGCCAACTCGTCGCAGGGCCTGCACGACATCTCCTTCAAGGTAAAGGCAGGACAGACCGTTGCCATCGTCGGCCCGACCGGCGCCGGCAAGACGACGCTCGTCAACCTGCTGCAGCGTGTCTTCGACCCGCAGAAGGGCCAGATCCTCGTCGACGGTCACGACATCACCAAGGTGACGCGTAGGTCGCTGCGCCGCTTCATCGCCACCGTCTTCCAGGATGCCGGCCTGCTGAACCGCTCAATCAGCGACAACATCCGCCTCGGCCGTGAAGGCGCAACGCAGGAAGAAATGATCCGCGCAGCCCAGGCTGCTGCCGCCAACGACTTCATCGAAACCCGCGAAGGCGGTTACGATACCCGCGTCGGCGAACGTGGTAACAAGCTTTCGGGTGGTGAACGCCAGCGTATTGCGATCGCCCGCGCCATCCTCAAGGATGCGCCGATCCTCGTGCTCGACGAAGCCACAAGCGCGCTCGACGTCGAAACCGAAAACCGGGTCAAGACGGCGATCGACAATCTGCGCCAGAACCGCACGACCTTCATCATTGCGCACCGCCTATCGACGGTTCGCGAGGCCGACATGGTCCTCTTCCTCGATAACGGCCGCATCATCGAGAACGGCAGCTTCAACGAGCTCAGCCAGAGCAACGGCCGCTTCGCCGCCCTGCTGCGCGCCAGCGGCATCCTGACGGACGAGGAGGTCCGCAAGGCACACACAACGGAAACCGAAGCCGCCTGATCTTCGCAAGGGGCCTAAGATCGAAGCCGGGAGAGCTGTGCTCTCCCGGTTTTTTGCTGCTTAGAGCGCGTCCATTTTACTCGAGGGCATATCCACACGCCGTGAAGTAGTTGGCGCATTCTTGGGGTTTGGAAAGCGCAATGATCTCGCCGACTGTGTCCCACAGTGCTTCGACGGTGCCCTTTGCTCTCGCTCGGAGGAGCGCTTTGAGCTTAGAGAAGGCCTTTCGATGAGGTTGAAGTCCGGGCTATAGGGCGGGTGGTAGAGTAGCTGGAAACCGGCCACTTCAATAGCCTGCCGCACGCCTTCGGCTTTGTGCGCAGGCAGGTTACCCATCACGATAATGTCGCTGTGCATCAGTTTTGGCACGAGAACCTGTTCGACATAGGCTCGGGACGCTGCGCCATTCATTGCGCCGTCGAGCAGCACCATAGCCGACGAGCTGGTCGAAGGGGTTTCGCCCTCTTCATCCAGCATCTTCCCTTCGACAATTGCGCTATGCGGCGTTGATCTCTTCCACATCCAGCGTCGCAAGGACCCGATCTTGATACCCTTCGGCATCAGGCCACGAGGAACCCAGTCATCGAACGTTCTTGGTGAAACGCAAGGCATGGCCGCAGCTTCCGCCCAGCTCACGGCAAACTTGAATGTTGCCGATAGGAACGCTCGCGCGCGATAAACGTTGGCCGCGTTTTGGTAGTCGACAATTCTGACAAAAATTATTCACCCACTTTGATGGGTTGAATAAATGAAGAAGATGCGTTAATTGATCCATTGAAAGGGTCATTAAATGCGTCTGACGCTCCAAACCCATTTTAATCGTGAGTGGCATTACGCTGCGACTCTAGAGCTAAGGGACGACGACGGCTTTCAGAGCGCGTCCATCGTCGATTACGAGCTCGACTACTTCGTTACAATGGCATCGGCGGAATTTGCAGTCGGAAAGACAGTTCATGACCATCGCGCCTTGTCGGTCCGTTATCCCGTAGATCTCGAACATCGATATAGCCGTAGCTGGCCACCCTTCCTCTTGGATCTTATGCCCCAGGGACATGCGAGGCGAAAGCTTGCCGAACACCTCGGGCTCGCGGAAGGCTCGCGCGCTTCCGATCTCCCGTTGCTTCTGCGATCTGCTACAGGTGGCATTGGCAACATCCGCATCAAGGAAGCGGCTGAAGCCGAAACGGAAAGATTGCGAGGCGTTGAGCGTCAAGGCGTTACAGAAGCGGAGATTCTTGAGCGCTCAGATCGTTTCATGGAAGTCGCTGATCGCTTTGGAATGCTCGCCTCTGGCTCAAGCGGCCTGCAAGGCGAATGGCCGAAGGTCTCGATGACCAAGGCGAAAGATGGACTCTATTATCCTGACAGTTTCGTGACCGATGACGAAGCCGCACGCCATGTCATCGTCAAGCTGGTACGCAGCAACGAGCCCGTGGACCGCCTAATTCTCGAAGGCGAAGCCCTCTATTCACGGATCGCCCAAGGGATCGGTCTGAACGTCAGCGAACCCTCGACTTACGCCGAAGGTGTCTTGATCATTCCCCGTTTCGATCGGAGGAAGATGGAGGGCGGGGAAACAATCCGACTGGGCCAGGAAAGCCTGGTGTCAGCGGTTGGAGTCGCCGATTTCGGCCATGTCGGGACGCATGAGGCCTATATCGAAGTTCTGCGTCAATATTCAGCCGATCCCTTCGCGGACATAGTCGAATACCTGAAACGCGACATCGCTAACCTGGCGCTCGGCAATCCCGACAATCACGGCCAGAATTCAGCACTTAGCAAGCATCAGGACGGCACGATCCGCCTGTCTCCACTCTTTGACTTCGCTCCTATGCGGCTCGCCAAGGAGGGGATTGTTCGTTCCACCCGATGGGCCATGATGCGCGACGGTGGTCGCGACCATCTTCCGGATTGGAAACGCATTTGCACTGAACTGATGCCCGTTCCTGCCGAGCAGGAACTTCTAACGGCTTCGATCTGTGCATTTGCACAACATCTACAGCACGCACCAGAGCTGGCGAAGCGCATGGGGGCATCTCCCGAAGTGCTAGAGCGTGCGATGGGGCGCTGTAAGGAAATCGCGGATAACGTTGTGGCGACATGCCAGTGATGCCAGAGGGATGGTAAATGGCTCGATGGAAGAAGCCCACGAAGGAAGAAGTTCTTGAAAACAGACGAAGGCTGGCGGAGCGTGCTCGACAGGGGGATCTCAGGTTGCCGGATGCTGTAATGGAGATACGAAAAGGGTTCGGAATGACCCAAGAGGAATTCGCCAGAACCCTTTCACTTACAAGGCGCCAAGTTGCCGAGATTGAATCAGGCATGGCAAACCCCACACTTGAAACCTTAGAAAAGATTGGTCGATTGTTTGGGTTCGGAATTGGCTTTGTTCCCAAAAGCAGCTGAACCAAGCAGTTAGTTCGCGGGTCAGGCTTGCGTTCGAACATTTTGGGAAACTGGGATAGGCAACGGAACATAACACAGGTGTTGCGGGAAAGCGGTGAGGAAAACCAAGTATAGCGTAACGAATCAGATCTCGGCTGGGGTATTGGATGCTCGGTAGTTCAGGCCGCTGATTGCCTGACATGCGCTCCGAAGCCGAGAATTCGGAGCTGGTGGCAGTCGCTGCCTAATTCCAGGAGTTTCTGTTGCTCGTCCCGCATATGCGATAGCCTCTGCAGCAGGCGGGGTAAGGGTGAGGGTGAAGGGCCTCTACCTGCACGAGCTTACGCCGGTCACGAAGAAAGACCCGGCGGGAAAAGCGGGTCTCTCCGTTTTCTGATCGGAGGTCAATACGGACGAATGCCGACTGGAGTTAAGGTCGGTACCCGACCGGCATCGGATCAGAACTTGCACTCGAAGCTGGCCAGGTCCGTCCAGTTGTCAGTGCCGATCCCATGAACCGAGCCGCCGCGCGCTTTGCAGCAGCGGGCAGATCGATAGGCCGAACCGCGCAGACACGCGGCGTGGCAGAAGCCTTCAGCGACGCTTTCCGAAATGCACAGGCATTGCGGCCGGTGCCGCAGACGTCTTGGCCGTACGCTGGCCAGCAAGCTCAAGCCGCTTGTGCTCGAGATGATAGGCATAGAGGAACTGCGCGGCGATGCCGAAGACGACATAGATGGCACCGACGACCGGGCTCTTGTTGGTCACGTAGAGAAGGACCTGGCCGGCCATGGCGAGGATCGTGCCCGCAACGAAAATGTTCAGCGAATGCCGCCCGAGGATTGTCAGCGGGTGGTTCGCCGAGCGGCGCAGAAACGCCGAAATGGCGGGGATGCTTACGATCATATAAGCGAGCGCCAGAACATGCAGCAGCCGCGGCAGCGACAGGAAGGTCTTATCGAAGCCGGTGACGACGGTCGGCAGGCCGAGCATGGCAAGATAGTCGCCGAGTATCCATAGCTTGTCGGTCACCCAGATGAAGGACACCAGCACATAGGCGCAGGCAAGCCCGATCAAAACCGGATGGGCAGGGATTCGCCCACCGCGCTTGACATGCATGCTGGCAACGAACCCGATGACGAAAAGCAGCTGCCAGGATAGCGGATTGAGGAACCAGAAGCCGTCAAGCAGCGTGGTGTGCGGCGCGATATAATAGATGCCTGATACCAGCCAGACGCCGACCGAAACTGTGAGCAGAAGCAGGGGGCTCCTTGCCTCCAGCAGCATGATCAGCGGCAACATCAGGAACAGGGCGCCGTACATCGGCAGGATGTTGTTGTAGCCGATCTGATGGCCAAGCGTCAGGAGCGCAGGGATACCGCGCGCCGGGTCCATCAGCAGGGCAAGGATGTTCACTTCGCAGAGCAGGCCCTTCTGGTGGAAAATCCATGCGCCGGAGATGAAGAGCACCAGCGTCACGAATGTCGTGATCATATGCGCCGTATAGAGCGTGAAAGCACGCCTGATCGCCTTCCATGCGACGTTCAGCCGACTGCCCGGAAGAAACCTGGTTCCGTAGGCAAAACCGACGGAGATACCGGAGATCAGCACGAAAGCCTCGGCGCCATCGGAGAATCCGAAATTCTTGGAGGTCAAATCTTCGAAAATCTGGCCTGGCACGTGGTTGATGAAGATCATAATCAGAGCCAGAGCTCTGAGGACATCCAGTCGGGTATCCCTCTGCGAGACCGGCTTCGGCAAACTCAATCGTTGTGCCGGCACCGAGCTCATATCCGCCCTCGAATTCATAAAACTCTCCTGTTCCGACACTCAAATGCAATCGGGGCCAAAGAGTTCCCCTTTGGCCCCGATCGTCGAAGCGAAACAGTGCAGAAACGCTACTGTCCGACCGGATAGCCCTCTTCGGGATGGGCGACCGCCCTGTCATTGATCGTGACCGAGTATGTCGCTGCATCGGGCGCTTTTGAGACGGAAATACGGTAATTTCCGCTCGGCAGTTCGATATCCGCCGTAAAGCCATCCCAGTTCGAGGGCAATGCCGGCTTGACGAAAAGTCGTCCGTTTTTCACTCGGATACCGAGAATGCCTTCGACAGCGACGCGATACAGCCAGCCGGCAGAGCCCGTATACCAGGTCCAGCCGCCACGGCCCGTCAATTGTCCTTCGCCGTAAATATCAGCAGCAACAACATAGGGCTCCACACGATAGATATCGGCCTGATCACGATCGCGTGCATGGTTGATCGGGTTCAGCATGTCGAAGCAATGCCAGGCATCGTCGCCACGATTCATTTCCGCCAGCGCCATGACGACCCAGGTGGCAGCGTGGGTATATTGGCCACCGTTCTCGCGCACGCCAGGCGGATAGGACTTGATGTAGCCCGGATCACGCGCCGACTTGGCAAAGGGCGGGGTGAACAGCCGGATGATGCGGTTTTCGTCATCCACCAGCTTGTCGAGCACGGCATTCATCGCCTTCTCGCCGCGTGCCCTGTCGCCTTCGCCGGAGAGAATGTTCCAGGACTGCGCGATCGAATCGATCTGGCACTCGAAATTCTCGCTGGAGCCGAGCGGGCTACCGTCGTCGAAATAGCCGCGGCGATAGTGGCCGCCGTCCCAGCCCGCCGATTCCAGCGCCTTGCGCAGTTCCGGCAGATGGTCGGACCAGCGCTTGACGCGCTCCTTGTCGCCGCGTGCTTCGGCATAGGGCAGGAAGGCGGTCAGCATGCCGGCCAGGAACCAGCCGAGCCAGACGCTTTCGCCGCGGCCCTGAATGCCGACGCGGTTCATGCCGTCGTTCCAGTCACCACCGAGGATCAGCGGCAACCCGTTGCCGCCCTTGCGCTTGATAGCGAGATCGAGCGCCAAGGCCGCATGTTCATAGACGCTGACTTTGTCCTGCGACACGGTCGGCTGGTAGAAGACGTCATGCGTTCCGGGCATCAGCGCTGCACCTTCGACGAAGGCGAGCTCTTCGTCGAGGATCGATTTGTCGCCCGTCACCGTGCAGTACTGGTCGATGGCATAAGCAAGCCAGACGACGTCGTCGGAAATATGCGTGCGCACGCCGGCGCCGCTGCCCGGCAGCCACCAATGCTGCACGTCGCCCTCACGGAACTGACGCTGGGCAGCATTGAGGATCTGGTTGCGGGCAAGCTCCGGCTTATGCACCAGGAATGCCAGCGTATCCTGCAGCTGGTCGCGGAAGCCGAAGGCACCCGACGACTGATAGAAGGCAGTACGCGACATGATGCGGCAGCCGAGGCTCTGATAGGGAAGCCAGGCGTTGATCATGTTGTTCATTGCCTTGTCCGGCGTCGAGATCTTCACATGGCCGGTAAACCCGTCCCAGAATTCGCGGCCTGCCTTAAGCACGGCCTCGAAATCAACATTGCGGATTTCCGAAACCAGCGCGCGGGCCTCTTCGACGGTCGCCGTATCACCCATGTAGAAGCAGATTTCCTTCTGCTCGCCGGCTGAAATCATCACGTCGAAGGCCAGAGCGCCGCAGGGGTCGCCATCAAGATCAGTCGAGTTGGAGAGCGCGGCAGCCGTGACGACGGCTTCCGGCATCTGGATCGTGCCATGGCGGCCGATGAACTCGCGGCGGCTTGCCGAGAAACTCGAATGCGTCTCGCTCGCCGCCATGAAGGCGGTTCGCTTGAAGTAATCGATGCTGTAGGGGTTGTTGGCAAACAGTGCACCCGTCTCCTCATCCAGCGTCGACAGGATGAAGGGTCTGGTCTTGTTCTGATTGGTGCCGAGCACCCATTCCGCATAATTGTAGATTCGCAGGCGCCGGCTGCCGGCGCCCTTGTTGCTGAGCCGCAGGCGGAACAGCTTGACGGGGCGCTCGCGATCGACGGTCTGAGTGAGCTCCAGCGCCACGCCATCTTCCTCGCTCGAGAAGATCGAGTAGCCGAGACCATGACGGGCCTCGAAACGGACCTTCGCATTGCACGACAGGCCGGCATAGGGCGTCATGACCTTGCTGCTGTCGAGGTCGGCGACATAAAGCGCCTCGCCCGGACGGTTGATGACCATGTCGTTTGTCCACGGCGTCAGCTGATAGTCGCGCGAATTGTGGCTCCAGGTGAAGCCGCCGCCTTCGGCGGGCACGTGGAAGCCGAAGCGCTCGTTCGAGATGACGTTGATCCACGGATGCGGCGTCGACTGACCGCCCGGCAGACGCACGACATATTCGCGGCCGTCCTCGGAGAAGCCACCATAGCCGTTCCAGAAATCGAGATCGTCCTGCGCCTCGATAGGCTCGGCCGCAAAGACGGAATCCTGCAGCGCGAGCGGTACGGAGAGACGATTGACCGGCGTGGTGTCATCTGTTTGCGTCGAGGCAAAGAGGGTTGCCGCACGCGCGATCTGATCGACGAGCTTGCCGTTGCGCGCATGGAAAATTACGCGCGATGCGGCAAGGATCTCCTGATAGGTTTCATTCTCGATCTGGTCCTTGCGCACCGAGAAGATATTCTGGCGCAACCCGTCGCCCTGATTGTGGCGGACGTGCTCGACGAACTTGTCGAGTTCGCGCTGCATATCCTGCGCATGCTCGACAGCGCGTTCGTTGACGATGACCAGATCGGCATTGATGCCGCGCGACCGCAGATATTCGGCCGCCATCAGCGCTTCCCGCGCGATTTCGAGGTCGATATCATCATTGATGCGCAGGGTGAAGATCGGGAAATCGCCAGAGATCGTCACCGGCCAGAGCGCGGACTGCGAATGCAGGCCGGCCTGCACGGTGGCGCCGTCGGCGCGCAGGTGCATATCCGGGTAGACAAGATAACGGGCGAGCTTCTGGAAGGCGGCAGCCTGCTGCGAGGTGACGCCGACATGGCGCATCTGCATCTGCGTGCGGGTCCACGCCTGCGTCAGCTCGACGCCGAACGTGTCGGGATTGCGGTAGCGCTCGACGGCCTTATCGACTTCCTCGCGGTTCGGCGCGGCAATCGTCCAAAAGATGACGCTGACCTTCTTGCCGGCGGGAACGCGCACGACGCGACGCAGCGACAGGCAGGCATCCATAGTGAAGCCGTCCGTGCCGGAGAGCGTCGCACCCGGATCGAAGGCTGCGGCTTCCGCAAGAGTACGGCCACGGCCGAGGAACTTGCGGCGATCCGTTTCGAATTCCGTCGGACGTTCCGACCCGGCATTGTCGACGACCAGATGGGCGACCGACATGTCTGGCTCGTTATAGTCGCGCTTGTTGCGCTCGACGCGGATGACGTCGCCGCTATTGCCGATCTCGGTGCGAACGAACATGCGGGTGAAAACCGGGTGACCGGAATCGACGTCGTCGCTCGCAAGCGCCGGCTCGAGGTAGGAGGTCACCTCGATGAAGCGATCTTCCGTACCCATGTTGAGCAGCGTGACGCGGCGGCCTTCGGCATCATGCTCGGTCGCGACAATGCATTCGACGTCGCTGGTGAGATCGCCGACCGTCTTGCTGTACTCGACCTTTTCATCGCTGAAGGCGACCTTGGCCTTCTCTCCTTCGATGCTGCGCGGTTCTGCGGTTGCCGACCACCATTGACCGGAAGCCGTATCGCGCAGGAAGATGAAGGTACCCCAGCGGTCTTCCGTCGGATCGGCGCGCCAGCGCGACACCGACAGGCCGTTCCAGCGCGAGTAACCGGCGCCAGTCGCGGTCAGCATGACCGAATAATGACCATTGGAAAGGAAGGCGAGCTCGCGATCCTGCGACGCGGGATCGGCGATCTTGCGGATCTCCGGACGCAGCATGTCTTCCTGGATATTGGCAGGCTGGTCGCTTTCATGCTTGGCGGCCATGACCGGAATATCGCGCGGCGCCTTTTCCTGCAGCAGCAGTTCGGCCGCTTCGATCACCGGATCGGCATGGAAGAGCTCGCGCAGGCGGCCGTTGAAGGCGACGTTGGCGATCGCCGCGATCGACATGCCATGATGGTGGGCATAGTAGTTGTAGACCACTGCGCACTTCTTGCCTTCGGGTACGCGGGTCGGCGTGAAATCGACGGCATCATGGAAGCCGTAGATGCCGAGGGCGCCGACCTTGCGCAATTTCTGCAGATTTTCCAGTGCCGCAGCCGGGCGATACTGGCTGGCGAGGATCGAGGCGTAAGGCGCGATGACGGCGTTCTGGCCGAGGCCGCGCTTGAGACCGAGGGAAGGCACGCCAAAATTCGTGTACTGGTAGTGCATGTAGTGGTCGCGGGCATTGAAGGCCGCTTCCGAAATGCCCCAGGGGATGTCGGAGCCGAGACGCTTGGCGTAGTTTATCTGCTCCTGCACGACCAGATTGTTCGTCTGATTGAGGATACCGCCCTGGCGCTCCTGCATGACGAGCGGCGGCATCAGATATTCGAACATCGAGCCTGACCAGGAGACCAGCGCACCGCGCGAGCCCACGGGCACGACCTGACGGCCGAGGCGATACCAGTGCTCGGTCGGCAGATCGCCCTTGGCGATGGCGAAAAGGCTGGTGAGGCGGGCTTCGGAGGCCAGAAGGTCGTAGCAGGCCGCATCGAGCTCATTGGTTTCGACGCGGAAGCCGATGGAAAGCAGGCGCCGTTCCGGACGATAGAGGAAGGCGTATTCCATGCCGAAGGCGAGTTCGCGCATCTGGTCGCGCAACTTCGCCAGGCGCTGGCGCAACGAATCCACATTGGCGAGATCGAAGATGCTGTCGGCGATATGGCCTTCGCAAACCTTCACCAGCGATTGCGACCAGGTGAGCACCTCGCCGCTCTGCGTGGATTTCACCTCATGGTCGAGGTTTGCCGCAAGTTTCTGGATATCCTGAGCCAGAACCGACAGGTTGATGACACGGATGGAAGCAAATTCGTGCTCGCGCTTGACGGCAGCAAGCGCGTTCTGGAAACCGACGATGCGTTCTTCCAGGCGGCGGCGTAGCGGGCGCACCGTCTTGCGGTCATCCGGAAGCTCGGCAAGCGTTTCGGCGAGAATGCCGGCGACATCGCCGATACCATCGAGATTGCCCTGCATATGTGCAGACGGTGCTTCCGCCCAGATACGGCAGGCAGACGAGACGGCGATCAGATGACCGGCGAAGTTGCCGCTATCGACAGCCGAGATGTAGCGAGCGCCCATCGGCTTCAGCGTATCGGTGTGATACCAGTTACATAGGTGCCCGCGGAACTTTTCGAGCTTCGCCACGGTCGCCATGGTCTTTTCCATGCGATCGATAGTTTCCTCGAAGGACGTCCAGCCGAAATGCCGCGCCGAGATGACCGACAGCAGATAGACGCCGATATTGGTCGGTGACGTCCGCGATGCGACGACCGCATTCGGGGTCTGCTGCACATTGTCTGGTGGCAGATGGTTCTGCTGTTCGACGACGAAGGTTTCAAAATAACGCCAGGTGCGCCGCGCGATCTTGCGCAATTCGAACGAAACGCTTTCCGGCACTTCGAGCCTGTCTTCGGTCTCGGCCGATTGGCTGACATACCAGGCAATCGCCGGCGATAGGACCCAGAGCAGGGCAAAGGGAATGCCGACGAAAAAGGCGTTGTCGCCGGAAAGTGAAGCGAAGGCAAGCGCAAGCAGCGCAAGCACTGGCGCGTGCCACATGACGCGGTAATGGCCGAGGATGGTCGTTTGCGCGGCAGCCTGGGCGCTGGCAGCGGTCCGCCATTGCAACATCAACTTGCGGCTGACAAAGGCGCGGTAGAGCGAACGGCCGATGGCGTCAGCCATGACGCAAGCGGCGTCGGCGATGAAGACGATGCGTAGCGCGACCTGCGCATTGGCAGCACGGATATCCGACCAGACCGTGTAGAGATGCGCACGCGCTACGATATCGCTGCTGCGCGGAATGATGCCGTTGATGAGCGACAGCGTTGGCGCGACGAATAGGCAGAAGATCAGCAGGATCTGCCAGATGAGCGCCGCCAACGGCTCCATGAAGTACCAGCCGAGCACGGAGGCGAAGAACCAGGCGATCGGCGTCAGCGAGCGACGCAGATTGTCCATCATCTTCCAGCGGCCGAGGCCGGTGACACCGCGCTTGGGGTTAAAGAGGTAAGGAAGCAGCTGCCAGTCGCCGCGCGCCCAGCGATGCTGGCGCGAGACTTCGACTTCGTAGCGGATCGGGAAGTCTTCGACCAGTTCGCAGTCCGTGACGAGCGCGCAGCGCGCCATCGAGCCTTCGAGCAGGTCGTGGCTGAGAACCGCGTTCTCTTCGATCTTGCCCTTCAGCGACGCTTCGAAGGCATCGACGTGATAGAGGCCCTTGCCGGTGAACGTGCCCTCTTCCACCAGATCCTGATAGACGTCGGACACAGCGAAGACGTAAGGGTCGAGACCGCGGTTGACCGAGAAGACGCGCTGAAATACCGACGCATCCTTGCCGGTTGTCAGCGACGGGGTAACACGCGGCTGCAGCACGCCGTAACCGCGCACGACGCGCTTGCTCTCGGGATCGAAAACCGGGCGGTTGATCGGGTGATGCAGCTTACCGACGAGCTTCGTCACGGTATCGCGCACCAGGCGCGTATCCGAATCGAGCGTCATCACATACTGGACGTCCTTCGGCACGATATTGGCGCCGGGCAGGAAAGTGGTATCGCGGTCGCCGCGCAGCAGCATGTTCAGCTCGTGCAGCTTGCCGCGCTTGCGCTCCCAGCCCATCCACGCGCCTTCGGCCGGATTGTAGAGGCGGCGGCGATGCAGCAGATAGAAGCGCTGGACGCCATCTTCGTCATAGCGGGCAGCTAGATTAGCCACTTCGCGGCGAGCATAATCCAGGATTTCCAGATCGCGCTCGCTCTCTTCCTCCTGGCTGTCTGGCCAGTCACTGAGCAGCGCGTAATAGACTTCACCGCGCGGATTGGCGAGATAATGGACCTCGAGATTGCGCACGAGCTCGTCGACGCTGTCGCGGTTGCCGATCAGCGTCGGCACGACGACCAGCGTACGGGCCTCCTCCGGAATACCTTCCTTGAATTCGTAGCCAACGAGGCGCGCCGGCGTCAGATACATGGTGACGAAGAAGTTGAAGAGTCCGGTGGCGCCTTCCGATGCCGGCAGAGAGAACATCAGAAGCAGCAGGATGGTCTCGGCCCAGCCCATGCCGGCATGCAGCATGAAATAGCCGACGATACCGAGCGCAACGACGGTCAGGAACAGCACCGGGGCTGCGATCGATAGCCAGTTGAGCTTGCGCCATTGACGCACGAAGCTCACCGAAATCGGCACACGGTAGCCGATCGCCTTTTCCAGCTTCTGGGTCTGCTGGCCGATGATGAAGTCGCCGATATTCGGCTCACGCTGCTGTCCTTCGCCCGATGCCTTGGCGGCCTCGGTCATCGCCATGGCGACCTGGGCGATTTCCATTTCGGTCTTGTCGGAACGGCGTGCGAGCTTTTCGATACGGCGGCGGTAGCTGTTGCGCGAACCCGGATCGAGCTTGGCGTAGTCGGTCTCGTCCCAGAGCAGCTTGTCGACGGCGCTGACCTCTTCGACCCAGACGGACCAGTCGGTGTCGTCGATGAGACGCAGGCTCTTGATGATGTTGCCCATCGTCACATTGCCTGACGACAGGCGATTGTGCTCGGCCATCATGACGCTTTCGGCGTCGGTGCCGGCCTCGGCAAGCCGCTTCTCAAGCCAGGTGACGGCAAGGCCCGACGTATGCGAGCCATCGCGCAGGCGATAGAGGAACTGCGTGGCGAAGGTATTGTCCGAGGTGTAGGGCTCGAGCGTCTTCAGGAATTCTTCGACCTTGGCGTCGTCGTTCAGACGGATCAGCTCATCGACAGCGGCATTCGCCTTCTTGCGGGTGATGCGGCTCTGCTCGACGCGGCTCGAAATGCGGCGCAGGTTTTCGACGAGGATATAGCGCACAAGTGAAGGAACGGCCCAAAGCTCGCCGATCTTCAGCATCTCCACCGACTGGAAACCTTCCACGAGCGCCAGCAGACCCTGATTGGATACGGTGCTATGCGTGTGGGCGACATAGAGCCAGGCGAGCGCCATCGTGCGCGGCATCACCATGCCGTCGATGGTCAGCGTCTGCAGTTGGTCATAAAACTTTTTCGGAAAATCGCGGCGGACTTCCTGGATAGCCTCTTCGATGATGTAATGGTTGTCGAGCAGCCATTCGGCGGCCGGCGTGATCGATTCCCCCGCATCGACATCGGCATTAGCCGAACGATAGACGCGCAGGATCTCTTTCTCGTTCTCCTTGTGCCGGGCGAAGAAATCGAAGGGCGCAAAGCCTGGCAGCTTGGTTTTCGCGCCGTTGCGGGCGAAGGCTGCGCCGCATTCCCTTATCTGCTCATTGGAGAAATAGGCGGCGCGGATCGCATCGTTATGATCGATCTGCTTGGCTTCAGAATCGCGCGGCGTAACGGTGGAGAGATTTTGAGATGTCATGGATTCGGGTTCTGGGTCCAAACAGAGTGAGTGGCATTGTCGCCTTTATCGTCTTTGCCCTACCCGACACAAGAATTCACGCATTTGGACCCTTTTGCTTCGCTTCCCGGCGCGCGAAGGGGGTGAATTCGAAATGAAGGCTTGAAACAAACAAATAGAGGCGAAGATTTTCACGGGGCCGTTCTAAGGATCAAAGCGACTTTGCGCCATCATCTCGGTTGGGGTGCCCGTGAAACTGGATACGCGGCCAAATGGTTCCGGCAGCGATCCGCACACGTCAACGAAAATCGATCAAGGTCATGAGGCATTCTCCTTCGGCTGATTGATCCAATTTCGGAAATTCAGCATGGTTCGGCATATTGAATCCTCAATATCCCGCAGAAGATGAACTTAAACTGAACCCCCTCAAAAGATTCGCAAATTCCTCTCGAAGCACATCGCTTTTGAAGGCTGTGCGGAACTGAGCGGCACGCCTGCCTGTGAATGGCGCCGCCGCCGCGCCGAGACAGGTCCTCCCCATCATGCCATCACAGCGATCCGTCTTCTCTCCGGAAAGAGACGCAATAATGACGACGCGCCGGTCGCTTACGCGAGCGAATTTTCTTGGAAGAAGCTTACTGTTTTCACACGGCGTATTCCATCGGCTCGGGCAACTTTTCTTTGCCCGGCAAAACTATGCCAGTGAAACGGGATTGGAAGCCGCACAAGGAAAAAAGTGCTGAGTCTTGATCGACCAGCCTGCAAACTTCCCAAATTTCAAGAGATGGGCCGCATGGCCTCACATCAGCGGCAGAACAAAGCCGCCACTCCGCAAAACAACGTCTTAGATGACGATGCCGCAAACAATGGCCGCAACGAAGAGGAATGCAGCCGAAAACAGGACGACGTGAACGGCCGTTTGAATCTTTTGCCGCGTATTCGCAGCGCGCTTGGAACCATTGAACCGATTCACATGCGTATTCGAAATACCCAAATTCGCCATGTGTCGCCTCCGTTCGTTTCTTATATGTCTCTCAGGCCAAGCCTGTGACGAATATTCATACATTGCCTATCAATTAGGTAGAGATGAATTTCCGTCCAGAACACCGGCCGAGAAAAATTAAACCATTTGAAGTCGAGGACCCGAAAGATCGGCAACGCCTAATCAGCAGAGAACGCGGCGGGCCCAAATCAAGCTGCGCTCGATGGCGCTGGTATCTGCCGCCTGCTCTTCGGCAGGTCCGGCCTGTCGGCGGCTGCTTTCCTCGGAAAGAGTAGCGGACCGTCCACCTTCCCGTTTCGCCGGAACCGGCGGATGAAGATAGCCCATGGTCATGCCACCCATGAAAAACATGCCTGCCTCCACTTAACGTCTGAGCCCTCATCGGGATCACGAAAGTTAACTGCCATTAACGAGATCATGACAGAATTGCGGCAGGTGTCAATAGTCTATACGATTGGTCGTGTTTAAACGGCCTGTTCGTTAACGCGTCGCCGGATGAGAGCTGTCCGCTCAAGCGCGGACGAACCCCTTGCTCGCCACCATAAGATTGCGCGTGTAATCTTCCTTCACGTCACCGGCTGAAAGCTCCTTCGCCGTCAGCCTCTCGACGACCGCACCATTGCGCATGACGGCCAGGCGCTCGCACATATGCGTGATGACGCCGAGATCGTGGCTCACCATCACGAAGGTCAGATGGCGGTCCTTGCGCACCTGCTCGAGCAGGTTCAGCACCTCGGCCTGCACGGAAGCGTCGAGCGCCGAGGTCGGCTCGTCGAGCAGCAGGATGGACGGTTCGACGATCAGCGCGCGAGCAATGGCGACACGCTGGCGCTGGCCGCCGGAGAGCTGGTGCGGATAGCGGAAGCGGAAGCCCTTTCCGAGGCCGACTTCGTCCAGTGCCCTGGCGATCCGGGCTTCGGTGTCGCCGATCCCGTGAATCGACAGCGGCTCCAGCAGCAGCCGGTCGATCGTCTGGCGTGGATGCAGGGAACCGTAGGGGTCCTGAAACACCATCTGCACCTGGCGATAGAAGGCCTTGCTGCGCCTTGCCCCCTTCAATTGTTCGCCGTCGACACGGATCGTGCCGTCGGTGACGGGCGCGAGACCCGCAACGGCGCGCAGCAGCGTCGATTTGCCGGAGCCGGACTCGCCAACCAGACCGAAAGATTCGCCCTTGTTCACGTCGATACCAACGGCATCAAGGGCATAGTAGCCATCATAGACTACGCTGAGGCCATCAACTGCGAGTGCTGTCGTCATGCCGCCCACTCCGGCTTGCGATCGAGCACCGGCAGCGGATGCCTGTTTTCGCCGATGACGGGCATGCAGTTCAGCAGACCGCGCGTATAGGGATGCTGGGCGTTGTTCAATTCGGAAGCCTTGAGTTCTTCCACCACCTTACCTGCATACATGACGATCACCCGGTCGCAGAAGGACGACACCAGCCGCAGATCGTGTGAAACGAAAATCAGCCCCATGCCGCGCTCGGAGACGAGCTTGTCCATGATCTTGAGCACATCGAGCTGCACGGTGACGTCGAGCGCCGAGGTCGGCTCGTCGGCGATCAGCAGCTCAGGCCCGGCGATCAGCATCATGGCGATCATGACACGCTGGCCCATGCCGCCCGATACTTCGTGCGGATGCAGGTCGTAGACGCGTGCGGGATCGCGGATCTGCACCGCTTCCAGCATGGCGAGAGCGCGGTCTCGCGCTTCGGCCTTGCTAATCTTCTCATGCGTGCGCAGCGTCTCGGTGATCTGCTTGCCGATGGTCATGACCGGATCGAGCGAATATTTCGGGTCCTGCAACACCATGGCGATGCGCTTGCCGCGCAGTGATCGGCGTTCCCTTGCCGAAATCGACAGGAGGTCGATGCCGCTGAAGTCAAGCGTGTCGGCGGTGACGATACCATGCGGCGGGGTCAGCCCCATGATGGCGCGGCCGGTCTGCGATTTGCCGGAACCGCTCTCGCCGACGATACCAAGCCGCTCGCGGCCGAGCGTGAAGGAGACGCCGCGCACGGCATCGATGACGCCAGTACGGGTCGGATAACGAACCCTGAGGTTCTCGACGGTCAGAAGCGTCGTCATTGCCCGCTCTCCTTCGGATCGAGCGCATCGCGCAGGCCGTCGCCGAGCAGGTTGAAGCCCAGACTGACGATGAGGATCGCGATACCGGGCATGGCCGCCACCCACCATTGATCGAGATAGTATTTGAAGCCACTTGCGATCATCACGCCCCATTCCGGCAGCGGCGGTTGCGCGCCAAGACCGAGGAAACCGAGGCCGGCCGCCGTCAGGATGACTCCGGCCATGTCGAGCGTGACGCGGACGATCACCGAGGAGATGCAGAGCGGCATGACATGGCGGAAGATGATGCGCAGCGGCGAGGCACCCATAAGCTGCACGGCGGCGATATAGTCCGAGCGCCGCACCGTCATGGTTTCGGCGCGCGCCAGGCGCGCATAGGGTGGCCACGAGGTGATGGCAATCGCGATGACAGCATTCTCGATGCCCGCGCCGAGCGCGCCGGCAAAGGCAAGCGCCAGCACCAGCTTCGGAAACGCAAGGAAGATGTCGGTGATGCGCATCAGGATCACATCGACCCAGCCGCCCAGATAGCCCGATACCATGCCGATAATGAGCCCGATCGGTGCCGAGATGATCGCGACCAGAACGACGATATAGAGCGTCCAGCGCGAGCCGTAGATGAGGCGCGAGAGTATGTCGCGGCCGAGATCGTCGGTGCCGAGCAGATAACCTGGCGTACCGGGAGGCTTCAGATAGGCATTGGTCAGGTCGCCGATGACAGGCGAATGCGGCGCGATCACATCGGCAAGCGCTGCCACCAGCACGAGCGCGACGATGATGAGCAGCCCGATGACGGCCAGACGATTGGCGGAGAACTGCCGCGAGGTGACGTAGGCGCGCCCTAGCCTCGCCTGCCGGCGCGACTGCGGACGGTCGGAAAGCAGCCAGTCCCTCAGGCTGGGTTGGGTGGTCTCGACAGTCATTTACGTCGGGTCCTTGGGTCGAGCGTCCGATACAGAAGATCGGAAATCAGATTGATGCCGATGAACACCGTGCCGACGACGATCGTGCCGCCGAGAACGGCATTCATGTCGGCATTGCGCAGCGAGCTGGTGATATAGAAGCCGATGCCCGGCCAGGAGAAGACGATCTCCGTCAGCACGGATCCCTCCAGCAGCCCGGCATAGGAAAGCGCGATTACGGTGATCAACGGCACAGCGGCACTGCGCAGGGCATGCCCCCAGATCACCCGCGTTTCGGAAAGCCCCTTGGCGCGGGCAGCGACGATATATTCCTGGCCCAGCTCGTTCAGCATGAAGCTACGGGTCATGCGGCTGATATAGGCAAGCGAAAAGTAGCCGAGCAGCGACGCCGGCAGGATGATGTGGCGGAACACGTCCCAGAAGACGTCCCATTGTCCCTGCAGTGCGCTGTCGAGCAGAAAGAAGCCTGTGACCGGCGTGAAGGTGTATTCATAAGCGATGTCGATGCGGCCGGGATAGGCGACCCAGTTCAGCTTGGCATAGAAAATGACGAGCGAAACCATCGCCAGCCAGAAAACCGGCACGGAATAGCCGACGAGGCCGATCACGCGGACGATCTGGTCGATGAAGCTGTTGCGGCGCACGGCGGCAAGCACGCCGAAGGGAACCCCGAACAAGGCGCCGATGATCGTACCGACCGTCGCAAGCTCCATCGTCGCGGGGAAGACGCGCCTGATGTCGTCCATGACCGGATTGGTCGTCAGAACCGACGTGCCGAAATCGCCGCTCAGAGCGCTTACGAGATAATAATAGAACTGCAGATAAAGCGGCTCGTCGAGATGCATCTCGCGCCGCAGGCGCTCGAGTATCTGCTGAGGCGCGTGATCGCCGGCGATCGCCAGCGCCGGATCGATCGGTATGACGCGCCCGATGAAGAAGGTGACGGCCAGAAGGCCGAGATAGGTGGTGACGGCCACGACGAGAAATCGCAGCAGGCCCATGAAAAAGGGAGCGGTACGGCCCTTTTTGGGCCGCACCTGCATTTTTCGTTCGACAGTGCTCAAAGATCTAGTCCTGCCGGATCATTACTTGGAGATCGGCCAGACGAAGTTGTTGTCGAAGCTCGGACCAAGCTTGAAGTCCTTCACGTCCTTACGATAGCCGGCGACTTCCGTCTGCTGATAGAGGATAATGAAGGGGCTTGCTTCCAGGAATTTCTTCTGGATGTCCTGATACATGGCGCCGCGCTTGGCCGCGTCGCCTTCGAAGAGAGCGGCCTTCGCCAGCTTCTCCAGTTCTGGAGCGGTCCAGGTGTTGCGCCACACGAGCGTCTTGTTGCTGCTGGTATCGGAATTGTCGTCGTTGGTGGTGAAGGTATCGGCGTTGGAATGGGGGTCCCAATAGTCCGGGCCCCAGTTGCCGAAGTAGATATCGTGATTGCGGGCACGATACTTGGTCAGCTTCTGCTTGCCGTCGCCGGGGATGATTTCCACCTTGATGCCGGCCTGGCCGAGCGACTGCTGGATCGCGGTTGCAATACCCGTATCCGGCTCGATGCTGCGCACGTCCATGGTGATCGAGAAGCCATTGGGCAGGCCGGCCTTGGCCAGCAATTCCTTGGCCTTGGCGACGTCGAGCTTGAACGGATTCTCATCCAACGAGCCGAGCATGCCCTTGGGCTCGAAGGTCTGGTGGATCTCGCCGATACCCTTGATCAGCGTCTTGCCGATGGCGTCATAATCAACCAGATATTTGAACGCCTGCTGCACTTCCGGCTTGGCCAGATTAGCGTTCTTCTGGTTGAGGCTCATGTAGTAGATGGTGCCCTTCGGCGCACTGGTCGAAGCGAGCTGCGCGTTCTTCTCGACAGCCTCGAGGTCGGTCGGAGATAGGTTGCGGGCGATATCGATATCGCCGTTCTCCAGCGCCAGGCGCTGTGCCGAGCTTTCCTTCATGAAGCGATAGATGACGCGGTTCAACTTCGTCTTTTCGCCGTAGTAGTTGTCGTTGCGCTCGAGTACGACCGCCTCGTTGGCGCGCCATTCGCGCAGCTTGAACGGGCCGGAACCGGCAAAGCCGGTCTTCAGCCAGCTGTTGCCGAAATCGTTGTCATATTTATAGTCTGCGGTCGGTGTCGCCGGCTTCACATGCTGCAAGACCAGTTTCTTGTCGACCACTTCGGCAACGGTTGCCGTCAGGCAGTTCAGCACGAAGCTGGGCGCATAGGGCTTGTCGACGGTGAAGGTAAACGTGTTCGCGTCGGTAGCCTTGGCCTTCTCCGTCACATTGTCGCCGGTCAGGCCGAACTGGGTAAGAATGAAGGCCGGGCTCTTGTTGAGCTTGACGACGCGCTCGAAGGACCATGCGACGTCTTCGGCGGTGATCGGATTGCCGGACGCAAACTTCAGGCCGGGCTTCAGCTTGAACGTATAGGTGAGGTGATCGTCGGAAACCGACCAGCTCTCGGCGAGGTCACCCTTGATCTTCGACGTATCGTTGATGTCGAGACGGACGAGCAGGCTGTAGGTATTGCCGGTGATTTCGGCGGCCGACAGTTCGTAAGCTTCCGCCGGGTCCATGCTCAGAATGTCGTCGAAGGCAAAACCTTCGACCAGCGTGTCCTTGGGCGTCGCAGCATATGCGTTCGGCGCCGCCATCAGCAGAAGCGAGAGAGCCACACTGGCAGACAGTGCGCGCAAACCGCGGTTCATCTTGGTCATCATCATTGTTTTCATTCCCCTCTTAACAAACTTTACGCAATATCGGCACGCACTTTACCGGCTGCCTTCCTTCCAGGCGGACGCCAGGACGCGAAGCCAGTTCTCCCTGCACAACTTTGCAAGATCGGCCTCACCATAACCAGCGTTTCGAAGGGCTTCAATCAGCTTTTGGTTGCCTGCGGCATCGCCGATCTCGGCCGGAATCGTAGCACCGTCGAAATCCGATCCGAGGCCAACGCAGTCGATACCCAAGCGGCCGACGAGATGATCGACATGCCGAACCATCACCTCGAGCGGCGTATCGGCATCCGAGCGCGCATCGTCGCGCAGCATGGCCGTCGCATAGTTGAGGCCAACGATGCCGCGGCTTTCCTTGATGGCGTCAAGCTGCTTGTCGGTGAGGTTGCGCGCGACCGGCGTCAGCGCATGCGCATTGGAATGGCTTGCGACCAGCGGTTGGTCCGAGGTCTTCGCCACATCCCAGAAGCCCTTTTCGGTGATGTGGGCGAGATCGACGAGGATGCCGAGTTGGTTACAAGCGCGCACCAGCGCAAAACCGGCGTCTGTCAGCCCGGGTCCGGTATCCGGAGAGCTCGGATAGGCGAAGGGCACGCCATGGGCAAAGACGTTGTTGCGGCTCCAGACCGGACCGAGCGAACGCAGGCCGGCGGCATAGAAGGTTTCGAGTGCGACGAGATCGGCGTCGATTGCCTCGCAGCCTTCCATATGCATGACCGCCGCGAAAATTCTTTTCTCCATGCAATCGCGGATCTCTGCGGTGGAACGGCATAGCTTCCAGGCGCCGGCGCGGTCGAGCCGCAGCGCGATCGACGCCATTTCGAGAGCAATATCGAGGGACGGCGAACGCTCCAGCGGAGCCGCCAAAGGCGTGGCATAGTGGCCGTTGCTATCCGGATCGGCAAAGACGAGATCGCCCGACGGGATGTAAATGGCGCAAAGACCGCCGGCCAGGGCGCCCGCACGCGCACGCGGAGCATCGATATGGCCGCTCGACGTCCCGTCCTTGAATTCGGCAACCGGATCGGCGCCATCGCGCGCGTGATGCCAGAGCCTCAGAAGAACGTCATTATGACCATCGAATACGGCTTGCATTGTCTATCCCGGATGAAGCGCTCGAGCGAGCGAATGGAAAGCGGCCAGAATAGAAAAGCTGACAGGATTCGCCATACCCAAATGAAAAAAATTTGCATTTGCATGGAAGTGCATATTCGAATGGAAAAAGGCGGGGCAAAAACCCCGCCTTGAAGACATGCTTTACAACGCTGATGATGTGTCGGGCATTTCAGCGCTTGGCCCGCTTCTTCTGGCGGTAGACGTCGATGGCAACGGCCGCGACGATGATAAAACCCTTGGCGATTTCCTGGTAATAGGCATCGACATTGAGGAAGGTGAAGCCGGAGATCATGACCCCGAGAATGACGGTGCCGATCACCGTGCCGGCAATGCGGCCGACGCCGCCCGTCAGCGACGTGCCACCGATGACGGCCGCTGCGATCGCGTCCAGCTCATAGTTGACACCCATGCCGGCTTGCGCCGTCTGCACGCGGGCAGCCGTGATGATCCCGGCAAGACCGGCCAGGAGCCCTGCAATCGCATAGACCTTGACGAGATGCGCCTCGACATTGATGCCCGAAACGCGCGCCGCCTGCACATTGGCGCCGATCGCATAGGTAAACTTGCCGTAGCGCGTGTAGCGCAGCACGATGTGGAAGGCGACCGCGATGATCAGGAAGACGATGACGGGCCAGATGCCGGAACCGATGAAATTGAACTGGTCGGTCAGGCCCGAGATCGGCTGCCCCTTGGTGTAGAGCTTCGACAGGCCACGGGCCGAAACCATCATGCCAAGCGTCGCGATGAAGGGCGGGATCTTCGTCTTGGTGATCAGCTGGCCGTTGATGAAACCGGCAAGGAGGCCGATCAGCAGGCCGATGCCGATCGGCACGAAGAAGGGCATGTCGGTCAGTGCGGGATAGACGGCCCTTGCCCATGTCGACGACTGGGCAAAGCTCGCTGCAACCATGGCCGTCAGCCCGACGACGGAACCGGACGAGAGGTCGATACCGCCTGTGATGATGACCTGCGTCACGCCGACCGAGATAATGCCGATAACAGACACCTGCAGGATCATGATCTTCAGGCGCTGCAGGTTCATCAGAAAGCTTTGGCCGACGAAGATCCAGCCGAGGATTTCACAAAGAAGCGCAATGCCGATCAGCACCAGGAAGATGCCGAGTTCGGGCGGCACGCGGCGCCTTTTTGGCCGTGTGACTGCCGGGGCGGCCGCCTCTGCAACTTTGCTAACCATGGTTCAGTCCTCCCTTGCGATGAATGGCGGCGTCACTGCGCGGCCAGCTCCATCACCTTCACTTGAGTTGCTTCCGCGCGATCCAGGAATCCGGTGACCCGTCCTTCATGCATGACCATGATGCGGTCGCTCATGCCGAGCACCTCAGGCATTTCCGAGGAGATCATGATGACGGCGACGCCGTTGCGCGCCATTTCGGTAACGAGACGATGGATCTCGGCCTTGGCGCCGACATCGATGCCGCGCGTCGGCTCGTCCAGGATCAGAATGCGGGGATTGGTGAGCATCCACCGGCCGATCAGCGCCTTCTGCTGATTGCCGCCGGACAGATTTTCGATGCGTTCGTCGAGGTTCGGCGTCTTGACGCGCAGCTTGCGTGCCATCTCCTCGCAGGCCTCTTCGATCGCGCCCTCTTGCACGAAGCCGCCGCGCACGAACTTGTCGTGCAAGACAGCGACCTGCATGTTTTCAAGTACGCTAAGGATGAGAAGACAGCCCGTATCCTTGCGATCCTCGGTCAGAAAGGCCATGCGGTGACGGATAGCCTCGGCCGGCGAGGAAATCTCAGCTGTCTTGCCGAAGAGCTGGATCGTGCCCGAGGATGCAGGCGTCACGCCGAAGATGGTCTCCGCGACATTGGACCGGCCCGATCCGACAAGCCCGGCCACGCCAAGGATCTCGCCGGCCCTGACATCGAAGGACACATTGGAGAAGATGCCGTCGAGGCTCAAATCCTTGACCGACAAAACGGTGTCGCCGATTGGCACCTCTTCCTTCGGGAACATCTGCGTGATCTCGCGACCGACCATCATGCGGATGATATCGTCTCGGGTCACGTCGGTAGAGGCATGCGTGCCAATATATTTGCCATCACGAAACACCGAAAACTCGTCGGCGATCTCGAACAGCTCATTCATCTTATGGGTGATATAGACGATGCCGATGCCTTGGGCGCGCAGGTCGCGGATGATCTGGAAGAGGTGCGCAACCTCGCGTTCGGTGAGCGCCGAGGTCGGCTCGTCCATGATCAGCACGTCGGAATTATAGGAAACCGCCTTGGCAATCTCGACCATCTGACGGCTGGCGACAGAAAGCTCGCGCACCTGGATTTCGGGATCGATGGAAATGTTGAGGCGCTGGAAGAGCTCCTCGGTCTTGCGGCTCATCTCGGCATGGTCGACGAGACCGAAGCGGTTCTTCGGCTCACGCCGGATCCAGATATTCTCGGCAACCGTCATGAAAGGCATCAGGTTTAGTTCCTGATGGATCATGGCAATGCCGTTTTCCAGCGCGTCGAGGGGCGATTTCAGCCGGATCTCGACGCCCTTGAGCCGCACTTCTCCCTGGTCGGGGATATAGATGCCCGCGAGGATCTTCATCAGGGTCGATTTGCCCGCACCGTTTTCGCCCATCAGCGCGTGCACCGTCCCGCGCTTCAGGCGGAAGGAAACGTCATCAAGAGCGAGCACGCCGGGAAACTCTTTGCGAATGCCTTCAGCGCTCAACAGGTAGGTAGCGTTGGGAACAACGCCGCTGGCGCGCACCGCCGCCATGGTGGATGGGCTCACAACCATTTTTTCCCTCCCGGGCAGATCGTATTTCAAAGGATGCGGGCTTTTGAGCCCGCATCCGTCGATCGTTTTCGTCCTCAGTTCTTCTTGACGAAGTCCTTGACGTTGGTCGGCGTGACGAGCTGGAAGGGGATGTAGACCTTCTTCTCGATCTTATCGCCCTTGGCGAGCTTCAGTGCGGCATCGACCGCACCCTTGCCCTGGCCGGCGGCATCCTGGAACACGGTGACCTTGAGGTCGCCAGCCTGCATGGCGGCAAGCGCGTCCTGCGTCGCATCGACACCAGCCACGACGATCTTGTCCAGCGACTTGCCGGAAGCCTTCAGTGCCTGGATGGCGCCGATCGCCATTTCATCGTTGTTGGAGATGACGGCATCGAATTCGATGCCGCTGGAAAGCCAGTTGGTCATCAGGTCGGCACCCTGGGTGCGCTGCCAGTTGGCGGTCTGCTCCTGAACGATCTTAATGCCCTTGCACTCATCGGTCGCCACAACATCATGGACGTCCTTGGTGCGCATGCGGGCAGCCTGGTTGGAAAGCTCGCCCATCATGATGACGGCCTTGCCCTTGCCACCCAGCAACCTGCAGACTTCCTTGGCTTCCAGCGTGCCTGATTCCTGCTCGTTCGAGGCGACGAAAGCCTGCTTATCCGGCAGGCTGTCGACGTTTGCCGGTTCGCGGTTGACGTAAACGAGCGGGATCTTGGCATCGGCGGCTAGCTTGGAAATTGCAGCCGTCGCGTCGGTATCGACCGGGTTCACGATGATGGCGTCGACCTTACTGGCGATGAAGTTCTGGATCTGGCTCTGCTGCTTGGCGATATCGTTCTGCGCGTCTTCGACCTGCAGGGTGACGCCCTTGTCCTTTGCATAATCCTGCATGCCGTTGCGCAGGACGGTCAGGAAGTTGTCGTCGAAGAGCGCCATGGAGACGCCGATGGTTTCGGCATGGGCAGCGGTCGACAGCATGAGCGCCATCGCAGAACCAAGGATAAATTTCTTCATGTTTTCCTCCCAGATACGGTGTCCGGCCACACCCCTCCTGAATGCCGGAGCCCCCGGTTTCGACCGCGGGGCCTTTATTCAATCGGCCGCCACTCCCATGGCAGCCATATCGAAAACGGAACAAACAAACCGTAAAATTCTCTATCCGGAATATTCATTCCATTTTTCAGGGCAAAGGTCAACAGCAAATTCTGGCCACCGAAACAGGAGCGAACGACGACGAGTTTTCTTGTCTCCGCTGGTGCAAGATCAGGTGGCCAAACCCTACATACGGGCGCCGACACCGTGGAACGGTTATTCCATCGACATGGAAACGGAATAGAATGTCGGTCAACCAACCAGCCGCGCCGCGGCCCGCAATGGAGAACACGCATGCCCTCGATGTACAGTTTCTCGGTCCCCATCTTTCAACGCGGCCTGCAAAACCTCTCAGTCTATCTCGACAAGATCGAAGCCTATGCCACGGAGAAAGGCATTGCGGCGGAGGAACTCGTTTCCGCGCGCCTGATCGACGACATGCTGCCGCTCTCCGGTCAGTACCAGCGCGCCTCCGATACGGCGAAGCTCACCATCTCCCGCCTTGCCGGCATTGATGCGCCGCGCTTCGAAGACAATGAAGTCACCGTCGCGGACCTGCGCGAACGCCTGAAGAAAACGGTGGATTTCCTGGCGACGATCACCCCGGCTACGATGGAAGGCAGCGAGACGAGAGACGTGACGATCACGCCGGGAGGCAACAAGATTACCTTCAAGGGTGAGGATTATCTGGCGAAATTCGCGCTGCCGAACTTCTTCTTCCACGTCACCACGGCGCACGACATCCTGCGCAGCCGCGGCCTGCCAGTGGGCAAGATGAATTATCTCGGTGCACTTGGCTAAAATGTGATTCAGGGCCGGAGCGAGACCGGCCCTTTTTCCGTCAGTTCCGTATAGGCGAGCGTCTGGTCGAGATGCTCCGCCCGTAGGCAGAGCAGCTTTTCGGCATAGGCGAGCCTGATCGCCATATAGGCGCCGTCTTCGGCGACATTGGACAGCTCGGCCGGATCCTTCGCCAAATCGAAGAGCAGCGGCGGCAGCCCGGCGCAATGGACGTATTTGAAGCGCTCGTCGCGAACGACTGCCAGATTGCAGGCATTGGACCGCAAGCCGAAATGCTGCTCGGGGACACCCTCGGCAATATCGCGGAAATCGAACTCCCAGAAAGCCGCGTCGCGCCAGTTTTCCGGCTCGGAACCGGAAAGGAACGGCAGCAGGCTTTCGCCATCGACATGATTTGCCGGGGCGATGCCAAGCCGGTCGCACAGGCTCGGGAAAATATCCGCAGCACTGGTGAAATGCTCCACCTGCCGACCGTGCGTGGCGAGCTGGCCGGGATCGCGAATGACGAGCGGCACATGATAACTGCCGTCGAAGAAGCCACCCTTGCCGAGCATCCAGTGGTCGCCCATCATCTCCGCATGGTCAGAGGTGAAGACGATGACCGTATCGTCCCAGGCGCCTGCATCTTTCAATGCCTGCCAGATCCGGCCAAGTTGCGCGTCGACTTCGGCAATCATGCCGTAATAGATCGCGCGGATCGCCGCAAAGTCTTGTGACGTCCAGTCGCTGATGGAGCCTTTGCCGCCATAGATGAAGCCGCTCTTGCCGATCAGCGGTAGGCCAAAGGCGAGCAGCGGATGCGCTGCCATTTCCGTCTCGCGATCGGCGGCGCGCGCAAAGGCCGGGCCGTCGGCGGCCGAAAACATACGGTTATAGGGCTCCGGCACCGAGAAAGGCGGATGCGGCCTTAGGAAGGAAACATGCGCGAACCAGGGCTGATCCTGTTCGCCGAGCCAGCGGATGAATTCGCCCGCCAGAAAGGCCGTCTGCGTCTCCTCCTTGGAATAGGCGGGTGCGTTGCTGGAAATCTCGCCGGGTTCGGCGCCGACGGGAATATGGATATCCCGGCTGACGGCATCGGCATGACCGCGCGACCGCAGCCAGGAAAGCCATTGTTTCTCGTGCTCGGGCAAAAGCTGCCGCGGCGTGAAGCCGGGCAGTACGCCCTCATAGGTCGTCAGATGCGGATCGTGGGGATCGCGGCTGCGCGGATCGGGCGCCGTATCGGTATAGCCGAACAGTGTCGGGTCATAGCCGGCCCGCCGCGCCGCGAGCGCGACATTGTCGAAACGGCCATCCAGCGGCGAACCATTGCGGCAAACACGATGGTTCATCTGGTAAAGACCGGTATAGAGCGTCGCGCGCGCCGGCGAACAGGGCGCTGTTCCGGCATAATGCCGCCGGAAGAGCACGCCTTCCCGCGCGAGCGCATCGACATTCGGCGTCCTAACACATTCATGCCCGACGGCGGAGAGGCAATCTCCCCGCCACTGGTCGGCTGAAATCAGCAGGACGTTCGGGCGTTTGCCCTCAACACCAGCGACAGAACGCCGTTTAGTGCTGGTTGGATTTGGCATGCCAATTCCAGGCGGATTGGATGATTTCCGTCAGATCATATTTTGGCGACCAGCCGAGGACATCGCGGGCCTTGTCGTTATTGGCGACAAGCGTCGTCGAATCGCCCTCGCGGCGGCCGACATACTCGACCGGAAACGGCCGGTTCGACACGGTCTCGATCGTTCCCAGCAATTCCTTTACCGTCGTACCGGTGCCGGTACCGAGGTTGAGCGCGACGGAATCGCCACCATCAAGCAGATATTCCACGGCGCGCACATGCGCGTCGGCGAGATCGAGCACATGGATGTAATCGCGCACGCAGGTGCCGTCGCGCGTGTCATAATCGCTGCCGAAGACCTTGAAGCCCTGGCGGCGGCCGAGGGCGGCATCGATGGCGAGCGGGATCGCATGGGTTTCCGGCGTATGCCATTCGCCGATGCGCCCCTCGAAATCGGCGCCGGCAGCGTTGAAGTAGCGCAGGATGACGGAGCGCAGCCCCTTGTACTGGTCATAATCGGCGAGCGCCTGCTCGACGATATATTTTGTGCGGCCATAGGGATTGATCGGCACCTGCTGGTGGCCCTCGTCCAGCGGCACGCTCTGCGGCAGGCCGTAGGTCGCGCAGGTCGAAGAAAAGACAAAAGCCTTCACGCCAGCCGCCTGGGCCGCGGACAGCAGCGTCAGCGTGCCGATGACGTTGTTTTCGTAGAAGGCGACGGGATCCTTGACCGACTCGCCGACCTCGATCAGCGCGGCGAAATGCAGGATAGCGGCAGGCTTGTGCTTGGCCAGCACCTCGTCGAGGCGCGCCCGATCGCGGATATCGCCTTCCTCGGCCGGCCCCCATTTGACGAACTCGCGATGACCATTGGAGAAATTGTCGTAGACGACGGGCTTGAACCCCTTATTCGCCAGATCCAGACACGTGTGCGAACCGATATAACCGGCTCCGCCGACCACAAGCACCGTTTCTCCTGCCATGACCACCCCTTCTTGACTCACGAGGATTTGCCGCCCCAAGCGCGACGGACCAGTTCGATCCGAGGCGTACACTTAGAGAGCTGTAGCCGACTTGCAAGGCGCAAGAAAGGAGCAAGATTGGTAGTATCAAGAACAAGCCGGGGCCGAAAGCTAAGCCGGCTTCACCTCCGCCTTGCCGCTATGCATGAGAATTCCGGCAAACGCCAGAACCGGCGGCAGCAGAAAACAGGCCATGCCGACCAACAGGAAAAGCGCCGCCGCCAGCGCACAACCGAAGGCAAAGCCGCCGACGGCCGCTCCCATGCGGCGAAGCCGCGCCTTCATCGCCGCCTTTTCTTCCGGCTTGGCACTATGGAGCAGATCGGCGATGTCGATCATGATCTGCGTCGTCGTGCCCGTCATCATGGTTGTCGGTGGTGTCGAGCCGAGGTGAATGCGATGAGCCGTCGTCTGAATGGCCATGGCCGCGACAAGCGTCATGCCTGTCAGAAGCGGCTGCCAGCCGTCTCCATCGCCAAATGGGCCAAAGCGTAAGGCCAGGATCGCCGCAAACGCTAATAGCAGCAATTTCAGTGAGAGGATGATCTGCAGCGTCGGCAGGTTGCGCCGCGAGAGATCACCACCAATGAGGCGGGCGAGAATGACAACGACGCAGAAAACCGGCAACGCCAGAAGCTTGGCGAGAGCGCCCGAGGTTCCGAGCGCCAGGGAAGCGCCAAGCGTGACAAAATTTCCCGTTACATGCGCCGTGAACAGGCCATGCAGGGCAAGGAAGCCGGCGGTATCGACATAGCCGCCATTGATGCTCAGAAGGGTGGGCAGGCTCGGCTTCATCGCTTTCTCGCTCGCTTTGATCGTCTTCGACCTTATCGCGCCGAATGACCTCCGATGTCGAGACGTTTGCGGAATTAGGTAACAACTGCCACCAACGAAATACCTGCCTACCAGGCCTCCTTTTCAGGCGGGCTGGAGGAGCGACTACGCGGCTGCACTCTTCTTAGGGCGACCGCCCTTTAGGCCATTGAGTCTCGATGAACTAGCTTTCGCACCGGACTTTGCTTTCCCACCAGTCGAACCCAATTGCGCTGCCATCCATTTTCTGGAACCCAAAACTCCGTCCATCAGAGCTGGCACATAGAGATCGGCATCAATATCCGGCCAGTGAAGCCCAAGGCCATTGGCCTCGACAACGACGTTGTTCAATTCCGAAGCGTTAGCACCTTGGAGCCCCTGCAGTTTCTCGACGGGGAAACCCAGGAATGATCCGTTGTTGAGCACCACAACGATGGCGTCATGCTCTGCGTCGTAGCGGGCCGACGTGGCATATGGCCCCATCTGCGACTTCATTCCGCTCATGTTGGCCATGTCTAACTCAAGATCAGAAATCTCCATGGATGCGTCTCCATGCTTCGCAGATACTTTTTCGCGAATCGTTCAAGCTCCTTGCGATCCTACCGAGTTCAGGTTTTCCGAACCCTCTGTTCTCTCTCAGCTCTGGCGGCCCATCAGGGCAGTTCATAATGAAAAACCGCAGAGCAGCCGTTGCCAATGACGTGTTCATGGGCAGGTCGATGATCGTTAGGATAAATGACCGCTCGCAGCCCTGCGAAATTCAACACCGTTGGCATCTATGTTCACTTTATATCAAAACCTAAGCGCTTAGGAAAACGGTTTCTTTCGATCGCTGGCGAATTGAAGTCGTAAACGTCGCGCTTAATCGGTGGTTGAATTGTCCACATTGATTTTGATCGAGGACAGATCTGTGTAAGTCATTGATTTTCTTATTAAATCTTTGGGTTTTCTCAGCGATCAATACCACGGGCACGGTTGATCGATCGACTTTGGCGCTCAGCGATAATCTCTTCTGTCCTATCTATAGCAACGGCGCGCTGGACTGTGCGCAATTGGCCAAGGATGGATTTGAAGACCGGTTGCTGAGACCTTGAGACCATCTTGGCAACATCGGTCTCGTTGCGCAAAATTACGCCCGGTCCGAAGCGAGCATCGAGTGCCTTACTGACTACAGAAAATTCGTGTCGGACATCTGGTGACAAAGACCGGACCAATCGCGCCAGCTCGCGCGGGTCCTTCTCCGTCTCGGACGTGATGTGCCGTAGCGCGTTCTGGGCAATTTTCGTCAACCCTGGAATGGCTATTGCCATCCGTTCCCGCTCTATCATGACCACCGATTTTTCGGTCTCAAAAGCGCTTAAATAATATCGACCAAGAGAGTGAATGTCGGCACCAACCGCGTTAACCGCCTGCAGTGCTTTCCTGCGCTCCCGGCCACCAGCGAGCAGTATATCCATCGTTCTGCCGCTGCCGCGCAAAGGGCCATAGGCCGTTGGCTCTGTGGCAACAGCACGTGCAATACGCTCAGGGTCGATCTGCTTCAGCACCAGATCTTCGATCATCGCCACGGCGGCTGCGGGGTCGCGCCAGATCACGGACGCAGTCGCTACGAGTATAGCTCTTACCTGCTTGTAGTGCTCAGCCTCGATCACACGTATCCGCGCCTCCTCATCGAGGCTTTCCTTGAATTTCGTGACCGCTGGCAACATCGCAGGAGATGCGAGTTGGGCGAGACGCGCCTCTTCTGCAAACGATCGGGTAAGGGAGTTCACTGCGGGTAATAGATCGGAAGCATCCGCCCTCGGAACGGGCAAGGCGTCTTTGTCGTGGGTTGCGTGAATAGCAGCATTGCGCCCTGAAGGTTCGACTGCGACCCCGAACGGCACGTTCGCCCGTTGCCAGAGCCGCGCCACATGATCACGTTGTACGGTGAACCAATTGGATAGGCGTTCCACGTGTGCCTCGACGGCGTAACCATACTCCGCGATAGTGTCGATGCCGCGCCGCCGTGCGAAATCGAAAGCCACGGATCGATAAGACGCCTCGTTTTCGAAATCGAGCGTCGTCGTCTTTTCGCCGGGGCGCGACAGCCGTTCAATCAGTTGCGCAAAGAGCGTCGGAGGGCGATGTTCGGCGGCAAGTTGATCCATCCGAGCCTCGGCCTTATCAATTGAATATGCGGTCCAAATATTGCGGTCGACAATGCGATTCTCGAAATGCCTCGCCCCCGTTTCCTCATCAACAACGGGCATTTTAACGGTAACTTTTTCAGTCCCCTCCTTGCGCATGGTCACTATATCCCCGACCCCGACGCCGGCCGTCTCAAGCGCCTTCGGCAGATTAACGCCCCAAAGGCGATGCGTGGTTCCATCATTCGTTCTGACGTCAACATAAGGAGAAGGACCGGCGTCGTCCCGCTTGCGGAACTTCGCAAGCCCAGTTTCAACAAGCTCGCCGGTGATTCCAGCGGCATGTTCGACGCGCGCCGACTTGCTCCATTCGACCTTTGGCTGAAAATCTTCCCTTGCCGCATAAAGATCGACACGCTCGCGATGACGCGTCATGGCAACATATGTCAGATGTCGGTCCATCATGCCGGACGCCAGCACGAAAGTGCGGTCGAAGGTCGATCCTTGGGTCTTGTGAATCGTTGCGGCGTAGCCATGGTCGACATTGCGATAAGTGTCTTCGGAGAACATGACATCCCGACCACTGTCCAACCGAACGAAAAGGAATGGTACCCCGCCTCGACCCGCTGTCGATATGACCGTTCCAAACATGCCGTTCTTGACATGCTGAACAGTGAAGTGAGGGGCTTTGGGTTCGACGAACCGCGCATTTTCCAGGAAGATGATCCGGTCTCCCTCGCTAAACTCACGCATGCCGCGCTCTGTACGAAACGACCTACCCTCCCCAAGCGCATTCTGTTGCGACATGACCGCACGGATCGCGTCGTTGAGGCGTCTCACATCGCTGTTGGTGTGGGCGAGAACCATCAACTCGTCGCCACGCAACTTACGACCTTCGGCCTCCGCCTTGGCAATGACATCAAGGCGGGCGCTGGCCCAATCGGAGACGATGCGTTGAACCGCATCATTGCGCGTGTCACTTTCAAGGAGATGGCCATGAGCGCTATAGGCACTCAAGGCTTCCTCGACATTTCCACGGGCAAACAGACGGGACGCCCCTCGCGCCCATTCGTGTCTCTGGCGGCGAACGCCGACCAATTCGGCAAAGCCGATGCGCTCGACGATGGCACGGAAGGCAGCCCCCGCCTGGATCGGTTGAAGTTGCATCGCGTCGCCGACAAGAACTGCTTTCGCGCCGGCATCCTCGACGCGTTTGAGAAGACGCGCCATCTGTTGCGACGATACCATGCCAGCTTCGTCTAGAACCAGCACGTCGCCCTTCTGCAGCAGGTCATAGTCGTTTTTCCAGGCAAGCTCCCAAGCGGCAATCGTACGCGAACGGATTCCGGAGCTGCCATTCAATGCCTCTACCGCCTTACCGGCAAGCGCTGCTCCGAGGACGCGCCTGCCATCTCGCTCCCAGGCGGCACGTGCCACACTCAGCAATGTCGATTTGCCAGCGCCCGCGATACCGACG
The DNA here is from genome assembly GCF_054558365.1 of Rhizobium sp. No.120. NCBI lineage: Bacteria > Pseudomonadati > Pseudomonadota > Alphaproteobacteria > Hyphomicrobiales > Rhizobiaceae > Rhizobium > Rhizobium sp. No.120. The sequence continues at coordinate 168,927 of NZ_BAAJNQ010000009.1, forward strand.
ACTGCTGCAATGCCGCTATCGGCGGTGATATGCCGAACCGCAGCGACCTGCTCAGCGTCGAGGCGAATGGTCTTGTCTGATGCTACCTCAATCTCACCTATGGCAGCATCAACTTGAGATGACGATACCGCGAAACCACCGATGTTCGAGAGATTGAATGCCGACCGCGCCATGTGAAATTCGGTTCTCATCGTCGTGCGCGTCGTGAAGACTGCCGGCAGCTCGACCCCACCAGTTTCCGCACTCACCTGCTGCGGCCGCAGCATTACCAAATCATCCGATGCCATCAGTTTTGCTCGGATGTTGGCAAAGACGATTGGATCATCGACATGGCGATGCAGGGCACGGGCGATCTCGGCTTCATCGAAGGTCGAGCGCTCGTTGCTGAGTTGCCTAAGCAGTAGACCGGGGTCGGCAGCGAGGCGATCCGCCGTCTTGTAACGCTGTGCCAATGCCGCAGGGGCGAAATGGACATCGGCACCATTACGTAGAAGCGCCGTGCGTGCAGGACCGACATGGCGCTGCCCCATTCCCCGCAACCCCTGCTCCTCATAGGAGCGGCCGTCTATGCGGATATCGTGACCGGCAAGTGCCAGATGGTGCGTTACCGTTTGAGCCCAGGCAAGCTTCCACTCCTCCATCGTTGCTTTATTGCCTGCCCACGGACGGTAAACAAATGCTCCTTTCGGCCTATAGAGGGTTTTGAGGCGCAGCGGCTCGCCCCTGTCGTCGACGACAGCGACGTGCTTCGGTCCAAATCCTTCCGCGGTCAGCGGACGCAGCGTAGTCATAACGTGGACGTGCGGATTGCCCTTCTTGTCGTGATAGACCCAGTCTGCCACCATTCCGCGCGACACCAGGTTCTTGCGAACGAAGTCGCGCACGAGGGCGATATTCTCCGTCCTGCTGAGCTCGTTTGGGAGCGCAAGGATGATCTCGCGGGCCAACTGTGCATCACGCCGGGTCTCGAAACCATCGACCGCATTCCAGAGCGCTTCGCTGGCGCCGGCAACCGATCGCCCGTCGATTAAAATTCGCAACCATGCTGGCGTATCCTCGGGCAGAGCGAGTTCCTCATGGATGAGTTCGGCCGCCCTTGCGGAGTAGCGGAACTTAGTCCCCACCTGCTCATCCATCATCTTGGTACGATGACGATAGGCGGCAGCCGAGATAATGTTCTGCCCCGCTCCGCGGCTGATTATTTTCGCTCTCAAAAACATAATAGCCAAATTTGACTCTTCCTTTTCTAGCACATCGGTACCGCATGGATATCGATAGACCTGGCGAAAAAGCCTCGAAGAGGCCAATTTTCTAGGATGATTTCCACTTTCCTATATTATATCAGCCGATTTGACTACCGTATTTAATACAGTATAAAAGATGCCATCAGAATTGATCCGATGAAAGAAAGGACAGGTATGCGTGCAAGAACCACGACTTCCGAGATCGACACGCAGATCGAGCTGCTCAGGGAGAAGCGCAAGAACATGGTCGCCAAGGCCAATGAACGCTTCGCTAGCGCGGCACGGAGGGCAGGTCTCGCGGAACTGGACATTTCCGACGCCGAGCTCAATGACGTCCTCGCCGAAATCACAGCGCGATTTCGCGACGGCGAAAAAAGGAAAACGGGCGCATCCACTTAAGAGGCTAGATCAGCGGATTATGCTTCTCGAACGCAGGCAGCAGCGTGACATGATGAAAGATCGCAAGCGCGAAACGCGCGAAAAGATGATCTTCGGCGGATTGATCATCAAGGCTGGCTTGCGAAAGGCCGATCGTGCGTTCCTGCTCGGCGCCTTGATCGAGGCGAGCCGGATCCCGCCAGATACTGCGCAATACCGCCATCTACACAAGATTGGTATGGAAGCGTTTCGCGCCGATGCACGCATGACTGATTCGGAAAGCAAGGACCTAGCATGACCATAAAGTGAGGTGGCGCGCGCAAATCTTACTCCGCGCGCTCGGCCTCGAGAGCGGCAATCTCGTCGGAGATTTCCGCGATGCGTTGACGGAGCTCCGCCTCGGTACCGTCGTCCACCTCGCCTTCGCCAAAACAATAGCGGGCTATGTGCAGCTCAAGCTTGGCTTCAAGCTGCTCGCGCTGTGTGCGCAGATGTTTGAGATAGCTGTTTCGCATTGCGAATACGCTTTCAAAGAAATGAAGTCTCACTCCCAATAAATAGGTTCGAAATCAGAAAGTTTCGATAGACGTCCCATCACCCACCTGAAACTCTCGTCACGAAATGCCGCAATGCCGCCGTTTCACACTTGTTTCAAAGTGGCCGACCGGTCATCACATTCATGCGACTGCAGCTGAAATGATCGGGAAGGCAAACATTAGGCACTGACATCGGCTTCGAATTCGGGCTAATTCAGGCTGAATGTTCGAGGTATGTTGTGTTGAACGAAAAAATTGCCGTCATTGGCCTCGGTTATGTTGGCCTGCCCGTCGCGATTGCGCTTGCCGAAAAATTCCCTGATGTGGTCGGCTTCGACATCAAGGCCTCCCGTGTCGCCGCCTTGAAGCTTGGCGAGGACGATACCCAGGAGATTTCTGCCGAGCGGCTGCAGTCGAGCGGGCTGCGCGTCAGCGGCGATATCGAGGATCTCAGGGATCGCGATATCTTCATCGTCGCCGTGCCGACACCGATCGACCGAAACCGCCAGCCCGATTTGCGGCCAATGATTTCGGCCTCACACACGGTCGGCAAGGTTTTGCGGAAGGGTTCGATCGTCGTCTATGAATCGACCGTCTATCCCGGCGTTACCGAGGAGGTCTGCGGCCCGGTGCTGGCGGAAGTTTCCGGGCTGCGCCAGGGCGAGGATTTCCATGTCGGCTATTCGCCGGAGCGAATTAACCCTGGCGACAAGGAACACACCTTTGAGCGCATCGTGAAGGTCGTCGCCGGCGATGATGCGGAAACCTTGGAAAAGATCGCCGCCATCTATGGTGCCGTGGTCGAGGCGGGCATTCATCGCGCCCCGAGTATTAAGGTGGCCGAGGCCGCCAAGGTGATCGAAAATACCCAGCGCGACGTCAACATCGCACTGATGAACGAGCTTTCGATCATTTTCGAGAAAATGGATATCCGCACGGCCGATGTTTTAAAGGCGGCACGGACGAAATGGAACTTCCTGCCCTTCACCCCCGGCCTGGTCGGCGGCCACTGCATTGGCGTCGACCCCTATTATCTGACTGCCAAGGCGGAAGAGCTCGGCTATCACCCCGAAGTCATCCTCTCCGGCCGCCGCATCAATGACGGCATGGGCGCCTTCATTGCCCAGAAGCTCATCAAGATGCTGGTTGCGGCGAAAAAGCCGATCAATGGCGCGCGCATCGGCATCTTCGGTCTGACCTTCAAGGAAAATGTGCCTGACCTGCGCAACAGCCGCGTTCCCGACATTATAAGCGAACTGCATCAGTTCGGCCTGGAGCCGCTGGTGCACGATCCGATGGCGAGCCATGCGGAAGCCGAGGAGGAATACGGCATTCGCCTGATGGAACTGAAGGATTTCGGCAAGCTTGATGCCGTCGTGCTTGCCGTTCCCCATAGATCCTATCTGGCGGAAGGTGCAGCCACTATCCTTGATCTTTTGAGCGAAAACGGTGTCGTCGTCGACGTGAAGGCGGCACTCGATCGAGCCAATCCTTTGTTGGAGGGCCATGCGGTCTGGAGCCTGTAAGCCTAAAAGGCCTGCTCAGCGTGCCTTCCTCCCCACACCGGCGACCGTTGCCGCCAATCCTTCTTCGACCGAGTAAGGCGGCGACCAGCCGGTGATCGACCGCGTCTCGCCGATATCGACCTGAAGCGAACCAAGCAACCGCTGCGCGGCAGCTCGACGCCCGAGCAGCGCGGCAAGTCCCTCGAGCAGCGCCGATGGCACCGGCAGCATCCAGGCCTTGCGCCCCGCGGCAAGGGATAGTTTGGCGATCAGCTGGCCGATCGAAAGATCGTCGCCATCGCTGATCAAGAACACGCGGTTGCCGACTGCGGAATGATTGACGCACAGCAGCATGAAATCGACGAGATTGCCGACATAAATGAGCGACCTACGGTTTCGAACCGCCCCAAACGGCCAGGGAAATGGCCGCGCAGCCCACCTCATCAGGCTTGCAAAATTCGCCTTTACACCGGGACCATAGACGAGCGGCGGCCGGATGATGACGACCTCCATGCCCGTTTCCGCTGATATCGCGAGTAAGGCCTCCTCCGCCTCCAGCTTCGAGCGGCCATAGGCATCTTCCGGATGCGGCGCGTCCGAAGCACTGAAGGGCCTTCCCGCGGACGTCCCTTCGCCATTGACCTTGATCGAGCTCAGGAAGATGAAACGTCTCACGCCCGCGCCCGCGGCTTGTCGCGCCAGGTTGACGGTCGCATCGACATTGACGGCTCGGAACGCGGCCAAGGGATCGGCGGCGCTCTCGTTCATGACATGGACGCGGGCCGCCAGATGCATGACGACATCGACGCCGGCAAGCGCATCGGTCCAATCCGTATCGCGATCCATCGCCCCGATAACAGCAAAGCCTGGGCGGGGGCGGCGGCTGACCGGCCGATAATCCATCCGCCGGTGGGAAAGCTCCGCGCACAGAGCCTCACCGACAAAACCCGTCGCACCCGTTACCAGGATCATCCGCGCACTGCCTCCGCTTTCCACACTATGATTAGCTGAGACATGCTTTGCACGGGATGTCCGCTCGTAACAAGGGCGGGGAATCTTGCCGGGGATGGTTGTGCTTGAAATCGCGATATGAGATGCACGGAGCAATGACGACTTTCATCACCCCTAGAACAAAGGGCGATGCAACGACAAGAGACGATGCTTTATACGATCGCCAAGCGCCTTTTCGATTTTCTCGCCGCTCTAGCCGCGACCATCGTTTTTTTCATTCCGATCCTGATCGTCGCACTCGCAGTGCGGCTGACCTCGCCAGGTCCGATCCTCTATTGGTCGGATCGGGTCGGCCGGAAAAATAAGATCTTCCGCATGCCGAAATTTCGCAGCATGCGCACCGATACACCGGCAGTCGCAACCCATCTGCTGAAGGATCCGAATATCTATCTCACGCCGATTGGCTCCTTCCTGCGCAAGTCGAGCCTCGACGAATTACCGCAGCTTTGGTGCATCCTGAAAGGCGAGATGAGCATCGTCGGCCCGCGCCCTGCCCTTTTCAATCAGCACGACCTCATCGCCCTGCGCACGGAGCGCGGCGTAGATGCTTTGCTGCCGGGCTTGACCGGTTGGGCGCAGGTCAACGGCCGCGACGAACTGCCGATCCCCGAGAAGGTGGCGCTAGACGAAGATTACCTGCGCCGCCGCTCTTTCTTCTTCGACCTGAAGGTTATTTTCCTGACGGTCCTGAAAGTAGTCCGGCGCGACGGAGTTGCCCATTAACAAGTATCTGGCGAAATCGACACCATTGACACAGCGGCGTGGGAAAATTGCCGTATTCCTGCCCATTTGCGACCATACGGCCCATCACGGGGCGAGGAATGCCGGATGATGAACCGATTCTGGATGAAGGCGGATGACGACATTGGACGACTCGCGCATCAACAAACTGCATACTGACCTTGCAGCCGAACCGATCGGCGTCACGAAGGCAGGAAGCAACATAACGAAACCGCTCGCCATCATAGGCGGCATTCTCTGGCTGCTTGTCGCTTCGCCGACCGTCGTTGAGAGCGACGCCTATCGCTATGCCACCGCGCTTCTGTCTCTGATCGCCCTCTACTACTATATGAAGGCGCCCATACGGCCGCGCACCGACTGGATCGGCTGGCTTTGCATGGGCTGGGCCTTCTATGTAATGGCGCGTTTCTTCATCACCTTCTGGCTGACGCCGCAGCACGATATCGGCGCCTCGGATTGGCTCTATGCCTTCCCCTTCTTCTTCCCCATCATGGGCGTCGCCTTCCTGCTCTACGAAGAGCTGATGGAAAAGATCGTCGCGGCCTATTTCGCGGTGGTCCTCATCATGCTGGTCGCCACTCAGCATCTGCGCGAGGTCTTTGCCGGCGAAACCATCCGCCCGCTGATTATGAACAACCAGATCCACGGCGCCGTCGCCTGCGGCATGATCGTGATCTTCACCCTATTCTGGCTGTTGCATTACCTAACGAACAAATCGAGCGACCGCCGGATCGCCCGCTTCGCCTATATCGCGTCGCCCTTCATCTTCGCGCTCTGTTTCATCGCCATTTACGGCGCCAAATCGAAAGGCGTCTGGCTAGCACTCGGCATCACACTGCCTGTCCTTGCGCTCATTACGCTGACCTACCTGCGCCTGAAGAGCGGCGTCATCATTATCATCGCTGTCGCAGCCCTGTTGATCGCCGGTATCTATGGCGTCCGGCACAATCTCGACAAGACGGCCGGCCCAACTGTGTCGGCCGCCCTTTCCATGGTCGAAAATGTGGCCAATGGCCATGAGATGGGCGGCGTGGTCTCGAACGCCATCAGCTCGACCAATACACCGGTGTCGATGGACGAACGCCTGCAGCTCTGGTCGAACAGCTGGGAGGTCTTTTCCTCGGCGCCGATCTTCGGTTGGGGCAACCGGTGGCTCGAACGCTGGGCCGAGACGCGCTACTCGCATGTCCAGTACACGCTGCTGCACAACGGCTATCTGGAAATCCTAGTGCGCTACGGCCTGTTCGGTGCGGCAATCATGGGCTTCATGCTCGCAACGTTCATCCGCGCCGTCTGGCGTGCCCGCAAGGCCGGCATTATTCCGCGCGCCGCATGGCACGCCTACATCGCCTGCCTGTTCTTTTTCTCATTGACGCTCCTAAGCAACTCCAACAACCGACTGGCGATTGGCGAAAGCCTGGCCTTCGCAAGCTCCGCCTTTGCCTGCTGGTGCCATATGCGGCTGAAGGGGGAGTATTTGACGATGGCGAAGGTGGAAAGGAAAGAAGCGGCCAAGAAGTATTCGGTTCCGTAAACGCGCCCTCTACCAAAGCGGTGATGTCTAGCAGACCTTGTAAACGCCGATCGAATACCTTCCATATCGATGAACGAAGCGGTTTGCCCGAAGCCGAGGAAGACGAAGCACCGGATAAATCTGGCTAGACCTGTTTTCCGTTTACAAGGAACCTCGGCTGAAGCAAACAAACCAAAATGCAGGAATTGATCATTTCTCCTCTCGATCACCGCTCAAAATAAATCTCGCTCACCCGAAACCGCCCGTCGATCCGCTTACATTGGACAATGATATCGACCGCGACCCGGAGCAAACTACGAATATCGCTGCGCTCAAGGTCACGACCTCCTTCCGACTCTTTTACGAGTAACGTCAGTTGCTCAAATGCCAGCGCCGCAGAATCGGCATGCACCGTTGTGATCGATCCAGGATGTCCTGAATTGACATTGCGGATGTAGTAGAAAGCCGAGCCGTCACGCAGCTCCTGTAAAAGAATGCGATCGGGTCGCATCCTGAGGCACGATTCGAGCAGATCTTTCGCGCTGATTTTCGCCAGCCCCTGCCCTCCTTTCGAATAGAAAAGCCTGACATGATTGGGCTGCGAGATGATCAGCTCCGGCGTATCTTCAATCGAGATTATCCGCTCGTGCTCCGGGATATGCCGGATCAATGCCTTCGACAGGGTGGTCTTGCCCGATCCGGTCGCGCCCGAGATGATAATGTTCTTGCGCGCAAGAACCGCCGCACGCAGAAACGTCGCGTAATTGCCTGCCTTAAGGATCTTGTCCAACCTTGTATCGGAGGATTCGACAGGACGGTTCGGCGAGGAGACATCGGAAAATAATCCACCTCTTTCGAGATCATCCAACGTCAGCGTCACCGACGGCGGCTTTCTGATCGTGATGCTGACCGTGCCCTTGGTCGTTGCCGGAGGAACAACGATTTGAATCCGCTCTTCATCTGGCAAAGAGGCGGACAAGACCGGCCGGGCTTCGTCGATTGCCTGGTTCGAATAGCTTGCAATGGCTCGGGCCAGACGCATGAGCTTCTCGAAGCTAAGATCCGGCAGTGCATGACGCTGCCATCCCTCGGTTCCCTCGGTCAGGACTTCACCCGGGCGGTTGACGACGATCTCATAGAGCGACGTATCCTTCAGGAAGCGAGATAGTGGCAAAAGCAATTCACGCACGACACCAGCATCTGAAGCTTCCGCCATCTTCCGCCCTACTTCGTCACGAGCGTCGATCGGGCCCTGAAATCCCCCAATACCGCCCGATCGAGGATCCTGTTGCGGGGTTCGGTGACACGCAGGCTATAGACATCGGAAAAATCGAGATCGCGGGCGACAAAGATCGAGACGAGTTCGCCCTGATGCTTTGTCAATGTCGGCACAATATTGATGGATTGCTCGACGGCGATCGCTGCTGCCTGCTGGCCAGCCGTCGTCGTACTCTGCGCTTGAACGTCACTATCCTGTAGCCGGTTGCCGACATAGGTCGTCGCGTCGCCAACGATGGAGAGCAGGATGGCGCTGCCGAAGCGCTCCCACCAATGCGTGTCGACATAACCATCTATGCCTGCCCGCCCGAGTGCGTCGGTTGCGGGCGAGGCGAGTGTAATAATCACACCTTTTGGCGTCTTTGCGCGATTCCAAAGCACGAACAGACGCTTCTGGCCGCGGCTCAAGCCGCCTCGATATTCTCCGACGATCTGGGTTCCTTTTTCCATCAGAACCACGCGGCCGTTGTCGGAAAGCACATCGCGATTGATGACGCAGCTGGCGAAGCCCGGCTGATCGGAGGCGAGCGCCGTCTCCAGCACGCACGGAATGGAAGTTCCCATCGCCACAATGAAGTCGCGATTACCGAGCGTGCCGGCGCGTGATCCTTCCAGATGGGTCGGCGTCAACATCCTATTGAAACGCTGGTCCTCGGTTTCAGATTGAGCGCCTCCGAGGCTGCCTGGAACGGGGAGATAATTGGAACCAGGGTCTTGCGACATGGTGGCTGCCGTGTCGTGGCGTTGCGATGAGGACTGCTGTCCATTATAGGCCATGACAGGCGCACGGCGGGCGGAGTCCAACAAAGTGTCCTCAGCGGGTGTGAGCTGCTCCTTTGACGCAGGCGTCGGTAGCAACACCTCAGGAAGGGGTGCGGCCGGCTTTACCTCTTCCTTCGCCGGCTCGAAGTCAGCCGTCTGGCGGATAACGACATGGTCGGGCTCTTTCGTCTCAGCCTTTTGCCGGTCACGCATCGACCACAGCGAAAACCCAACAAAAGCGACCATCGCTAGGACCACGCCACCGCGCTTCAGGAATGGACGGCCCTCAGTTCGCGCATTGACATCCGTCTCGGCGCGCTCACCTGGGATCCGGTCTTCCGCCTCATCCGCCATGGGCTCCTCCTGTGGCAGCGCTTGCCGCCTGCGCTTTCACGACGCGCTCGACCGAAGGCGATGTCGTATTGGTGTTGGGATCGATGCCCGTCGGATCGTAGGCTTCGTTGAAGATGCAGAGCACGTCTCCTCCCCGCCGCAGAATGAATTTGCGACTGACCGCATGAACGAGCACGAGATCACCGGAAACCGACTTAGGTACCAGGCTTTCGGTGCCGTCGGAGTTTTCCATATAGATTGCCGGGATTTCCTGATTGCCGGTGAAGACGATGGTCGTGATCTTGCCGTTGTCATAAACAGCGTTCGGCTCCAAGGTCCCTGATCCCTGCGCCGAATAACGCCAATTGCGCGGTCCATATTGCTCATGCAAAGCCAGCACTGTGTCGGCTTGTCCGGCTTGTGCTGCCTGGGTTCGCGCGAGTGCCTCCTGACGACGGCGTTCGGCATCGTCGGCTGGATAGCGATATTTGACATAGAAATAAGTGTCCTGGCCGGCGGCAACGGGACCGTCTCGGACCGTCAACTCCATCTGGTAACTGCGCGTCGAACCGTCACGACGTGTCGTGACCACTGAGATGTTGGTGACCGGCTGGTTCTCTCGCGCCTTCAGGAAGAGGATATTGCCGGCCGGCGCCACTTCCCAGGCGACCGTGTTACCAAGCGCCACATGGGCGATTTCCTCCTCGGCGGCAAACTCCACCTGGACGGAAGAACGCAGCGAGCCCACGATCCTGGTGATATTGTAAGGCTGATAGTCGACGAAGCGGATCCGACTGTCCTGAGACGCGCGGCGCGGCGTTTCCAGCGCAAGAGCTGCCGATGGCCAGCTAGTAGTCAGGAGCAGCGCAATCAAACAATGATGTTTCAGATGTTTCAATTGATGGCCTCCGGATCGGATCGATAGTCGCTGACGGCGAAACCGAGCGGATTGATCAGCCGATCGGTCGAGGACATTGGAGCATTCACATAGGAGAAGGTAAGCGTTGCCACCCAATGGGTCGTATGGGTCTCGTCACCGCGGGTGATGGTACGCATATAGCGAACAGACAGTACATTGGCGTTGATCAGCGAGATGGAAACGATGTTGATCCGCGATGTGGCGCCGCGACCGTAGATATTTTGCGGGGAATCCGGATTGCCGCCGCGATAAATCGCGGCAAAGCGGGTCTGTTCAGGCACGGTTGAGAGCAGCGAGACCGTGCGAAAATTCTCCTCCGCCTCGCTCCAGACATAACCCTCGCGGGCACGAACATAGCGAGCGGCAAAATATTTAGTCACCGCTTCGTCGTAGGTGCCAGCGGTCGACGTGAGTGCCGAAACGACATCGACAATCCCGGTGGAATTGTCGACCCTCACGACAAAAGGCTCGACCGTCTTCAGCGGTGTCAAACCTGCGATTGCGACGATCGAAATCGCCGCAAGACTGCCAGCTCCGGTGGCCACGAACCAGGCAATCCGAGCGGAACGTTCCATCTGGATCATGCGGTCCTGATCGAAGCGCCGGGCCTTATCGAAATAATCCTTGAGACTGTCAGTCGTCACCATCACCGCTGCCCTCCGCATGGGCGATAGGAGTGGCCGACATCAAAATGCGCGAAGGCGGCGGGAACGATATCCGGCTTTTCCTCGACATAGGCGGGTAGCTTGCCACCGGACTGTGTCGGTGCAGAGCGACGAGGTTGCGGCGTGGACCGACTATCGCTGTCCCATTGCCACATGGCGCGATTGAGCGGCCGGCGCGAATAGCCGTCGCATTTGGGCAGGGGATAGGACTGTGATGCGCAACCGCCGAGCGTCGATGCCACACAAAAAAGCACGAATATTCGGATCATCGTGAACCAGCCACCTTGTTGTCTGCTTGAAGTTCTCCATCAGCCGGCTCTTTCGGAACGAAAGCTGCGGCGAACGGCACGTGCACCCCGACCAGTCGCTCGCGCCACGTAGGTAGCCCCTCGGGCGAGCGTGCCTTCATGCGCGTCGCGTGCCGCGCCATAGCCGTAGGTGAGCGACGCTCCGCCCGCGGCAAGTGCCGAGGCGATGCCCGGAAGCTGGTAAAAGACGTAGAGGGAGGCTAGGCAAATGGCGCCGAGCGCAACGGGTCGCATGAGCACGTCGCTGTAGCTCTCGATCATCGTGAAGGTGGAATCGATACAACTAATGAGTAACGAGCCAACCGCCACGACCAGGACCTGCAGGATCACGAAGTTGGCGAGTTGCCCGATCCAGGCTTCTGTAAAGCGGCGTGTCGAGCGGAACATGGCGAGCGCTATGAAAATCGGGCCGATAGCGAGCACGATTGCCAGCGCCAGGCGGGCATAGAGCGAAACGATATAACCGATCGCGGCAACCACGAAGCTTGCCAAGATGACCAGCATGCCACCGAGACCGGTAACGATATCGACACCCCATGAGGCGCGCGACCAGATCTCTTTCGCGCATTTATGGCCTTTATCCAGCAGGCTGTCGAAGGTCGAGGCACTTGGTATCGTACCGGAGTTCAACGCCTGTGAGATCTCCTTGGGCAAGGTGTCGAAGAAGATACTGCCGACGTAAGTCCGGTACTCGCCAGCATTCGTGACCAACATCAGGATGATGGCAAGCTTCATTGCCCGAAAGGCGAAATCCATGATCGGTTCGTGGACTGATCCACGCACGATCAGGAAACCATAGAGGATGACATAAAGGGTCAATGCCGCCGTCAATGGCCCCGTGACCCAGCTGGCGATATTCGACGTACCTGATGATATGAAATTCTCTAGCGGCGCCTTGAACTGCCCATCGACGAAGGTGAAGATCTGATACATGCCTCAGCCTCCGAGTGCTTTGCCCATGCGTTCCAGGCGGGATTTCCAATCTGCCGCCTCGGCATTCACGCAATTCGGCGTGGCTCGCAACTCGCCGGGATTGCTTTTGCATTTGGCGATGAGATCCGACAGCAGCGTCTGGTTGGCCATCAGCTCGTCGACCGAATAGGTACGCTCGGGCTGCTTCGAGCAACCGAACAAGGCGACACCGAGTGTGAAGAGAACAAGAAACTTCATTGGAGCGCTGCTCCCATTGTATCCATGCGCTTGCGCCAATCCTCGGCCTTGCGCTGTTCATCGACTTGAACCTCGGCCTGCTGCACCATCTGCAAACCCTGCATCCTGAGCATATCGGTCTGAAGAAAGGCCGTTTCGGCCTGCAGCCGCGCCTGCAGATCGGCGATATCCTTGGCATCGCTCGCCGATGAGATTTGCTGGCGTAATTGGTCAATCCCGTCGATCCGCTTGGTCGCGGTATCGTAGATTTGCTGGGCTAGGCCCAGCTGCCCTGCATTCTTGTTCTGAAGACGCGACAATTCCTGAGCATAGAAGTCGTTAGCGTTCGTTTTGTAGGTCGAATTGTCGGTCAAGAACTTGGAGGCGGCATCGCCAAGCGGGCCTGAAGCTGAGCCCTTGAGCAGGCTTTCGACGGTAGAAAAGTCTCCTGGCAATGCCTTGCGGATCGCCGGATCGTTCAACAGGCTGGCGACGTCAGCCATATTGGTCAGCTTATTTAGCGAGCCGTAAAGCTGCTGGGCCTGCTGGAGTTGCTGGTTCAGCGCATCAAGCTGCGATTTCAGTTGGGTTATGCTTTCGATCTGTTTGGCGATCGCCGTCTGGTCGATCACCGGGATACCCTGCGCGTCGGCGGCATACGAAGAAAGGAAAAGTACTATTGCTGTCATGGGAATCATTCTGCTCTGCACCATCAGCTTGCACTCCTTGTCTGTTGGAATATCCGCAACCATTCGTCCCGGTCATCGCCAAGCTCCGCCCGGATCGCCTCGGCTAGTTCGACGTTTGCCGTTCTCCCGGAGAGGATTGCGAGCTCATCGCCGAAACCGTTGAGATTGAGCTCGGCGACAACGCTGTTGTGACCCTGCTTAACGATAAAGCGCCTGCTTTCGCCGGTGAGCTCGCGGGCAACCAGCTCGAATTCGCGTTCGGTGAGCTTGAAGCCACCGACATAGTCGTCTCGATCACCGCGGGAATTCGGCAGGAAAACCTGTGTTGGGCACTGCTCGATGATTGTATGCGCGATCGGTGAGTTGATGGCGTCTCGCGGGCTTTGCGTGGCAAAGAGCATCAAGCCGTTCTGCTTGCGAATGGTCTTGAGCTTATTCTGAGCAAGATCAAGAAAGCTCTCGTCCTGCAGCGCCTTCCAGAACTCGTCGATAACGATGATGATCCGTCGGCCATCGATCAATTGCTCGACCCGATAGAAAAGATAAGCCATCAAGGGATTACGGATTTCCTCGTTGTCGAGAAAATCGGTCATGTCGTAGCCGAGAAATTTGGCGCCGATACCGATCTCATCGACCTCGTTGTCGAAGACCCAACCAAGCGGGCCGCCTCTTTCCCACCGACGCAGGCGCGCGGCGATCCCTTCCGGATCGGTATTGTTGAGAAAGGTGCGCAAAGCGCCGATCGTACGCTGATTTTTCGGCAGATCAGCAAGACCATCGATCGCCAGCGCGATATCGCTGACATCGCCAACCGAAAAATCACGCACCGCCGCACCAGCTAACTTGGCGATAAATCGTGCTAGGAATATCTTGTTCCCCGGCGTCAGCTCTAAGGCTTTCAGCGGTGCGCATCCGGTCGGCAGCCCGTTCTTCAGCGGCAAATAGGTACCGCCGGCAGCCCGGACGAATAGGTCGGCGCCACGATCCTTGTCGAAGAAAACCATGTGCGGGTCATGCTTTTCGAGTTGCGATAGCATGAAATTGAGAAGCACGGTCTTGCCAGCCCCCGACGGACCGCAGACGAAGGTGTTGCCGAGATCGCCATAGTGGAAATTGAAATAGAACGGCGAGCCTGACGCCGTCTTCAGCATGGCGACGGCTGGCCCCCATTCGTTGCCGTCCTTCTGACCCATTGGGTAGGAATGAAACGGAGAAAGTGCCGCAAAATTCCGCGAGGTGATTGCACCGGAACGGGCCCGATACCGAAAATTACCGGGCAATTGTGCCCACCATGCAGCTTCGAGCCCCAGATCCTCGCGGGCCACGACAGCGCCACCATTGGTCAGATGCGAGCGCGCCTTCGCAAGATTGTCAGCAAGGTCTTTGACTGATGAAGCGAAGACCCCGAGGGTCAGATGGTGTTCGCCGAGCACGAAACGGTTCGATTCCAGCTCGTCCATTGCCGCATCAAGCTCTTCAATCTGGGAGGCTGCCTTGTCGACCGCACTCACCATTTGGTTCTGCTTACGGCCCATGATGGTGCGGGCATCGGTTTTGGACCTGAACGCGAAGGACTGAGTAAGGATCAGTTCGAAAGGTGCCGTCAGGATGCCGTCCAGCATACCGACGCGGGTTCTCGCCGGATATTCCTTGAAACCGAACATGCCCGCATAACGGCTTGTCCCTTCATCGCGGATCTCGACGGTCTCCCGCCCGAAGATCACACGATCGGAATAGATCGCCGAGGAGACCCTGCCTTCCGTCAATGGGATCGGTTCTCGGCGGCCGCCGATCAACTGATGCAGCACCTCGCTTGGCTCGGAAAACAAGATGCCGTTCTGATCGTAGAGCGACAGCACACGGGGGCCGAAACGTCGCAGTCCGGCAGTAACATCGGTGACCTTGTCCCGCAGATGCTTCAGGCTGTCCTCGTCGAGCTCGACCGCAGCTCGTTGGGCCTTGCGAAGCCGTGACAACAGATTTGCAAGCCGCTCGGCCGGATCGTGTCCCGGATGCCACAGCAGGGTGAGATAGAGGTCGTTGCGAAACAGGTCTTCGCTTACCATCCGCTCGCGATATTTGCCGTTCAACGTTGCCGAGAAGGGATTGGTGAATTCGCCATCGGGATAGGTGTTATCGCGCCGGCGAATGAGATGGGTCCAGATTGCCAGACGCTCGTCCGCAATGTTGCGGTAGAGCGTGTTGAGATCGCGCTGCAGGCTGTTCAAATCGATAGGATCGATTGTCTCGAACGATACGCCCTCCACGGCGATCATCGCTAGCAACGTCCTGGAATCGAGTGCGATCACGGTCTCGTCCACGTGCCGGACATAGGGGATGAAGGTTTCCGGCTCGAGTTCACGGGATTTGAGACGGGACACGTTAGGCATGGCCAAGGTCCCTTTCGTCATAGTGTCGCAATAGCCTCAACGGCGTCAGCGAAGCACCGCGCCAATAGGCGCCGTTGCGCGAACGACCACGGGTTTCGATCCAGGCCAGCAGAATGCGGAACATGTTGTGGTCATGCTTGACGAGCGAGCGAAAAACGAAATGAAAGACTACACCGACAAGCCCATAGGCGACCGAGCCGGCGACAATGTAGAGGATCGTCGTCAGTATAACGTTGACGCCCATGGCCTCCATCGTCACCCCGGCGATCATCGCCGGCCGAGTGCAGGCCAGAAACAAGGTATCTTCCTCAAGCGAAACCCTCTCCTCCATGATCTCAGCCCCCGGAAATCGTGCTGACGATCTGCGAGGCGCCAAAGAGTATGCCGATACCAAGGACGACATAGGCTGCCTTGCGAAGATCGAGATAGCCGAACATCCAGGCGATACCGACGATGATGACGGCGATCGTTGCCAAGAGCTTCGCGACGTTGCCGGTGAGCAAGGTGACGATATTCTGCAGAACCGTCTCGATCCCGCCGGCGCCCTGCGCGAAGGCTGGCTCGATCATGGCGATCGAAAGGACGGTTGCCATCGCAACGGTGACGCCAAATGCACGAATATTGATCCTCGACATCATTCAGACTGCTCCGGTTGATCATTTTGGAAGACCAGCGCAGATGATTGCCGCGCTATATGGAAGACATCCCAAGACGGTGGTTTCGCCGACCGTTCGGGCAAAGACCTTCCCTGACCGTTCAAGGGCGGATCACTGGCCTGGGATTCTGGAACTATCGACTGTCCAACACTCTGCCTTATCGCTATGGCGGACAGCGTTTTCGAAAGCCGTTTGGCCTCGCTTTGGACCTGATTGTCATACTGGGCCATCTTTCCGACGGAAGGATCGGAGCGCCCGTAGTAGGATTGCAGCATCACGCGCTCAGCCTGTTGCAATGTCGCGCCGGCACGCACGGCCAAACGATAATAACCATCGAGCAGTGTCGCCGTTGCCTTGAGGTTGAGGCACGGATCGAAGGCATCCGCGATACTGAGATCAAACTTGCGCAATTCGGCGATGCCAATGCCGCCAAGCCCTAGCTGGACATCTTTATGTTCCGCCATCAGCACCGTCGCGGTTTCGACCGCTTCGGCTTTGTTCTTTGGCTGTTCATGGAGAGATGAACTTCCTCGCACGCGAATATCAAAAGGCTGGAATTGGCTTTCGAGACTGACAACCGCTGCAAGCGTTTCGATCGCAATCGCCGGCGCACAGCTCTGGGCAAGATCGGTGAAGGAGACGGCCATGATCAGTACCACACGCGCTGGCTTCCAACGCCGTCAATGGTCACATCGACATAATGGGGCTCGGATCGCACATTCGGCCGCGCCGTCGGATAGCCCATGCACTGAACGTGCCGGCCATCCCGCTGCCAACGCGCCGATATCACCAACCCATCGTCTCTAGCGCCACTATTACGACCGGAGGCGCAATAGCCGTCGTCAACCTTGGAAAGGGTTCGTGAAACGCAGGTCTCCTGTTGGCCGCGCTCGCCATAGCGTGTCGTCAGGCGATAGCTGTTGCTGCAGAAATAGGGCTCGTAACCAGGACGCGATGCCCGGAAGCCGACACCGCTGCAAGTGGGAAAGGAATGCCCCTTGGCAAGCTCCTGCCAGAGCTTTCTGATCGGCGGACGGCAGGCGGCATATTGTGTCGGTCCACCCGGATTGGAAAGGCACAGGATAACCTGACATCCCCAATCATCGGCGCGCGCATGCCGCTCGGAAATGAGATATAAAGGGCTGCAGCCGACAATGGCGAAGATTGTTCCAACCAGAAGGCGTTTCATCAGCATGATCCTTCGATGTGGCGATATCAAACGATCCGTCCGGCGACGAATCTGGCGTCGTTCGTAACTTATACTGATTTATATAATGCAGTTAAAAAGATGACAAGTACCTTAACCACGCAGTGGCACAGTCTTTCGTTCGCAGCCTTCATCTTGCATGAGATCATGGATAATCCGCAGGAGGACGAGACACCGCAATCGCGGCTGAAACAGGTTGGGATGATGAGTGTTCTCTACATCATGAACCAAGCTCATCAGGCACTAACTATCTCAAATATAGTCGAAATTACGAAACTCACGCGCATGGGCGTGACGGAGACAATCGAGCCGCTGGTGAAGCGCGGGATTCTGACGGAGACGTTCGTGAAGAATTCTATGGGACGCGGGAAGGCCCGCCAGTTTGAGATCGCGCCGGAGATTTTCGAGAAGCTACGGAGCTTTCAGGCGCGGTGACGGTTCATCACAGCGGCCGAATCAGAATGAATTAAAAGTTGCAGTAAAATTGGAAACGACGAGCAAGGCAGCCTTATTCGCTTGCCTGACTATAACTTTCGCACGCCCCGTGACTTGAACACATAGCCAGCTGCATGGACGGTGCGAATGGCAGCGCCACATCCGGGCAACTCTCCCAGCGCCTTGCGCAAGCGGCCAATGTGAACATCCACCGTTCGCGGCGTGACCTCGGCGGAGGCCGGCCAAGCCGAAGCAATCAGTTCGGAACGGCTGCAGAGCTGTCCCTCCCTCTTCATCAGATGACGCAGAATATTGAACTCGATGGGTGGCAGCGCAAAGTCGCGACCATTGCAATGTATTCGCCGAATGTCGACGTCGACTTCCAGCTCAGCAAAAGCGGGCGAGGCAACCATTTTTGAGTTGGCCGTTTCCATGGCCTGTCCCGTCAACTGCCCGAGAGATGCCAGCAACTTCTCCGGTGAAAGCGGCCTAAACAGGCAGTCATCAACACCGGCTTGCAGCAAGGCCAGATGAAGCGGCTGCGCTTCACCTCGCAAGATCGCAATGAGACGGACCTCGTTGTCATGTGTGGTGGAGCGCCTGATTTCACCACATAAGGAAACGGCATCCTGGGTCTCGTGGGTGCAATCGAAAAGGACGGCACACGGTAAGCGGTTCGCGCAGGAAGCCAGAACATCGTTGGCACTGCAAGCCAAAGAGGGAAGAAAGCCTTCTGTCTTCAGAATATAGCTAAACGGCAGGAACAGCTCTGCATCGGAGGTCCAGATAATGACTTCGTTGCAGGCCGCCACTTCGAGCTCCACTGCCGCATCGGAGCGCTTGATGTTGGACCCGCCAGACCGTGGTACGGCTCTAGGCTGGCGCATATTCGCCCCCGTTGATATCGAGGATAGCACCGTTCACGAAACCCGCCTCCTCCGACGCCAGGAAGGCAACGGCAGCGGCGATGTCTTCCGGCGTTCCCAATCTGGCAGAAGGAATGCGTGCAACCGCGTCCCGATTGGTTGGCGTATTGGGATCGCCAGTCAGGGGCGTCAAGATCCTGCCGGGCGCCACGAGATTAACGGTTATGCCGAAAGGACCGCACGACCCGACAAGCGCGCGCATCAGGCCGGCCAGTGCTGCCTTGCTGGCGGCGTAAGCACCGCCGGCGATGCGAGGGCGTGTGCGCCCAGCGAGCGATCCGATCAAAATGATGCGGCCGAATCCCGCCTGTCGCATTCCCCTGAGGACTGCCTGACAACATAACATGGTACCGGTCAGATTAACGGCCAGCACTTCGTTCCATTCTTCCAGCCCGATATCCTCGAACTGCCGAGGACCAGCAAGGCCCTTCGGCGATATCCCGGCGTTGCAGACGAGAATTTCAGCATCTCCCCAGATGGATGAGAGCTCTTTGAAGAAGTCGGCAACAGCCGCAGGATCCGACAGATCGACAACTCGGCCTACGACCCGTCCAGATCCGAACTCCGCGGACAGCACGGCAGTTACGTCGGCCACAGTTTTAGCGCTGTGACTGAAGACGGCGACACGATGCCCCGCCGTCAATAGCTTTCGCGCCGTCGCCAATCCGATACCGCTCGTGCCTCCTGTCACGACGGCGATGCGAGACGGCTCTGGCATCATGCAGCCTCATCCAAGCCGGCAAACAAGGACAACGCCGGATGAGCCTCAGGATCTGTCATGACCTCGATAAACAGCGGCCCCTTGCCTGCCAGACTACCCTGTAGATGAGCCGTGAGCTCGGCTGGATCTTCAACGCGAACCGCCGGGCATCCGCAGGCTTGAGCGATCTTCATATGATCGACAGGCGCAAAATGGCACGCCGATGTGAAGCGCCCGAACTTCACGGTCTCGGCATCCCGTTGGAAACCGAGGATACCGTTATTGAGAAGGATGATAGTTATGGGAAGATCGGAGCGAACCATGGTTTCCATCTCCGCCCAACTATGAGCGAACGCGCCGTCGCCAATGATGGCGACCACCGGATGCTCGGGTCTAGCTGCCTTTGCGCCAAGAGCCAGAGGCAGCCCCCATCCCAGCCCCGCAAGGCCGCGCGGCGTCAGGAACCGCATTCCCGAAGTAAGCGATCGCAATTGGCCGACGACCCACATCGATGAATAGCTTGCATCCGCAACGACGGTCGTTTGCGGTGTCAATGACGCCTGCAATTCTGCCATGATGCGTTCCGGGCGGATCGGCGAGGCAGTAGCATGCACGAGCTGATGCCGATCCTCATCGAACCGCCGCCAGCACTCGGCTATGCGGTCGGTAATAGCAGCACGTTGGTCCCGACGTTGGGATAAATCTTGCCCGTTCAGGGCATGAACAAGCTCTCTGAGCGTCTCGCGCGCATCCCCGACCAGGCGCAGCGCTTGATAATTGCGGCCGATCTCCTGAGGATCGACATCAATGTGGATCACCTGAGCACCAGCAGGAATTTGCCTCCAACTATCCGTGCCATTCTGATTGGTTCGCGTTCCAATCAGAATGACAAGGTCCGCTTCACCGACGAGAGCAGCCGTATGGCGCCCGAGCGACCGCGGACCGACGAGTGATCCTAAAACGCCGGCCGAAAGCGGATGATATTCATTAACCGCGCCCTTGCCCATGTTGGTGGTTAAGACTGGGAGTACAGCCAGATCCTGCAACGTGGCCAGTTCATAGCAAGCATCGCTGCTAAGCACACCCCCACCCGCGATGACTACAGGATTGTAAGCATTCGCGATCAACTCCGCTGCCCTTTGCAAACTCGCGCGATCAGGGCACGACCGATCAAGCGGCCAATGGCCGAGATTCAGAGATCGTGATGGGGTTTTGACAGTGAGCTCCGAGCGCAGCAGATCGGCAGGCAACAGCAACGCGACCGGCCCGGGTCGGCCGGAGGCAGCAGCAGTGAAGGCGGCATCGACATAGTCCTCAATTCGCTCCGGGACCATGACCCTGCGTACCCATTTCGTGCAGGATTGGAAGAGCGCGATATGGTCGAGCTCCTGAAACGCGTTCCGATCCATCTGATCGCGCTCGACTTCCTGCACGAGTGCTACGATCGGAACGCTCGCCTTCAGCGCTTCGGCCATGGGGGGCACGAGCAGCGTGGCGGCCGGACCATTCTGGGCAGCCACCACACCGATCTTTCCGGATCGGCGAGCATAACCATCGGCCATGGCGCCGCCCATATTCTCCTGCCGGTAAGCGACCTGGCGAATGCCTGCCGTTTCGGCAGCCAGGATGAGCGCTGATGGTAGGCTCTGAGCAAATATATGGGTGACGTCATGGCGCACCAGCGAGCGAGCCAGGCATTCGGCGACAGTTTCCAAGGACTTCGGGGTCATGCGGTTGCTCCAGCAAAATCGGTTTCATAGGTTTCGAGGAAATCGCCGAAGGCTTCGACGATCAAATCAAGATCGGTGTTCGTCATTGCCGTGGAGAGGCAGGCAGCGGCCCCAAAGGGCAGGAGGATATCGAGCTGACGGAAGTGGCTTGTCAGATTGGTCATCCAACTGTTCTGTTCCGGTGTCGGAAAAGCCTGCCGATAGTCACGGGGAAGCTGCCGCTTCGGGTGGATGCGAAAAAGCGAAGCCGAACCGGTAACGATAAATGGGGCGTTGTGACGCACGATCGCGGCAGAAAGACCGTCGCGCACACGCGCACCCATTTCATCAAGACGCTCGAAGCTTGCCGAGGTCAGTGCCTCCATCGCCACCCTTCCTGCGACCATTGACACCGGATTGGCCGAAAAGGTACCGCCCTGTGGCACCGCTGGCCTCGCGCCTGAGCTTGCGAACACCGCCATCACCTCCTTGCGACCACCAACCGCGCCGACTGGGAAGCCGCCGCCGATGATCTTCCCGGCGGCGATAAGATCCGGCACCAGCCCGAAACGCGCCGATGCACCGCGATATCCCTGACGCAGATTCAGCACTTCATCGGCTACGACGAGAACGCCATATTGTCGGGCGAGATCGGAAATGGCTTCGAGGAAGGCTGGCTCAGGAGCGAGCAAACCCGCCCTGCTAGGCATGGGATCCATCAGGATACAAGCAAGGTCGCCACCAGACGCAGCCATCCTTCGCTCCAGGCCTTCGACATCATTGAAACGGATCACATCGACCTCTTCGGCCACACTTTGCGGCGCACCGATATAAGAGGTCGTGGATGCGGGGGCGTCCGCGAGGCCCCACGATGCGGGCGACGCGCCCTGGCTTACCTCGGCCCAATCATAGGCACCGTGATAGGCTCCTTCGACGCGGGCAATGCGCGACCGCCCTGTAAAGGCGCGCGCCGCCTTGATAGCGAACATGACGGCCTCGGTGCCGCTATTGACGAAGCGGATCTGCTCGATCGCGGGAATGCGCTGCACGAGCAATTCCGCTAATCCCAACTCGTGTTCCGTTGGATTGGAAAAACAGGTTCCTTTCTGCAGCAGATCTGCGATCGCGTCGGCGACGGGGAGGTAACCATGACCATGGATCAGCGTCGTGAAATTGTTATTGAGGTCGAGGAGCCGATTGCCGTCGACATCAATCAGATAGGCACCCTCACCACGAGAAATATACGTTGGCAGAGGGTCGCGCTCGACGGTGACGCGCGTGGTTCCATCGGGAAACACGATCCGCCCTCGCTCGAAGAAATATTGCGAGCGCGATCTGAGCGCTGCGCGCCGAAATGATGGAAAATCCTGATGTAGCATGCCTTGCCCTCTCCATGCAGAGATGCGCGTTCGCATCCCGTTCACATTTTTGTTGCAACAAAAAAACACGGAGAGAAGGAAAGTGCAACATAATTATTCAGCGGCGAGAGAGATTCCTTTGATCGTGGTCAGCGGTGATTTTTTTCATCTGGCGAAATCCATCACGAATGTCGTTCTCGATGGCAGCGCGGGCAGCGGCGGCATCCTTTTCAACGAGCGCCTCTATCGCGGCACGATGGTTGCGAGCACCGTGACGGGTCTCGGAAAATTCTGGGTAGAGGCCATTAAATGACGCACCAACCCGCAGCCACAGGGTCTCGATCGTCTGCAAAAGATAGGGCATACCGCTCAAGCGGTAGATCGCGAAATGGAACTCCTTGTTATGCCAAAGGGCGTCAAAATAACGCTTTTCGTCTAATGCGGCGTCAATTTTTGTCTGAAGTTGCTCAAGCTCTTCGATCGTCGCTTCGCCTGCGGCCTTGACAGCCAGCGCTGCCGCCAGCCCTTCCAAGGCCAGGCGCATCTGCGTGATCTCCTCGAGATCCGACAATCTTAAGCGAGGAACGATAACGGTTTTCGGGCCGGAGTAAATGAGCGCCCCATCAATCACCAACCGGTTGATGGCATCACGAGCGGGCGTCGTGCTGACATCCAGCATTTCCGAAACCGCACGGATCGTGAGCTTATCTCCAGGGGAAAAAGCGCCCCGGATCAGTCGCTCCTTCATGTTGCCATACGCCATTTCGCCCAATCGATTGGGCTGATGTCGATGGCGTTCTTCGTCTTCCAGTGCGATTTCCATTGAAAATTTCTCCAATTTCCTTTGACAAACGTTCATTTTGTTGCAACAAAAATGAAAAGCGACGTGCTTGTAAACATTATGTGACATTAAAACTCATACCACGTTCGCAAATTTCCGTCTTCCCAAAGTTCAATTCGGGAACCGGACCAGAAGCCAAGCGATCGGTGAGTGAGTTGCAGCGCCGGCGCAAACGAAAACGTTCATAACGACAAAAATAAGGAGAGGGACTTTGATTGGTGAAGCACTTACGCTGCAAGGGCTTGAAAAGCGATATGACACATCGCTTGCCGTGGATGGCATTTCGCTTGCCATCCGGGCAGGTGAATTCCTGTCGATCCTCGGCCCTTCGGGCTCCGGGAAGACGACGCTACTAACGATGATTGCGGGCTTCGAGAGCCCGACCAACGGCCAGATCATGATCGGCCGTCGCGATGTTACCTATATGGCGCCAAACAGGCGCAACATCGGTATGGTGTTCCAGCGCTATGCCCTTTTTCCGCATTTGACGGTTGCGGCCAACATCGCTTTTCCGTTGCGCATGCGCCGAATGGACAAAGATCTCATCAGCCGCAAGGTGAAGGCGGTACTGGCGCAGGTCCACCTCGACGGCTATGGCGATCGATATCCCCATCAACTCTCCGGAGGTCAGCAGCAACGCGTCGCCGTCGCTCGAGCAATCGTCTTCGAGCCACCTGTTCTCTTGATGGACGAACCCCTTGGCGCCCTCGACAAGAAACTGCGCGAGGCGCTGCAATTGGAAATCAAGAGCTTGCAGCAACGCCTTGGGGCGACCGTCGTCTATGTGACGCATGATCAGGAGGAAGCGCTCACCATGTCTGATCGCGTTGCGGTGGTCGCAAAAGGTCGCCTGGCTCAAGTGGGATCGCCGCTCGATCTTTACCGTTCGCCTGCCTCAGCCTTTGTCGGAGACTTCATTGGCCGCATGAACTTTCTCGACGGCGAATATCTCGGTCAAGATAACGGGAAGTACATGATACGGCCAAAAGGCGGCAATGTCGTTGCTGCGGCGGCTGCCGAAGACGGGGCAAGCCCCTTTTCCCCACGCCAAGCTGTCAGTATCGCGGTTCGCCCCGAACGGCTGTCGCTGGCCCCTCACGGTCGCGACCGCGGCGCCATTCTGACGGGCACCATAGATGCAACTGTTTTCGCCGGTTCGTTTTTCCTCTTCTTCGTACGAACCCAGAACAGCGATGACCGCCTCCTCCAGATCCAGATGCCCGTCGGAAATGTAGCGGCAGGCCTTCATCAGGGAGACTTGGTTGACGTCATCCCAGAAGCGAACGCATTGCGGCTGTTTGCAAAAGCGGAGGTCTAATCCATGGCATCATCCTTCGCGAGCCAATCGACCGGCAGTTTCCGCAACTGGATTCTCACAGGATCGAGCCAACATTATTCGCCGCTATTGGCCATCTTGCTGATCCTGCCTCTCCTCCTCCTCTTGGCGGGAGGCTTCATCTATCCAGTGGTCAGGCTCATCGGCATCAGCCTTTCCGGGGATGCCCCCCTTGCCCCCTACCAGCGTGCGTTCGACAATCCACTTTACATTCAGGTCCTGCTCAGAACCTTCCGCATCGCGGCGATCGTAACCGTTGCCTGTTTTGCAATCGGATATCCGACCGCCTATGCGATCGCGCGCATGCGCGGCAAGTGGGTAAAGCTCGGAACGGCATGCTTGTTCATTCCGCTATGGACGTCGGTGCTTGTCCGCTCCTATGCGTGGATAGTACTGCTGGGTCGAAACGGCATCATCAACGACGGGCTGATCCAGCTCGGTATTATGTCGACGCCGTTGAAAATGCTCTATACGGAGGGCGCTGTCATTTTCGCGATGACGCATGTGCTGATGCCCTTCATGATCCTGCCGATCCATTCTGCCTTGCGTTCGGTGCCAAGCGCGTATGAGCAGGCGGCACGAAATCTCGGCGCCAGCCGGATCGTCGCCTTTTGGCGCGTGACCTTTCCACTCAGCCTATCCGGCGTCTTCGCCGGCTGTGTCATCTGCTTCATTCTCGCCATCGGGTTTTACATCACGCCCGCCCTAGTCGGTGGACCCGGCGCGTTGATGATGGCGACCCTGATTGGCCAGCAGACAATCGTCCTTCTGGATTGGCCATTTGCGGCCGCCCTGTCAGTCATCCTGCTCACCGCGACGTTGGTGCTGGTGCTGCTCTTTCGCCGCGCGCTTTCTTTCAGCAAAGGTTTGAACAGTGTCCATTGAATCTGAATCCTTTACCCAGCGATTGGCAACATCATCGTCCGAGGTCCGCCGGTATCGTTCGGTCTGGCCATGGATGGCACGGCATACATCCAATCTGATGATCGCGGCAGTGCTGTTCTTTCTCATCCTTCCGACGCTGCTGGTGATACCGTTGGCCCTCAACGATGCCTCCTATATCACCTTCCCACCGCAGGGACTGACCCTACGCTGGTTCGAGGCGTATCTGTCCGATCCCGACTGGGTGCGCTCGACCGTTTTCAGCCTCCAGATCGCCGCACTAACCACTGTGGTAGCGACGATCATTGGGACGATGGCGGCCGTTGCTCTTGTACGTGGCAAACTACCGGGCAAGGCGCTGCTCCAGGCCCTATGCCTTGGGCCGATGATCGTCCCGGCAATCGTCTTCGGCGTGGCGCTCTATCTGGTCTTCTCACCTTTGCAACTGACCGGGAATCTGACGGGATTCGTCCTTGCCCATTCGGTGCTGGCGGTACCTTTTGTGGTCATCATCGTTTCTGCAGCGTTGGAAAGAATGGACCCGTTACTGGAACTGGCGGCTTTGAGCTGCGGAGCGGGGCGGCTCAGAGCCTTCTTTGCCGTGACACTTCCCAATCTTTCGCCCGCCGTAGCGACGGCTGCGGTCTTTGCTTTCCTGACCTCCTTTGACGAGGCGACCGTGGCCTTCTTCATCTCGGATACCGGCGGGAAGACGATTAGCCGGAAAATGTTCGAGGACATCGATTTCAACCTGACGCCTGTCATTGCCGCCGTCTCGGTCATCGTAGTTGCCGTCTCGCTGCTTTTGATGGGTTCCATACATCTCCTGAACAGCCGCCGGGAGCAACACTAGCGGCAAAAACGCCCGCTGCAGGCGGGACAATAAGAGGGCAACATTGATGACAAAAAGAGCAGCCATCCGGCTGAGCGGCATTGCTATGTTTTGCGCAGCCATTCTTCTAGGAGAAACGCCCAATCCAGCATTTGCCAGCGAGCAGGTCGTGATCGCCACGACTGGCGGCGCCTATGATGCGGCGCTACGCAAATGGTGGTTCGAGCCGTTCACCGCCAAGACCGGTATCCAGGTCGTTTCCGTGGCGGCAACCAACGCGGAGATGCGCGCCAAGGCAACCGCGATGGTGAAAACCGGCAATGTTAGCTGGGATCTCTATCCCAATGGAGAAATCCAGGTGAGCTCGAAGGATCATCTCGCAATTTCCGAACCGCTTGATAGCTTTTGCACACACTTCAAGGATCGTCAGGATCTTGTTCCCGATGCCTGCATCCCGGCCGGCGTGCGGCTGTTTTCGACAGCCACATTGATGGCCTACGATCCGCAAGCCTTCAAAGGCAACCAGCCCGTGACCTGGGCAGATATGTGGGATACTTCGAAGTTCCCGGGCGGTCGCTCCTTTCCGAATTTCGACGATCCGTGGCGCGTCATGGCGGCTGCCCTTTTGGCGGATGGTGTCAAACGAGAAAACCTCTTTCCGCTCGACGTCGATCGCGCCCTCAAGAAGCTTGACGCATTGCGGCCGTCCATCTCGCTCTGGTGGAAAACCGGGGATCAGAGCGTCCAGGGGTTCCGTGAGAACGATTACAGCATTGGACAGATCTGGCTAACGAGGGCAAGCGCGCTCAAGGCAGAGGGACGTTCAATCGCTTGGTCGAACAAGGCAGCATTTCTGGTGGGCGATCGCCTCACGGTTATCAAAGGGGCTCCCAATCGGGACAATGCCCTGAAGCTTATCGCCTTCTGGTTGGATTCCCCCGACATCCAGGCCAAGGTTTGCGAGGCACTATTGTGTACCCCGCCGAGCAGCGCGGCGATTATGATGATGCCGCAGGCAGTTCGCGACCAGATGCCGAGCGCCGAGGATGTGCGCGACAGTATCGTCATTCCAGATGCCAAATGGATTAACGAGCATGCCCCAGAGTTGCTGGAGCGGTGGAACAATTGGGTTCGCTAAGGCAGGATAACGACGTGAAAAACATTGGACGTGATCATGGGATGCCATGACATTTAGAAGATAAGCGTTCAGAGACCGTTCATTGAATGAACGCTTGACGTCTACGCACGACAGTGCACCTCCGCAGGAGGTCCGCCTTCGAGCAGAAAGGCTCGAAGGCGGACCTCTCTTGCCTAACGAGGCCTCGTAACGATGCAGAAATTACCCCTTTTGTCGCGCGCCGCTACCTTCTTAAAGCGTCGGATCAATCCATGGGTGGATGCCGAAGGACTCCGGCGAACGGACATTTCCCAAAGATATCGGTGCCTTAATGCTCAGAAGTCAAACTTGACTTCTTATTTGCAATCTAAGAACATAAAGGGAACATACGGAGTTACCATTACCTGCGCAGAGCAGATCATTGAGCAGGCGCCCTCGAAATCCGAATTCGATCCAAGGGCTGAAAGATCTCTTCTGCTACCCTATCCGCTGGCATAGAATCAATATCGGACTGGCGTTGTAGTCGGATCGTACCTACAACTGGAATCATCAGAAAGGGTCCCGCTCTCCATGAAGTTCAGCCTCGATCATCTGCCGGAACGCAAACGCTTGGAATTGTCGCGAATTGTCGAGATCGTGCATGAAGAATTCGAGGATGCGCTGAAAGAAGGTACCGCCGATTTCAAGAAGAAGGGTCGCATCCTCAAGATCATTCTTTTCGGCTCCTATGCTCGTGGCAATTGGGTCGATGAAGAGCATACCGGCAAAGGCTATAAGTCCGACTACGATCTGCTGGTGATCGTCAACAATCGCAAGCTTACCGACTTCGGTTCATACTGGCGAAAGGCGGCCGACCGCTTTCCTCGTATCGTCAAGCCGCCAGTCAGCCTCAACGTCCATTCGCTGCGTGAGGTCAACACGGCACTGAAACTCGGCAATTATTTCTTCAGCGAAATCCGTCGCGACGGCATCGTTCTCTACGAACTCGACGACGAGGAACTTGCCGAACCAAAATCGCTCACGCCGGCGGAGGAATATCGCGTTGGTCAACAGCATTTTAAGAGATTTCAAAGGGCAAAAAAATTTCTCAAAGGCGTTCGATTTTACGCAAGCGAGGGCGACACGGACGAAGCAGCATTCCTGCTCCATCAAGCGATTGAACAGGCGTATTCGACCCTGCTGCTGACATTGACGAATTACAGCCCTGCCTCACACAACCTCAACCATTTAAGGACACTTGCGGAAGGTCGTGATCGGCGGCTTGCTGAGATCTGGCCACAAGATCGGCAGCGCTATACTGCCTGGTTCAACATCATCAATCACGCCTACGTGAAAGCCCGCTATTCAGAACATTTCAAGATCACCGAAGAAGCGCTGGTCTGGCTTGGCGAACGTACGGACGCACTGCAGCAACTGGTAAAAGCGATTTGTGAGGAGCATATCGAAAAGCTGCGGCAAAAGCTCTAAGCGCTGTTGGCAAGCTCTGGTCAACCTTCTTACCGCCGGTCGGCCATGCCGTCGCCTTTCTCCCAGTGGGCACTTATCGGGTCGCCATCCTAGGCCGCTCCGCCATTTTCGGAAACTCCCCTCTATCTGCATTCTCATCGCTTAGCGCCGTGCCAACTTCCGAGCGGTGGGGCATTACCGGGAAGTACAAAGATAAATCGGTTCTGTCCCACCACTTGTGACCACAGGAAATCCACACTAATGCGGTTTTCCACGTGGATTTACGGAGTCTTCGCCACTCGAAAGGCGCGTCTCCGCAGGTTCGCCGGCGCTTAGCAGGCAAAAAACCTGAAACCAGAAATGGGCGTCGGTAGGCCGTCCATCCACCTTCGCGCCTAGAGCGCACCAAGCCACAGCAAGCGTGGCACCGGGACCATAGGCCGCCTTGGCGGCTGCGACCGCGGCTCCTATGTCCGTGCCAGACCAAATAGAGATGTCATCATCCGAGGACGGCGGCTGGCGATATTTTGATTTATCCGCAAATGTCATAGGAAGCTCTCCCGTGAATGTCCGGCACGGGACGAAGTTCGGCCGGACTTTGTTCTCACAAGTGAGTCACGACCGCGGATGCCGCATATGTCGTGTGATCCCTGGCCACTTCCTATTTTATCTTAAGATCCACCAGGCGGTGTCCTGGCGAGCCGACTGAACTCGCAAAGCTCCTATTTGATGCAACAAAATTGTGATTAAACAGATACAATTTTCCCTCTTTACGTGCAATATAAAATTATGACAGATAAATAATAGCGATTGTGCGGTGAAAGAAGGGAGAGCCACAATTAAAGCAGGTATTTTTGATGCATCAAAAATCTCCGAGGCTGTGCGGAATGTCTGACCTTCTAGCCTTCCGCGTGCTGCTGGCCACTGGTCAAAAGGTTATCATCAATGAAGCCACTCATTCTCATTTGTTCCAGGGATTACGAATTCTACCTTCTACTCGCCCAGATCCTCAACATGAGAGGTTTTGAATCTTCACAGGTGGAAGGAGCGGAGGAAGCTCTTGCTAGCGTGAAATCCGATGATTTGGCGGCCGTGATAATAGACTATCAAAGCGATGTCTTCCGCATCGGCGATCTTGTCAGCCAGATCAGGCAGACACTGGCCGATAAAGCCCTACCGATCGCGGTCTTCGTGGGAGCAGGCAATCAGCAACTTTATCTGGAAGTGCTCAAGGCCGGCGTGAGCGAAATTTTTATGCGCCCTTTCAACCCAGAGCGCCTTCTATCTTATCTGTCAGACTTATCGCCAGACGGCAACGCTAGATCTAGCTCGGAAAGAGCCTCCGGCAATTCGCTTATTTATGCGGAAATCACAATGCACCTCGATAGCATGCGCGTCGAATGCAACGGCATGGAGGTCCAACTCAGTCCGATCGAATTTCGTCTTCTTCAGCATTTTCTACAAAAACCAGGTTACGTCTTCAGCCGAGACGCTCTCATCGAGGCTGCATGGCCGCAAGGTACCTTTGTGGAGCCCCGCACCGTCGACGTTCATGTCGGGCGCCTTCGGCGGGGCATGAGACGCGTGCTCGGTCGCGATATTATCCGCACGGTGCGTGCTACCGGTTACGCGCTCGATGACCGTCAGAATGCAGAGCGGGCTTCGTAAGCACTGAGATCACGGAGAAACTCCGTTGAGCATCAATGTGACATTCCGCCTGCTGTGTTTATCAAGCCTTTCGCGTTCGAAACATTGGCGTCACAGAACCTTCAAACAATATTACCGGAACGATCGTTGTTCGTGGACCCATTCCACGGCAATAAAATAGCATCGCATCCTCAGTGAGATGCGATGTGCTGCAGCAGATATCCATCTTCTGCGGCATCATTGTTCCGCTACCAACAATTTGGATATTCCCATGAGCGATGATCATCATCCGCCCACCGCTAACGCTGTGTCGCGACCCTACCGCAATACACACAGCGTGATTGTTTCCGCCGACCAAAACCTTGCTGCGGCCGAGCAGGAGGGGGTCATGGCGCTTTACGTCGATCCGGATAAGGATCGCTCCGTCATGTTGCCCATGGCGCCTCAGAAGAGACAAGTGACTGACTTCGTTCGCTGCTCTTATCTCGGCCTCGACAATCACCCGCTCATCCTCGAAGGCGCAATAGAGGCGGTGCAGCGATGCAAGGCGCTCCATTGGTCCTGCGCAAGAACGAGGCTTAATTTCAGCCTACTAGGCGAGCTGGAAGAAGCGCTCTCCGACTTGTTTACGGCGCGGGTGATAACCTACACGACGGTCCTCGCCGCCAATATGGGTGCCCTACCACTCCTAGCCTCCGGATATCTCACTGAGAATAAAAGACCGACGGTCGTTTTCGACCGATTAGCGCATGCGACGCTTGCATTTCACAAACCTGTCATCGCCGCTGAAACCCCGATTGAAACGATTGCTCATAACGATCTGAACGCACTCGAGGATATTTGCAGGCGCAACGAGCGCGTAGTCTATGTGTGCGATGGCGTCTATTCCATGGGCGGCAGTGCGCCGATTACCGACCTCCTCGCACTCCAGGATCGATACGGTCTGTTTCTTTATATCGACGATGCCCATGGCGTTTCCTTGTTCGGAAAGTCTGGCGAGGGTTTTGTACGATCCCAAGTCGGCGCAGCCCTTGGCGAGCGTACAATCATTGCCGCATCGCTCGGCAAAGGCTTTGGAGCGTCGGGCGGTTTGCTGATGCTCGGCACTTCTCGGCAGGAAGAATTGTTCCGGCGCTTCTCGATCGCCTACGCCTTTTCCGCGTCGCTTAATTTGGCGGCAATCGGCGCCGCTATGGCGTCTCAGGCGCTGCACCGTACCGATGAGCTCAAGTTGCGCCAGGATGCGCTTGCGGCTCGGTTAGCTGCTTTCGACAGGATGGTTGCCAGCAAGCAAGCCGGCTCAAAGCTACCAATCCGCACCATAGAGTTCGGCAGCGAAAGACAATCCATTCGTGCCGCGGCCCATATTCTCAACAAAGGTTTCTACACCTCGGCGATTTTCTTTCCCACCGTCGCAAAGGGCAAGGCGGGCCTGCGGGTCTGCCCTACCGCCGGGCACGGCATTTGGGAAATTGAAGGGTTGGGACATGCGATCAACGAGGCGCTCGCCGAACGAGGACCAAATCCATGATCGACCCAATCAGCGTCATTCTGACTGACACCGGAAACTAGCCGCAACGCCAGCTTAAAGGCCGACGAGATCGATATGCTGAAATATATCGCCGAAACCTACGTTACCTTATCCGATTCAGATGTATCGCTTGAGCAGATTTGCCAAAAAGCTGCCGAGCTATGCCCTTCAATAATCTCCAACGGGCGGGAAAGAAGGTTCAAATGCGAGAAAGAACACGCAACTCTCAGCCCTGCGGATCTTGTTGCCGAGCGGGGCACACAGTTTTGGTACGATAGCCAATCTGCGGTCACTGAAGGAGCCGACAGATTTCTGAACTTTGATGACGGCTGCGCCATCATACGGGCGACCAACGATGGTGTATTTGTTCGCATTTCTGCCCGGAACCTCCTTATTTTCTACGGAATTCGAACGCTTCTCGAGGGTAGCCTTTTGAAACTCGCGGCCATCTCCGATGACGCGATCGAGTGGTTCGATGCTGGACGTGAACCGCCTCCTTTGCCTTCACATAGAATGGAGCATTAAGGACCGCGGTGGGTTTGAGGCTGGCAATCAGATTAGTGCCATTTCGGCTCGGCGACCTCGTCGCCTCGGTCGCTCGGCGCGAACCAGCAGTATCAATTTCGTCCACACCGCCGTTACGATGTTGCGCACGTAGCGCGGCCATCAACCAGAAGATCGGAACCAGGCAGCCCCCGAGCTAGTCCGGCACAGGGAGCAGATCGTCGACAGACTAGAAGGACGGCGTTCAAAGCGCCTTACCACGAACGGGAAATACTGCAGCCCGAGAAAGTTTATTCATGGCGCTGAAAGACAGACTACATCCAAGCTTACTGCTCACCCTGGTGCCGGTCGCAGCGACAGCGCTAACACTCTGTATCACCGGATGGCAATGGCGGGATTTGGCGATCGGCATGCCGCCACGAATGACCTATTGGTTCCTGCGAGCTGTTCCTCTTCCCAATCTCCTTCTCGGACCTATCACCTCACTTCTGACGGTTTCGGCATTGCCGCTGCATCGCCGTCGGCCTATCGCTTTTGCGAGCCTCTTTTGCTTTTTATGCGTGGCAGGCTTGTACGCCCTACGGGAATATTCTCGCCTGGTTCCATGGGTCCAGAATGGCGTTGTCACATGGAACGAGGCGTTCACTTATCTCGACGTCTTCGCGGTTGCGGGGACCGTTCTCGGATTTTGTGTTGTCGCGATCTCCGCGCACATTTCGATGGTCATTTCCGATCCGATCAAGCGCGCCAAGCGCGGTGTTTTCGGCGATGCCAATTGGCTGTCTATGCCGGAAGTGGCTAAGCTCTTCCCCTCGGACGGAGAGATCGTCATCGGCGAGCGCTACCGCGTCGACCGTGATCGCGTGCATAAGTTGCCTTTTGATCCGAACGATCGCCGGACTTGGGGGCAAGGCGGCAAGGCACCACTCATAACCTTCAGTCAGAATTTCGATTCCACCCATATGTTATTCTTCGCGGGCTCCGGCGGTTTCAAGACAACCAGCAATGTCATTCCAACAGCGCTGCGCTATAAGGGGCCGCTGATCTGTCTTGATCCATCAACTGAGGTCGCGCCAATGGTTCTCGAACATCGCGCCCATGCGCTCGGCCGCGAAGTCATGGTACTCGACCCCACCAATCCGATCACGGGTTTCAATGTTCTTGATGGCATCGAGAGATCGACACACAAGGAAGAGGACATCGTTGGGATCGCACATATGCTTTTGTCGGAAAGCCTACGCTCCGACACCTCGACTGGCTCCTACTTCCAGAACCAGGCGCATAATCTTCTAACTGGGCTTCTGGCGCATGTCATGCTATCGCCCGATTATGCCGGCCGCCGAAACCTGCGTAGCCTGAGGTTAATCGTATCCGAGCCGGAACCGTCGGTGCTCGCCATGTTGCGCGACATCCAGGAAAATTCCGCGTCCGCCTTTATCCGCGAGACCCTCGGCGTCTTCACCAATATGGCGGAGCAGACCTTCTCCGGCGTATATTCGACCGCGTCTAAGGATACGCAATGGCTTTCGCTTGACAATTATGCCGCACTGGTCTGCGGTAATGCGTTCAAATCGAGCGACATCGCTTCCGGGCGGAAGGACGTCTTCCTCAACATCCCTGCGTCAATCCTTCGCTCCTATCCCGGCATTGGACGAGTGATCAGCGGCTCGCTGATCAACGCGATGATCCGGGCCGACGGCGACTTCCGCCGCCGCGCGCTCTTCATGCTCGACGAGGTCGATCTGCTGGGTTACATGCGCATTCTTGAAGAAGCGCGCGACCGCGGGCGTAAGTATGGCATCACATTGATGTTGATGTACCAATCCGTCGGCCAACTCGAGCGTCATTTCGGAAAAGATGGTGCGACCTCCTGGATCGAAGGCTGCGCCTTCACCTCCTACGCCGCGATCAAGGCGCTCGACACAGCGCGCAATGTCTCCGCCCAATGCGGAGAGATGACCGTCGAAGTCCAGGGACGTTCGCGCAATGTCGGCTGGAGCAATTTCAATAGCAGCGCCCGCAAATCCGAAAGCATCAACTTCCAGCGTCGACCGCTGATCATGCCGCACGAAATCACCCAGTCGATGCGCAAAGACGAACAGATCATCATTGTCCAGGGCCACAGTCCCATTCGCTGCGGGCGAGCAATCTACTTCCGTCGCAAGGAGATGGATGAGACGGCGAAGGTCAATCGTTTTACAAAGTTCTAGGCTGCTTGGGCTCTAGCTAGACTGTGAACTCATATTCATAAATCGAATTGGAGGAGCTCGCAGGCAAACTGATTTCCGATTTCTTAATCTTCATTACCGCCTAGTAAACGCCTCTAAGATTATTAGTCCGAAGCCAGCTGGTAAAGATTTGCAATCCTTCCTCGAAGCCAACCTTGGGCTCCCAGTTTAATAGCCGCTTTGCTTTTTCGATAGAAAGCACGCTCGTTGGTACATCAAATTTACGGCCAGGCAGATAGCGTCTGTCCGCTATGACGCCGGTAATTTTTTCGATGGCATCCAGCAATTCATTAAGACTATGGCCGCGACCGGAGCCGATGTTGAACACATGCTCGGTCCTGGTCTCATCTGCGGCCACCATCAACGCATCAATCACGTCCTTGATGTAGATGTAATCACGTATGGCGGATCCATCCCCCCAGATCTCGACCGTCTCTCCCCGGAGCACCTTTCCAAGAAACACAGCGATAGCGCCTTGGCTAGCCTGCAAACGTTGCCGCTCACCAAAAGGGTTAGCCAGCCGCAGTATCGTATAATCTATTCCATATAGCGTGTGAAAAAGCTGTAAATATTTTTCTACCGCGAGCTTGGTAATTCCATAAGAGCACACGGGGTCGGTTGGATGGTTTTCGAGGATCGGAATGTGCTTCGGCACGCCGTAGACAGTACCACCGGATGAGACGAAAATGATCTTTCGAAGTCCCGACTTAACAGCGTGATCTAGAAGACGTACCGTACCAATGACATTGCTTTCAACGTCAAATACCGGATCTGCATTAGAAGATTTCGGTAGCGTCGTTGAAATCAAATGAAAGCAAACTTCACACCCTTCCAGCGCGCCAGCAATATCTGCTTCGCTGGCAAAGTCACCCGGATAGAGCTCAAACCTTTCGTTGCTCTCGCGATGATCGCCTATCAGATGTGAATTAGGCCGGTCAAAGCACCGCACATGATGTCCATTTTTAAGCAGGGCATCAACCAGATGTGATCCAATAAAGCCGCCGCCTCCTAGGACTAGATACCGCCTAGACGATGTAATTTCCCCTTTAATCGAATGGCTCAACCCACTCTCCCCCTGATTTTGTCGCGGCTCGCCCGCCTCCGGTGAGCATCATTACACATTCGGTCAAAGTAGACCTCATCGCAAATTCGGCGCGGATTCAGAGCTCGCAGGCAATGGTCATTGTTACTCGAATTTATCGCGATCATACTCGTCCTAGATAGTAAGCGCGGGCGGTCATCACAACTGAAAGATGGAATTCTGGGTCACAGCTGCACTATTCGTTTCCGGCTGCCGATTGAATTTTTATCACCGCCCGCGACAAAGAGGTCTATGTAGATCGACGCCACAACATCAATTCGATAGCGAGCCGCCGCCGCCGGAACAAGCGTTCGGACTTCGCTATATCTTTCATAATCTGATGCAAAAGATGCAATCTCTTTAGCAGCCTGATCAATTGAAACTTCCCAGTCCTGAAGCTCGATCACGGCCCCGGCAACACCGTCGTCAACGGTTAGCATATTACCTATTTCGCCCACGTCAGTGCTGATGTACGGCTTTCCCGCAAAGAGACAGTCTACAATGGTAAGAGGGAAACTCTCCGATTTGAACTTCGTTAACATGATTCCCATGTCTGCGGCTGCGTAGTGGCCGACCGAATTTTCGCTGAAGCCGGCCAGATAAACGAAGTCGGGTACGGAATTCTTGCAATAATCGTCGTAAACAGGACCATTACCTACCAGGATTAACCGAATATCCCGTCCAGAAAGATTACGCGCGATTTTTACCGCTTCTACTGCCTCTGACCATCCTTTCTCAGGGATTGCCCTACTTACACAGCAGAGAACGAACGCATCATCTGGAATACCCATCTGTTCACGGGTTATGGGAACGAAAGGAGATGGCTGCATCCCATTCGGGATTTTCAGAAACCGCGAGGATACATCGTAAAGACCATGCTGGATAAAGGGCGCTAGATTCTTGTCCGCAGTATAAGCCCAGGTGGTTACGCTACGATCCGCCTCGAGTATCTGCCCCCGAGTCGCTTCAAACGCCTCATGTTCAATCATGCCGTGCAGCGATGCAATATGCGTCCGCAAGTCGTCAAACACATCGTGGACCTGCAAAGGATATTTTTGAACATGCCACTGATGAGTATTGAGCGCCTCTATACCAAATTGCTGAATTATGGTCTTCACCTCTGCTACATCAGATGTTTCTACGACCGGAATATCATTGCGGAGCATGCGACGAATCCCGTCTTCACGCTCTGCCAAACCACAACTGAGCAATAGCACAGGCAGCCCCTGACGTTTGAACTCGTTGGCAAGCCGGATCGGCAGTATTTCAGCACCACCAGGTGAAAAGGCGATCGTCGTAACTAGTACATTTGGCAAACGGCTAGCGCGGGCTCGCAATATATCCTCATAATTGTACCAATCTGCAAATTCAGCATCTGTTCCCCCGACCATCGCCTTGTAAAATGTCGCGTACCCTTTTTTGCAACGCTCCAGCACTTCCACAGGCACGTTATAAAGACGGGCAACCGCGCGGCTTACTAAGCCGACCTCGTGGTAGAACATTCTCTTTCTATAGGTCGCCTCGGCCGTACTTCCCGGGTAGCGCCGAAAGAAATTGACGGCGTTAGGATTGTAAGCGATCTTACCCCCTAGAACTATATGCAGGTAAAATAACCAGTCGCCGGCTACGCGCATCGAGAGCCACTGTTCGTCTTCAAGGAGAGGCAACTCACTCGGTCGCCTGAAAAGAACGCCACTGGCGTTCGGAATTGTGTTTTTTATGCCGAGCGCCTCTCGAACTTCATTATGCGCAGTATTAACATAGGGTTGCGTCCATTTCTCCGCGCAATTAAGGTCGGCGACGTATGCTTTGAAATTCCCAGCGAGCGGCGATTCATCCTTATCAACGAAGACGGAGTCCCCGTAGGCAAGCAATACCGCCTCGTCATCAAAGCTGCGAACCAGCACCTCGAGAAAACGCTCGTCGCAAAAATCATCGCTCTCCGCGATCCAAATCAGTTCGCCTGATGCCTCTCTTATGCCCTTGGCCCATTGGCGAAATGGGCTGCCTGAATTCCTTTCGTTGTAAATTGTGCGTGTGATTTCGGGATAAGTTGCGAGGTATTCGTCCATCACCTCGCGGCTGCCGTCGGACGACATATCATCAAGCAACAAAACCTCCATATTCTTGTAGGTTTGCCCATAGATGCTGTCCAACCGACGACGCAGGAATGGCTCATGGTTGTAGTTTGGAACAACAACGGAGACTTTAGGCATACGCAATCCGCAATCCAAATTTGCCAACGCTCGCGTCGTTTCATTCAGCCGATCAAATCCACCCTCTCGATCTGGTTCAAGGTAAACGCCCTCATTCCAATTGTTCCAAGCATTTATGAAAACAAAGCGCCTATCCTCAGGATGCGCAGCGCGCGCACTAGTTATGGCCTGATCAAGCCACCGTCGATAAGACTCAAGAGAGAAGCGGGTATAGACCAGCGAACGATCTCCGCGAGCTGCAGTATTGTCTCGCGCGAGGCTGACTGTGGAATACGTCGAATGTGGCTGGTCTGCGGCTCGCTTCGCTCTCAATGTGCCATTTGCCGCGACAACGCCGTAGGGAACAGCGTCGATCCCGTTCTTATCCAGGGGAGCAAAATCACCTGTCTCACCAGGTACAGGAGTAAGTGGAAAGTCCAGAACAGCGCTGCAACCATTTACGAGAAGTTCGGTAAACATCGCCCGATCATCAAAATCGACGGCACCCCGCCCAATGATAAAGGGCAAAGGCATACCGCGATCACGAAACCACCGACGTAGTTCGACAATATTTTCAAATCTTTCCGAGTCAATGTCGACGATAAGTAACGGAGCCTCGCCGACACATATATAACGTCGATCACCGAAGATGGACGATAGTATCCCGCCTACGGAATCGATTTTCTCGATTCCCGAAAGCCGAATATTCACACAATATTTGATCCCAATATTGTCGTTACTCAGAAGAACATCAAGCGGACCAACTTCTTGTTCATGGGCGTGCGGGCCGACTGTCAGTTCGAAACAAAAGCCCAACAATCCATGGCGTTGTGCCATTTCAGCTTGCTTGCGCAAAACGTCGGCGTCGACAGAACTATAGTACCCTAAACAACTATCTGGCCTCTTTGGTTGATAATGCCCCGCAAACGCGGGACGGCCAAGGCGCAACTCATTCCATCTGGGAAAAGCATAGAATGCCAACAGTTTGATATCACTTTGAATTTCTCCAAACCAAATATCATCCTCCCACTTGCCGGACAACTTGGGTGCAGCCTGTCGAGCTTCCTTGGCACCGGCATTCACATAATGCCAGAACGGATTAATTCCCGCGTTACGAATGTCATGATATTTTGAAAGGTAGAATTTCGTATCGAAGTCATCAGAGGGATTCAGACCCCGCCGCCATCCATGGTTGCAATAATGCTCAATTGCTTCATCTTCCCTGAGTGCCAACTCCGGATACATTGCGAGATAAAACTGCTCGTCAAACCGACCGGATAAGCGAATTGCTTCAATCTCGCTCGTGAGCTGTTCTTGACTAACTACCAATTGTGGCGCGCCAATAGATTTCATGGACGCACTGCCGTCGCACACCTCCGAAGCATTCTCTATGGGTGCTTCACGGCCCTCCCGATTACCAAATCTGAGGTAGTGAATCAGCGGATTCATGCCCGTTGCGGCCACATCATGATAATGAGAGAGATACTGCGCCGTATTGAAAGCGGCAGAAGGGTTCCGGCCCTCCTTCCATCCCTGGACCAAGAAGTGCGTTGCGGGATCGATACCACTTGCAGCTACATCAGGATAGTTAGTTTTATAGTAATTAGCGTCAAATAGTTCGCTGGCGCGTATCTCTCGTACGGCCATCCTCCAAGACACCTTGCGCAGCAGATGATATAGTTTTCGTGGCACCAATCGTTTGCATACGATCGAATTTGCTCGCAAACGAAGAGCGAAGCTATTGACGTTTCGCAGCGGCGCGGTGGCTCGCCAGGATTGCGAGGTGGTAATTTTTTCTAATTTTTCATCAACAACGTGCAACCTTTGCCGTGTATCATTAAGCCGCGTCTCAACATCGCGACGTTGAGCTTCGGTGTGTCTGAGACGTGCCGCAATATCATCACGTTGAGCTTCGATCCGTCGAAGGCGGTCGTCCATAACTTGGCGTAGACCTTCGGACTCCCTAAGTCGAGCTTCTGTCTGTCTAAATCGAGAACCAAATCCTTGGTATCGTACGATAGTCTCCCTCAGGATGGCTTTGGTCTCTTCATGTCTCGATTCGGCAGCCTGCAAGTATGAGAGATTTCTGTCGAAATCTGTAAGTTGGTCTTTCAAACTAATAATTTGATCGTTGCGTAGACCCAATACTTTATGCCTAGCACGAACAAACTTGATTGCTTTGAGTGCAACATCCCACTGTTCAGAGCTGAAAGTTTCACGCGCAGATGGAACATCGAAGGTATAACGGAAAAGCTCGAAGTCAGCCGCATAGATTTCCCTGATGAATTCAATGCTTTTCGGCGTCAACAACTCCGGAAGAAACGGAATTATGCTCTCGTTTGTGCGCCGAATAGAGAAGGGATCGACGGCAGAACCTCCCAACCACCGATTCAACTCGTTGATAAGATCCCGTGACTCCTCGATTTTGGCAATCTGCGAGTAATTAATGAGATCCGGCCGCAATATACTTGCCTGAGGTGTCCAATGATGATCCTTAAAATTGGGCGCCTCTTGTGTTGCGAGATATTCCATAAATCGCTCAAATGCGCCAGCAATATCCGTCGCAGTCTCAACGGGGCTATTAGAAAAATCCTGGTCACGGTAGGGTCCGATTTGAAGCGGCTCCCGCAGTAATAACTTCGATTGCCAAGCAGAAAACACGCGTTTATATGGATTTCTGACAACTGCAAAGCGAAGATAATCTGGGGAAGTCAGCGCCTCCGCCAAATCTTCCAAGGGCAGCCCCACGATATCTGGTGCCAGCTTTTGCAAGACATCGTGAATAAAAAGATCCGGGTCCGACTCGCTGCTGTCCGTGCTCGTCTCAATCGCCTCTGCATGGCCTTCCAAAGACGCAAACCACCATTTGAGCGAGGTACATGCAACTTTGGGTGTGCTGACGTAGAAAAGCCGATGGCGCTTGGAACGATAACTATTCCACTGCAGAAAGGTGCCGAGGCTTTCCTTGTCCTCGTCCGACCAATTGGTGATATTCACAATATTCTCTCCGTAAGATCACAAGCCGGCTGCCTGCGGCAATTTGTTCAAGGAAAGGTCACCATAAAATCCGGTTGTATCATGGAAAGAAAAACCGGCGCTTTGATCCTTGTGAATCAAAAACTGGCCATGCTCCAGCGCCACGATTGGAATGTTCATGGCCTCGGCAAAATAGACGCTGAATGGGCAAACTAATGTCGGCTCGAACCTGACGTCATGTTGCCACGGCGTGTTGATGAAATCATCTCCGCCAATAAAGCCGCCCGCTTTGATTTTCGGCCATATCTTGATTAGGTCAATTGTAATTCCCCGCAAGGTGTGGTCTCCGTCAATATAGACAAAGTCCAGGCTCTCATCTGGGATCTCATCGACCACCTCAATCGTGCGCCCCCTCAATATCCTTCGTTTATGTCTAGCAAAAGCGGTCTTTAAGTCCATTTCATGATATATTTCATTGAATACTTCTGGACTGACGTTGAACGGCTTGTTCCAGTCTGGAAGGTTCGCCCAAGGATCGATCATGTAGTACAGTTCTAGATTTTCTGCCGCTGCAAGGATCTCGGCAGCAAAATCGCCTTTCCAAACTCCAATCTCGGCCATCACGCGGGTTTGCGCAGCATTGAGGAGCACCGTCCACAAACGGTGCCGAGAAGGCAGGCCGCCCAGCAACTTTTCCACATCGATGCCACTAATATTCATTTTGTCAGTTCCTTTATTTTCGAGCTGGGCTCCGAGGACATCAAGTCGACATACCCGAAAGACATAGTTCGTTCGCTTGGAGCGACCCGAAACATAAGGGCGTCCATTACCCGGTGTGCGCAAGAAGGCTCCTCTAAGGACCAGACGCCGCCGCCGACAAAGTAAGCGCCTGGTAGCAGGCACATGCGAAACGAAAAACGAACGACGAACTCCCTGCCCGATCGAGCGTCTTCCAGGTAAACACCGTCCTCAGGGTGCCGCTGCCCCGTCACCACCCCGCCGGAGATATTACGAATATGAACTCCGAAAAAGACTCCCGCAAAGTCGGAGAGAAATTGTCCCTTCATCTCGATCGTGTAGGTATTGCCGAGGTTCAGTACATTTACGATATGTTCATTGTCATCAAGGATTGCAAAACCGGTTATTTCGGCGCCCTGCATTGGATACGCAACGGTCGTTTCCGGCACGAGACCTGGGTCAAAGGACGCAGCGCTTACCTGCGCCTTTTTCTCTTCGGTAGTGTGGTACCCATTGGTCGCGTCGCCGTCTCCGCCAAACGCAAGATATTCTTCCACCAGTCTTTGATAATCCTCGGCAGGCGCATAAATGAGCTTTTGATAGGCGCGAACGGCACGCGCCGGCTCGGCGTCCATCAACCGGATCCCTCTATCCAAGAATAGAGCGCGGTCGCACAACTCAATGATGCTGCCGGCAGAGTGAGAAACGAACAATATAGATGTACCGTTCGCCTTGAGTTCCTCTAAGCGAGCAAAACATTTTCGCTGGAATTTTTCGTCTCCGACCGCGAGAGCCTCATCCACCACTAAGATCTGTGGATCTATCATCGCCTGAACTGCAAACGCCAAGCGGACCACCATCCCGCTGGAGTAACTCTTTACGGGTTGGTCGAGAAAATGTCCGATATCGGCGAAAGCCGCAATTTCATCAAAGCGCTCGTCGATCTCACTCTTTTGGACTCCTAAGATTGCCGCGTTCATATAGACATTTTCACGCCCGGTGAATTCCGGATTAAATCCGGACCCCAACTCCAGCAGGGCCGAGATACGACCGACGGTCTGTATACTGCCTTCAGTGGGGCTGAGCGTACCACAAATCAGCTGAAGCAAAGTCGATTTTCCGCTCCCGTTGCGTCCAATTATGCCGACCGTTTCACCTTTTTTAACCGTAAAGGAGACATTCTTTAGCGCCCAAAATTCTTGAAAATACTGTCGCGATGACCTTCCGAGTTGACGACGTAACCGAGGCAAGATGAATTGCTGCAGCCGTGCCCGCGGGGTGTCGTAAATGTGGTAGCATTTGCTCACATTCTCAACGTTGATAGTTACATCAGAGGACATCGGCGAACCCCTTGCGCGTCTTCTGGAAGCAGAAAAAGCCGAACCAAGCCACTACCAAAGCTACGACCGTACAAGCCGCGATCAGCCCGAAATCCGGCATTTTGCCCCAGAATAAGACATCTCGAGCTTGTTCAATCGCCGGCGTCAGGGGATTGAGATAGAGAAGCAAACGTACGTTCTCTGGCAAGGCGCTAGCTGGA
Organism: Rhizobium sp. No.120; assembly: GCF_054558365.1. Lineage (NCBI taxonomy): Bacteria > Pseudomonadati > Pseudomonadota > Alphaproteobacteria > Hyphomicrobiales > Rhizobiaceae > Rhizobium > Rhizobium sp. No.120. The sequence continues at coordinate 212,233 of NZ_BAAJNQ010000009.1, forward strand.
TAAAACACCGGAGACAAAAACATCAAAGCCGTCATTACGATTCCCATGACCTGGGAAACATCGCGCAAAAACACACCAAAGGACGCCAATATCCAACTTGCACCTAACACGAACATCGAAAGCGGCACCAACAGAATCGGAAAAAACAGCACCGTCAGGTGTGGTAAGCCATAGAAAACAACGTACGCGAGGAGCCAGACCATAAGACTGATAAGCAAATGGAAAAGCGCTGAGCCAAGGGCTACTGATGGCAGGATCTCAAGAGGAAACACGACCTTCTTTACATAGTTCGGGTTTCCGATCACGAGGCCCGGAGCGCGAATGAGCACATCGGAGAAGAGGCTATAAACCATTAATCCGGCAAATAGAACCAACGCAAACTCAACTTTCGATCCGCTCCCGGCGCCCCATCGGGCCTTTAGGACGGAACTGAAGACGAATGTATAAATGCTGAGCATTAGTAGTGGATTGAAGAACGACCAGAATATGCCGAGGACTGACCCGCGGTACCGCCCCAAAACCTCGCGCCTGATTGACGTAACGATCAAGTTTCGGTTGCGCCAATGGCTAGCCAGTATTTCCGGAAAACTAGTCGAAAAATCTTGCATCAGCCTGATAGCTCCGCATTGTTAAAGTGAGTTCCGCAATAATTTTCTCATCCAGCCCTGCTTCGTTAGAAGAGGTTTTGAGCGCCGTTCACTGTACGATGGATTGCTAATACGCGCGAGGTGACGGTTTGACGGTGTATCGTTGGCATCGGCTAGCGGCCGTTCCATACGATGGGCGCGATTCGATTACCTGAGCGAGATGAGGCAATATCATAGTTTAGATCCGTCGCGGGCAGCTCTAGCGATTCAGCTGTTCATGGGAACATAGAGCCCTTCCAGCTCTTTCGCAATTTCTGATAGAAAACTGCTACGCATTTTCCTTTGTTTGCCGACATTCTAACCTTCGGCGAACTGCCACCTACCCAGATCGGATACGGGCTGTCAATGCCGACAGAAAAATCACCGAAAATGCCGAAGTAAAACTCCCCACGTGTGCAGACCCGCACGACAACGAGAGATCGTCATTTTTCTTTGATCTTCCACGCAGTTGGTGGAAACACGTCAAAACTGGGAAGATTCAAACGGCACTAATGGGCGTCTTGGTTCGGCACTGACCCGCGCAAGGCAGCCGCTACGATCTCGACTGATGCAAACTACCGCGCGGATGCCTCCAAGATTTGGCCGAACCGCTCAGTCCAGCGGACCATTCAGGGCTTGCTGTAAGTTAAGGCGCCGCCGCCGCATTGAGAATTGCTAACAGATCCGCAACAGTATCGTCGACGCCGCGAAGAGAGCCATCTACCCTCACCTCCGGCCGCTCCGGCGGCTCGTATGGACTACTGATGCCTGTCATGTTGGGAATTTGCCCGGCACGGGCCTTTCTGTATAGGCCCTTAGGATCTCGCTCTTCACAAACCTCCAGCGGCGTGTCAACAAAGACCTCAACGAAATACCCGTCACCGATCAACTCCCGAACCATTTGGCGTTCGCGCCTGAAAGGCGAAATAAGGGCCGCCAAAACTATAATGCCGGCATCCATCATCAATTTCGCCACCTCGGCGATACGGCGTATGTTCTCGACACGGTCGGCGTCGGTAAAGCCAAGATCCTTGTTTAACCCGTGCCGCATATTATCGCCATCGAGAATATAGGTTCTACGACCGGCTTTATGAAGCTCTCGCTCAAGGGCGTTGGCTATGGTTGATTTTCCCGATCCCGATAGACCAGTAAACCAGATCACCTTGCCGGTATGTCCATTCAGCCGTTCCCGATCGACCCTCGTGATGGACAGCGCCTGGCGATGGACGTTCTGGGAGCGCCTGAGATTGTGACGAATCATTCCAGCCGCAACAGTCGCATTGCTGAAGCGATCGATCAGAATAAAACTTCCAAGGCCTTTGGACTGCCCATAGCTTTCCAATACCAGAGGACGGCTAACCGAAACGTTACATACGCCAATGTCATTTGACACAAGCTGCCGTGCGGCCTCATGCCCAAAGGTATTGATATCTACGCGATATTTGATGGCCGAAATTGAAGCGGTGGCCGATTGAGTGGAGAGCTTAATATCGTAAGTTCGCCCGATCAGGCCGGGATCCGGATCCATCCAAACGATTGTCGCGTCAAAATGATCACTCATATCCAGCGGTTTGTCGGCAAGCGAAAGCACATCACCGCGTGACACGTCGATATCACGATCGAGTCTTATCGTGATAGCGCTGCCTTGCGAAGCCTCTAGCGGGCTTCCGTCCATAGTGACAATTTCCGCAATCTTCGTGACTTCGCCAGACGCTGTGTTTCTGATTGAATCACCCACACGCGCTGTACCGTCCAGGACTGTTCCACAAATGCCCCGGAAGCCTGCGTGCGGCCTATTGATCCACTGGACGGGAAAAACGAATCGGTCCGAGGGCGCTTGACGCACCTTGAGGGTCTCTAGTTGTCCAAGCAACGTTGGACCATCATACCACGGCATTTTAGGTGATCGGCGGGTTACGTTCTCACCGTTTAAGGCACTGACGGGGATAGGCGCGAATGTTTCGAAGTTCAGAGCGCTAACAAAGACTGCCATGGCTTCCGACAGTCGTACTGAAATCTGGTGGTCGTATTCCACCGTGTCCATCTTGTTGATCGCCATTATCAAATGACGGACACCCAGCAAGGACGCCAAATATGCATGCCGTTTCGTTTGCGGAAGCAATCCCTTTCGGGCATCCACCAGTAGAATCGCCAAATCCGCGGTCGAGGCAGCCGTCACCATGTTGCGCGTGTACTGCTCGTGACCAGGAGCATCCGCGACGATAAATCTGCGGCGTGATGTTGAGAAAAACCGGTGTGCGACGTCGATCGTAATGCCCTGTTCGCGCTCGGCTGATAAGCCATCGAAAAGTAACGCGAAGTCGATTGCCTCACCTTGGGTTCCGTAGCGCTTTGAATCCGTCTTTAACGTCTCAAGCTGATCGTCCGCCAATGCCTGCGACTCCCAAAGCAACCGTCCAAGAAGGGTACTTTTGCCATCATCCACGCTACCGCAAGTGATTAAACGCAAGAGATCCTGCGAACCCTGTTCCGAACCAAAGGCTTCGAGTATTTCTCGGGTGGTCCTCGCCGGCGCAACTGGAACTCGGATTCCACGTCTCATCAAAAATATCCTTCCGCCTTCTTTTTTTCCATGCTCGAACTAGATCCCAAATCAATCAAGCGTCCTTGTCTTTCGCTCGAGCGAGATTGCAACAACTCCGCTACTATCTCCGAGACAGTGGATGCTTCCGATTCGATCGCTCCGGTGAGGGGATAGCAACCGAGCGTCCGGAAGCGCACTTTGCGGGCGCAAATTTGCTCATTGGGCAAAAGATGCATGCGATCATCGTCGACCACCAGAAGCATACCGTTCCGATTTACGACAGGTCGCTCTTTGGCGAAATAAAGGGGCACAATTTCGATGGCCTGATCATGAATGTATTGCCATATGTCGAGCTCGGTCCAATTTGAAAGCGGAAATACGCGAATGCTCTCCTCTGCTCGCTTTCGGGTATTGTAAAGGTTCCAGAGTTCCGGTCGCTGGTTCTTCGGATCCCAGGCATGATTGCGAGCGCGAAAGGAGAATATACGCTCCTTCGCACGCGACTTTTCTTCATCTCGTCGCGCGCCGCCAAAAATGACATCAAACCTATGAAGATCAAGGGCTTGCTTTAGCCCCTCAGTTTTTGTGATGGAGGTATGGAGGTCCGCGCCATGGTCGAATGGATTGATATCCTTTTCGATGGCCTCCGGGTTAATATGAACGATGAGTTGCATTCCACTTTCCGCGCGGATGCGGTCACGGAACTGATACATCTCATGGAACTTCCATCGCGTGTCCACGTGAAGAAGCGGAAATGGAGGTGCCGCAGGAAAAAACGCCTTTCGCACCAGGTGAAGGAGAACAGAACTATCCTTTCCAAGCGAGTGCAGCAGCACGGGATTACGCGCTTCAACGTAAGCTTCCCTGATAATGTAAATACTCTCGGCCTCAAGCCGTGCCAGGTGACTGGACATTAACGACAAGGGCCGGGTAGACGCAGTCGATGTCGGGGGTGAACGATAGCTTAACAGCTGGATTCCGATACTTTCGTTGGAAGGAATTTCGCGACAAAACTGAGTTACAGCCGCATGCGGAAAGATAGCGATCGGTTTGCCGAGGTGTTGCCGCAGCTTTCTCAATGCAGTCTCAACTTGCGCAGAGTTAACCGGCGTAGACATGGGCACCCAGATACGCGATCCTCGTGCGTCGTTTGCATGCAAACACACCGACTGCGATTGCTCGAAAATCTGCACGAATAAAACAAGCGCTCTCTTGGAGCGCTGCTTATCCAAATCGGAATTCAAAACAAGCTGAACGGGCTGGCCTCCGAATTCATCGCGCAGATCCTCGGTTGTCAAAGCTGGTGGAAGTATGCCCAGTTCATGTAACCTGCGTTCGGCAGTGCGCTTTGTGTCGGCCTCGCCAATTGTTTTGAGATATTGAAACGCCAGTTCGCTGTTCCACACTTGATCGCCAGTTAAGCTGCGAACAACTCTCTCATTATCGTTTTGTCGCATTTTGCGTAACCTGAAATTTATCTTGCGTCTTTCCGAGTAAATAAGATATCATGGCATAAAATCGAAAGCCATATGCATATTGCGACAGATCATTTATCTTATCTGAGTCGCCTGAGAAGAAGCGGAAGATCACGCTGGATGCCCTCGACAGCTAAGCATAAGATGCGACCAATTTCACTACGAGTCCGCTCTACACGGCGGAGCCGGCAGTGATCGGCGGTATGAGAGTCGCCCACAGCCGCAGCCTCCTGGGCTTAGACCCCAAGTCGCCCGTTAAATGGCGAGAGGCGATAACATTCCTTGGGGGATCGGTTAGCGATCAAAGCTGATGAGATCGGCTTACGTTGCAGCGCTGTTCGCCGAGCTTGCGGATGCCGAGACTACATGATGCCGGAGCGCGTTCAGCCGTCTAGTCCAATCCGCAATGAACTACCGGGCGGCTCCGAGCCCTTTGTAATGGTGACGCTATCCGCACTCAGTTCTCGTGAGGTGCAGTCCGCCACCCGTCCTCCGTCGAGAAGGCGGACATATCCTTGGGGAAGAGGCAAGTCGCTTTGCCTCGTATGCCACGCCGCGTCACACCCCCGTAATCATCAAATCGGCCAATCGGTCCACGGTTGGTACTCTCCACCTTCTACAATTCAACGACATTCGTTGCCGGGCTGACGATATCTGCAAATGCCTTCTAGTCCGGCCGCAGCAGAACGCATCGAGAATTCCAAAATCGACGTGCTAATCGCCTCATGGACGATGATCTGCAATTTGGGATTCGACGGCCATGCGACGCGTGCGCCGTCGTTCCAGTGAATGGTATTCTTCATCCTGATTTGAATTGAATTTCTTCCCAATCAGGGGTAGAGGAAGCACTGGTGGTCCAGGGGTTTTGGTATGCAAAGCGATGATTTTTTCACTGATGAGGATTTGCGAAAGTTCTGGTTTTACACCCTGTCATGGGGACCAAGAATTATGCGAGGCATTTCCTATTTTTTGATCGCGTATGTACTAGTTAGCATCAATTCTTATGGGCTAGCGTGGCCCGTATGCCTCGCGACTGTAATAGGAATTCTCGGGGCAGGTACAGCAAGCGCTCGCATCGCGCATGTTGCAATAGCGGTCCTTCTTTTCATGGCCGTCATTCCGGTGGGCGCCATTCACGCGCTCAAGGATGCCGTCTTTTAGAGACTTGCCGCGTCGTCGGTAAAGAAGTCATCAATCGTCGCGCAGTAAGCCGTACGGTTCCGCGAGAAGCGGCCATTATTGGCGCAGTGCAAGGGAAAGCTCCGAAATTTTGGTAGGCGATCTGCACTGCTCGATCATTCATAAAGTGCCAACAGCTGTACCCATCCGAGATTGATGAGGATAAAGTCGACGATGTCGTCTTGACGCTGTCGTGGCTGACGCTCCGAAATGAGCGCTATGCCTGGAAGGGCTTCGACCGGGAAAAACGACGATTGCCCACATCTTAAGGGCCTGCTCGGCGATCCGGTGAACAAGTCGAAGTCATTGGGGCTGACGGACGAAGGGCGCAGCCGGTTAGCGCGGCACCTGGTAATGCCGCGCCTTGATCTTTTTCCCCTCCGAAGGCAAGAGCTTATGCGAGCGGGAAACTGGTCCAGTTTGAAGGATTCAGATCCCTGAAGAAATCAGTTATACATCCATGTTACCCTCGTCTGCGGGGTAGCAATTGACCTTGCCCCGTTGACCTAATCCATTTTGAAGTAAGCTCTGGCCCATTGAGAGGACCAGGGAATGAAGCGCAATCGTTTTACAGACGAACAGATCATCGGCATTCTGAAGGAGCACGAGGCTGGCACGCCGGTCTCGGAGCTTTGCCGCAAGCACGGCGTCAGCGATGCCAGCATCTATAAGTGGAAAGCCAAGTTCGGCGGCATGGACGTATCCGAAGCCAAGCGCTTGAAGACGCTGGAAGACGAGAACACGAAGCTGAAACGGCTCCTGGCAGATGCGATGCTGGACAATGCCGCTTTGAAAGACCTTTTGGGAAAGAAGTGGTGACGCCCGCAGCAAGGCGGAAGGCTGTCGCGCATCTGATGGATCACCACCAGATGAGCGAACGGCGGGCGTGTAAAGCCATCGGCTTTTGCCGGATGACGATCCGTTACGAAACCAGGCGCAGCGATGACTATGACCTTCGCGAGCGGATGAAGGCACTGGCGCATGAACGTCGCCGCTTTGGATATCGACGCCTTCATGTGCTGCTCAGGCGTGAGGGTCACCTTGTGAACCACAAGCGGCTCTTCCGGCTCTATCGGGAAGAGAAGCTGACGGTACGCAAGCGCGGCGGCCGCAAGCGAGCGATAGGCACGCGAGCACCGATGCTGATCCCGCTTGCCGCCAATGATCGCTGGTCACTGGACTTCGTGTCGGATCAGCTCACCGATGGTCGCAGGTTCCGGGTGCTTACGGTGGTCGACGATTGCACCAGGGAATGCTTGGCACTCGTCGCCGATACGTCGCTTTCCGGTCTGCGGGTTGCCCGTGAGCTGGACCGGATCATCGAGGGACGAGGCAAGCCGAAGATGATCGTCAGCGACAATGGCAGCGAGTTCACCAGCAACGCGATCCTGCAATGGACGGATCGGACCAAGGTGGAATGGCACTACGTCGCACCGGGCAAGCCGATCCAGAACGCCTTCATCGAAAGCTTCAATGGGCGGCTGCGAGACGAGTTCCTGAATGAGACTCTCTTCTCGTCGCTGGCTCATGCTCGATCAGCGCTTTCAAACTGGCGCTACGATTACAACGATCACCGCCCACACTCAGGCCTTGGTTGGCTGACACCTGCCGAGTTCGCTCAGACAATCAACCCGCGACGTGATGCGGTGCTGCGCAGCCGAAATGGCTCCGCACCGCACCCCGCCGCTACCGCCCAGAATACCGCAACCCAAAACCGCTGGAGCGTAAGCATCCGGTGATTGCCGCACCTGGCGCTGATGCTGTGTAGGTTCAGCGGTCTGACTGAAATGCCGCGACGGCTCTTGCCGCCTTATCGCAGCGCTCTGTAAGTTCTGGGTATGAGAGCCCCATGTGCTCGGTCGCGATCTTGAAGAGATACTGGGCGATGGCCTCAACTGAGGCGGTTTGGTTGGCCAGCATGCCAAAGACGGTATCGGCATAGGCATCATATTCGTCTTGCGCTTGAGGAATGTCCGACACCCCGATGGGGTCCCACTCGGTGAGCAATATTTTCCGAATGATAGCTCGGTTGGCTCTGCGATCCATCGTTGATCCTATGCCGCAACGGCTGCTGTTTGCGTCGGTTTCCAGTTCCACGGCAGCAATTGCTCCAGCCTGCTGATCGGCGTGTCGGCAATGTTGGCGAGAACGCCGGCGAGCCAAGCCTGTGGGTCGATGTCATTAAGCTTGGCGGTCATGATCAGCGTGGCCATGAAGGCGGCACGATCAGCACCACGATCCGATCCGGCGAAGAGCCATGACTTTCTTCCGAGAGCAAAGCCTCTGAGCGCGCGTTCGGCGGCATTATTCGTCAGGCAAATCCGGCCGTCTTCGAGGAAGGCCGTGAAGCCGTTCCAGCGCTTCAACATGTAGTCGATCGGCTCAGAGACAGGAGAACTGCGCGACAGCTTTGCCCGCTCGGTTTGGAGCCAGTCATGTAGTTCCTCGACGAGCGGCTGGCTGTCTTTGCGGCGGCGCTCCTGGCGCTGCTCGGGGCTAAGACCGCTGATCTCCCGTTCGATATCGAACAGGGCATCGATCCGTTTGACGGCCTCCAATGCCATTGGTGAGATCGGTGCAGCTTTGCTGCCACGTTTGGCGTTCGTGGCAATGTCGGCCAGCACGAAGAACTTACGGCGCGAATGTGCCCAGCAGAGTGCTTGGCGCAGAGGCGCGGGATCGCGATCTGCCTTGAACAGCGGGTTATAGCCGCCATAGGCATCCGCCTGCAGAATGCCGGTGAAGGTCTTCAGATGTCGCTCTGGATGCTCCTGCCGCCGATCCCGAGAGGAATAGTAGAGGGCGGCGGGCGGTGACTGTCCGGCGAACGGCCGATCGTCCCGAACGTAGGTCCAGATGCGGCCGGTATCGGTCTTTCCCCTCGCCAGGATCGGCACGGTCGTGTCGTCGCCATGCAGCCGCTCGGCCGCTAGGACATGGGCCTCGATCAACGAATGGATTGGCTTCAGGGCTGCAGCACACGCGCCGACCTGATCGGCAAGCGTTGACAGGCTGAGATCGATCCCCTCTCGGGCATAGCGCTCGCTCTGGCGATTGAGCGGCTGATGCTGGGCGTACTTCTCGAACACGATCATCGCCAGAAGGTTCGGGCCGGCAAAGCCGCGGGGTGTCACATGGAAGGGTGCTGGCGGCTGCGTGATCTTCTCGCACTCGCGGCAGGTAAACTTCTCCCGCACCGTCTGGATAACCTTCCACTGACGCGGGATGACCTCCAGGGTCTCGGTGATATCCTCGCCGAGCTTCGACAGCTTGGCCGATCCACAGCATGGGCAACTGGATGGGGCGGCAATAACGACGCGCTCGCGCGGCAGCTGTTCAGGAAAGGGCTTGCGTGACGGACGCTTGCGCTCGAAGGCCCTGACGGTCGAGCTTTTGGCAACCATCTCTGCCACGAGTTCGTCTTCGCCGGCATCAGCTTCGAGTTCTTCGAGTTGCAGTTCCATCTGTTCGAGAAGCCGCGCCGTGCGCTCAGAGCGGCTGCCGTAAAGCTCTCGGCGGACCTTCTCGATCTCCAGCTTCAGCCGCGCGATCAGCGCCTCGGAATGTGATACGAGCGCTTTTGCGCTGGCAGCTTCCGCCTTGGCTGTCGCCGCTTCCACCTCGGCAGCAACACGCAGCGCTCGCTCTTCCGCCAGCAGCGCGAGCGCACTGGCAAGGTCATCTGGAAGCTGGTCGACAGGGCTGTTCATGGCCAGATGGAATCATATTCGCCCCCGCTATTCCAGTGTTTTTGCTCATCCAACCGAGGTTGGTCGCCAGGTCTTTTGCGGCATCCGCCAGTCGATACCTTCCAGCAAATAGCCGAGCTGCCCAGGCGTAATCACGACCGTCCCATCGGCCGCCGACGGCCATATGAAGCGTCCACGTTCCAACTTCTTCGTGAACAGGCAGGCTCCCTGACCATCATGCCAGATGACCTTGATCAGGCCGCCGCCACGCCCGCGGAACACGAACAGGTGCCCACACATCGGATCGCGCTTCAGTGTCTCTTGCACCATCAGCGACAGACCGGGAAAGCCCTTGCGCATGTCCGTATGGCCGGTCGCCAGCCAGACCTTCACACCAGCAGGAACCGGGATCATCGCCGACCCAGCACACAATCGAGAATGCGGCCAAGTGCCTCCGTGTCGATGTCGCTGTCCACACGGACACGACGACCGCGGCCCAGATCAATCGTCACATCGCTGCGCTTCCGGCGGGGATGCGATGAGGCCGGCGCTTCTGAGGCAGCGGGCTGGGCTGCCGGCGCGGCCTCCGAAACGATCACGGGCACCAAGGTGCTCGACACCTGCGTCGACGGCTCCTCGATCCGGCAGAGTTCCTTGCGCCACCGAAAGAGTTGGCTCACGTGGATGCCGGCCGCACGGGCAATCTCGGAAAGAACCGCACCAGGCTCAAGGCAGGCTGCAACCAGTCGCTCTTTGTCCTCGCGAGACCAGCGCCGACGGCGCTCGACAGACATGATAACTTCAATCGGATGCTTGGTCATAGGACTACTCCTAGTGTTTGCACTAGGACTTCCGATGTTCGCATCAACCTCGCAAGACGGCCCTCACCGTGGGCTTACGCTGGAGCGAACTCAAAACTGGATAAAACTTGGGGGCAAGGTCACAATAAACTTGATCAGACGTTAGAGCGGGATGAAATTAAGCCCGGTCATAGCCAGCGTTTATGAAGTAGTTTGAGCATTCTTGTGGCGCAATGGTACGGAGGATGTCTCCAAGTACGCGGTAGATGGCCTGGCGGGTTCTGGCCTGGGCTTTGCGCAACCGATGTTTGATCTTTGCGAAGAGCTGTTCGATCGGATTGAGGTCGGGAGAATATGGCGGCAGAAAGAGCAAGTGGGCGCCAGCTTTACGGATGGTTGTGCGGATCACCTTGGCTTTGTGAGAGCCGAGATTGTCCATCACAACAATGTCGCCGGGGTTGAGTTCCGGCACCAACACCTGTTCGACATAGATGCGGAAGCGGTCACCATTGATCGGACCGTCGATGATCCATGGTGCACTGACCCGGTCGACGCGTAAGGCGGCGAGGAAGGTCATGGTGTTCCAGTGACCGAAGGGAGCCTCACCGAGCAGTCGTTCGCCGCGCGGGGCCCAGCCTCTGAGCGGCGCCATATTCGTCTTCGTCCAAGTTTCATCGATAAAAACCAGGCGTGCGGGATCGATGCGATGGCGATGCTTCAGCCAGCGAGCTCGTCGCGCGACGACATCGGGCCGTTTGCGTTCGAAGGCGACCAGTGTCTTTTTTTATAACTCAACCCTTCATCATGCACGAAGATCCAGACGGAGCGATAGTCCACTTTCAGACCGCGCGCTTCCAGCTCGTGGACCAGGCCACGCAACGTAAAGGCGCTGCCGCGACAGCGTGCGATCAGCCAGTCCCGATGCTCACCCGAAATCGCCCGTCGCTTATGCCCGCCCATCTGGCCGGGGGCTGCGCTGCCCGTCTCGCGGAAGCGTCGCACCCAGTCGATGGCGGTACTGATGCCGACGCCGAAGTGTTTGGCCGCTGCCCGGCACGAAACCCTTCGTGCATCACAGCACCAACAACACGGTCTCGAAGATCATCCGAAAAAGGTCGCGCCATTCTGCCCGGCCTCCTTTACCGGTCAGAATAGTGAATCTGATTTGCTCTCAAAACGGAATCCCAATTCCGATTCCGCCTAAATTCATCCCGCTCTAGTGGCGGGAAGGGGTAGCTTCATATCGATCAACAATTCCTTCAGTTGTTCCTTGATGCGCGCCACGGAGAAGTTTGCGTGTGCAAACGAAACGCCGCCATCAGAAAGTAAGCTCCAGAGATCGGCGTGCTGATGTAGGGCAATTATGCCGTCCGCGATGCGCTCGGGGTCGTCCGCAACGATGACTCCATCGTGCTCGCCAATGCCCATCCCTTCAACCGCTACAGAGGTCGCCACGCAGGGAAGCCCATAGCAAAGGCTTGACACAACTTTGCCTTTTACCCCCGCGCCATAGCGCAGCGGCGCGACAGACATCAGTGAAGACGCCATGAGCGGCTCAACATTCTCGACGAAACCCAAAACTTCAATACCTGCTTCAGCGTTTTCAAGCGCAGCGATGTCGGGGGTGGCCTGACTTCCCACGATTTTGAGTCGAGCATGAGGAAGGCGATAACGAACAATCGGCCAGACATTTGACACGAACCAAAGGATGGCATCAACATTCGGAAAATGCGCGAACCCGCCGATAAAAAGTACGCTTGATCGCTCCTCTCTTGGCGCGAGGCGGCCTGGCACTTCGCGAACGATCGGAATCAGGGAGATTGCAGCATTCGGAACGAGACGGATCGCGATCTCCTGCTCTACTTTGCTGAGTACGATCGTCCGATCCGCTTTGCGCATGACGCCAATCTCGATCTGCTTGGTTCTTTGCGCCTCGACAAGCTTTTGATCAGACTTTTCGATTTCTGCTTGTCGTTCTTCTCTTAGAAAATGCAGGTCGACGGTGTCGAAGACAAATTTGGTGTCTGGCGCAACCCTACGAATAAGATCAACGAAACGCGCGGCAATCGGACCACGGTAGGCAAAGATAACGTCGAAGTCAGCAGCATGCTCCTGGAGGTACCTCTCCGCTATGACGAAGACAGGACTCGATACGCAAATAACACCTTCTGCGCGGAGCTCGTCGGTATATCGGCCAGCCGAAGCCAACGAGAGTGCCGGCATGAAGGTTACTTCGTAACCGAAGTCGATGAAAATCCTCATAAAATTAACGATGTCGTTCGAGCCGGAATCCTGATCCGGCGTCGGTGTAAAAGCATCGATAAATAGGATCTTTGGCTTTAGCGAACTCACATCTGGTGTCTTGATAGCCATATTGCTATGAATCTCCGGCGACAGCCACGTCGCAAGATCAACGACAGCAACAGCTTGACGCTGGCATTTGATTTGCCAACCGTTCTGTTTCAATCGATTTGTCAAGTCGCCGACTGCAGCTTCAAGCCCACTTATCGTTTCGGTCAGTCCGCCGACATCGAGGAGCGCGGTCCTATTTACTGCTATCGTGCAGGATGGAATATAGTCGACGTCTGCGAGAGAGCTGTAGCGATAATCCTCGACGTCGGCGCCGGCCCCACAAGGTTGTAAAGAACCATCGACGAAATTCATTCCGGCAGAAATTACCTCGTAACTTTCTAGGTCCACAAGCTTCGGACCGACGATCGCTACGCGAGCCTTAGCAAGAACTGTTTCCGCCAAACTTGTAACGGAGCCGGGTGTCATAATCGCGAAGGCCGGATTATAAATAACGACATCGGCCGAGCTCGAGCGCGCGAGGTGATTTAGAGCTTCCACGATTGACCCGCGACACACGTGGCGTTCAACGCCTGTTATTGCAGTACGGTCTCCTTCCTCGACCAAAATGACTACTTCGCAGAAGCTTAGCGCCCTGTCTTTCAAAAGCGCGGAGAGCTGGGCGGCAAGATTAGCAGCGCCGACCCTCGCATCAATCACCAAAAGTACTTTCGGATCGGCTGCTGGCTCGACTCGTATAGCATCCAACCGCAATGGATCGGCCAAAAGAGCCTGGGTTTGCGACCGTGGCCTGCCGGATTTCACTTGGCCGCTCTGGATGGCATGCAGAAGTGCATTTTGGCCAATTTGCAGATCTGGATGGTTGGCTCGATAGACGGCAGTCGAGAAGCGCGGACCAGGATCTCGTCCCTCCCTCGCACCGCTGCGCAAAAAGTGCGTCAGTGCATCCAGATCACCGTTGCTGACATCCGGATAGGTCGATAGATACCATTGATCATCAAAATACCCGGATTCGCTGATTAGCCTGCGTTCTCGACGTTCCCTCAGCTTCTGAGGAAGTTGGAAAGACAGGAGCCAATAGGCGGCAATCCCGATACGGCGGAAACGTCGAATACCCGGCACGGCCGTGACGATTCTCACGAAACTCGAGCCGACTTTAAACGCAGCTGACGCCTTGATTTGCCTTAGCTCGATGGTTCGGGAGACTTCCATGTGTTTCAACCGTGCTATCTCACTGTCGCGGACACCAATTTCGGTAGCTAGTGCAACGGCATGTTCGTCAGCAGCCTGGGTCAGCGCAATGGCATGTTCGTCGACGGCTCGGGATAACGCAATGGCACGTTCGTTAGCCGTGGTGTATGCCTTATGCGCTCTCTCTAGTTCGCCATAAAGATCGAGAACAAAGGAGTGATTGACCAATAGGCTGTCACAAACAACCGGAAGCTCAGCGTTCGATGCAAGCGCGACGAAATAATAGACCGAGCGCAAACCTTTGCTATGATCATAATGTCGATTGTCACTGGTCTCATAACTTTCGAACTCGCGATCGGATCCAGCTTCACGCAACAGCGCTGAGCCTGCAAAAGCCTTTTGCGCCAGCAATTCCACATGGTGATAATGAGCCGAGAGAAGGGTGCGAAATTCCTCCCTGTCCATCTCTCTAACATGGAATTCGTTGTGATGCTCGTCCTTATCCGTATATACCGTACGATTAGGTGATGAGATAATCAGAAGACCGTCGGGTCTCAGTACGCGCCGAACCTCGAGCATAAACGCTTCGTGGTTATAGAAATGTTCGATCGTTTCGAAACTGATCACCACATCCAACGATGCATCAGGAAGCTTGATTGCAGTTGCGTCTGAGTGAATATAACTCAGCTTCTCATTGCCATACGAGGACTGAGCGAATGCGACAGCATCAGCATCAATGTCCGCACCAACGACACTATTGGCAACCTGAGCGATAAGCGCGCTTCCATAGCCTTCACCACAAGCGATATCAAGCACATCCTTTCCGGAGCAATACTGGGCCGCAAAAAGATAGCGATGGTGATGCTCATGCTGAATTGGCCCCTTGATGTCCGACACATAACGCTCTCCGGTGAAACCAAGACTTGATTTCGGCGTGGGAAAAGTCAGAACAGACGGCCTGTTGTTCGCGGTACTCATGCTAGTCTCTTCCTCAGGCTAGCCGCTCGCTCCGGGTCGGCAAGGTAATCATAAAACGCAGCCCTGCTGCGCATCTGTGCATAGATGGTCATGAGCAAGATAGTTAGCTTGGGCATCGCTTTGTTATCAATCACTCGATAGAACAGCTCTATTGCTCGAGCGTCGAGTCGATCATCAAGAATTTTTAGGCCCGCCTCTGATAGAGACGCAGCAATGACGCTAGCAATCTCCAAACGCACCAACTCCAGCCTTTCCTTGATGGTATTCGTCGGATGGACCCGGTAGCGAATGTGATCGAAATCACTGTCGAGCTCTACGTGCCCATGAACAAAGGCCGACATGAGGAAATCCAAATCATGGCAATAGCGTAAGTTCTGAAAGCCGTCCACGCGCTCCCACAGCGCTCGGGAAAACACCATATTTGAGGTCGTCGTAACGAAATTCTCGTTCATCAGCGAGAGGTGCGGTAAGCCGCTTTCCGTGAGGAACGCAGCAGAACGAGCGAGCCAGTCAACAGTCTCCCCACTTTTCACGAGCTTACTGTCCTGGTCCATTATGACGGCGCGACCGCAGATCAGGTCTACATCGCTCCTTGCTGCGATTATTTCGCGACAGCGCGCAAGCTTTTCGGGTAAAAAGCAATCGTCGGAATTGAGGATAGCGAGGTAGTCTGCACGACTTGTGCGAACCAACCGATTGATGGTTTCGTGTGCGCCCTGATTAGGTTGGCGAAAAACACGGGCATTTTCGACGCCGGCGAGCATACTTTCTGCAATTGCCAGTCCGTCATCCTGGGAGCCATCGTCGACAAGGACAATCTCGTCAGCAGGAGAAGTTTGCGAAAGCACGCTTTCGATTGCGCCGCCTATATAGCGTGCGTGATTGTAAAGCGGAATAAGAACGGAGATTGATGTCATGGCTACTGGATATCGGTGTCAAAAAGGGGAAAATAACGGCTGCGATAGCGCAAATCGCGTGTCCTGTTTTTGATGAAGCGCGCAGGATTTCCGCCAACGATTGTGTATGGATCCACATCTCGCGTCACAACAGCACCGGCAGCCACAACTGCACCCTCTCCAATGGAAACACCGGGGCATATAATCACCCTGGCACCCAGCCATGCGTGGTCACCAATAGTAACCGGCTTTTCCAAACAGACGAAATCGGGATTCTGAGGATCGTGCGTCAATGTCTGTATCAGAGTATAGTGCGAAATATTGACATTATCGCCAATGTAAAGCGGCACCCTGCCATCCAAATAGGTGAAGCGATTTACAACCGTATTGTTGCCGATATGGATGTTATACCCGGTAATAAAACAACCAGAACAAATGCTTGAATCACGTCCAAGCCGCATGCCGCAGAAGCGGCGGAAGAACCAGTGCCGGATGCGATAAGGCATCCAGTTCATGAACAAATGGTTTGCGAGCCAAAACTTGATCGCCGCCCAGTAGCGATAGCGGAGAGACCTATAGAGGTTTCTAATCATTCGCACAGTCCGTCAGTCATTAGCCTGCCCAGCGGCGGCCACAACGTCCGCAAGCTGCTCCTCGTACCGACGCATCGTATTGGTAAAATCATAGCGATCGAGGAGTTTTCTTCGCCCGAGCTGACCTGCCTGTGACCATTTTTCACGATGGTCCGCAAACTCTTTCATCGCCTCCGCAAGTGGCTGTTCAAGCTTGTAGTTACGTGGCGAATAGGCAAGCTCGTCGAGATATTTCGAATTCAATTTACGAAAATCAGGATACTCGGTTGGCAAAAGGATACCAATGTCATTGTTTTCGATCACCTCAGCTGCTCCCCCTATATCGGTAAGGATCATCGGTTTGGCGTAGAACATCGCCTCGTTCATAGCGATGCTCCACCCCTCGATAAAAGACGGAAGCAAACAGGCGTCTGCAAGCCGCATGGGATCCTGAACCGCGGGATAGTAACCAGGCATCAACATATGGTCCGTCAACCCGTTGCGCTCGATATAATCGGTAAGCTCAGCGACGTGAGGCGGATAAATCGTGTTCCCGATGCATAGGATCTTGATATCATCACGCTCCCTTAGAATCCGTTTCAGGGAGTTCGCCATAAGGTAATGTCCCTTATGAAGATTGTACGACGCGGGATTGAGGAAAACGTAATCGGTATCACGAATGCCGAGATCCGAGCGTGTCAATTTAGAGGGTTCAAGGAGGCGTTGCTCGTGCTCAGCAATAATCAACCCATTTGGGATGGTGACCACTTTATCAGGTGAAACACCAAGATTCTTTTCGGCGAAAATGGAAGCTTTGTTCGAGACCGAAATATATCGCGTCACATACTTATCATTTTTTTGGAAAGTCGCGCGAACATTGTCGGGCATAAAAGCGTAAACATTGTGAATGAAGGTGACGTTCGGAATTCCCAATTCAGCAAACAAAGGATAGCCCAGGTCAGAAAAATGGCTTATCGAGACGTCGGGTTCAATCCTACGTAGTAACGCACGGTAAGCTGCAGTGGTCCCCAGTTTGGGAAGCTGTTCAACGCGCAGATTTACTTTACGGGCTTGGGCAGCCAGGTGGCCGAGCGCACCAGGGGTGACGATTACAACCTCGAATTGCGCAGAATTGAACGACAAGGCCTGATCGAGGACGACCTTCTCCAATCCCCCCTTATCGAACGACGCCAACTCCACAACGACACGTATCCGATCAGACGCGGAGCGCAACCTGTTCTTTTTTTGGGAGCCAAAAAGGCGATCTAGATAGCGCTTCAGCAATGCTTACTTCCTTGTCTATTCGTTATTGCCATCGCAGAGACCTCAGTTTCGTGGAAAAGAACTCGGCAGCTCTTTACCAGAAAATTCGATATTTTCTTGGCCAACGATCGCCTATTCAAAGTAGCGCTATCTGTCAAATAAACCTCGCTAGCGGCCAACGAGTCTATTCGGGAGTGACCGAAAGCGTGATGTTGCTCATTGGAATGCCGATCAAACCTTGAGTGACATGGCTGCCGCTACATTGAAAGATCAGCGCATCATCAATCCAGTGATGCTGGACGTGGTCCTGTTGAGTGCCTTCGGCGACTGCCACCGCTATCGAATAGTCGCCAACCGGCAGATAAGGCATCTGGAAGGTGAACCGTGCTTCGAACCTACTTCCCCCATCCATGTTGATTGCGGCATGCTGGTAGGTCAAATAGGTATTGTCACCAAACAAAGTCTGGCCAGTGCGGTCACGCACCAAGAACCCAACGATTGGCGAACGCAAGTGTCTTGCAGCAATGCCAGAAATGCAAAGGGTCAGTATTTCGCCGCCCTCGACGACCGGAATGTCGCTGCCATCCGCCATCACAAAGTGAGTATCGGTGATACGTGCGCCACCTACACCGAAGGAATTGGCGTTAGTGTCAAACTCGAATACCTCCAGCAAATTTCGCTTATCCGTGTGCTTTATCGCGTCGTGTCGTAGATCCTTGACAGGCTCTCGCTTGGTATGGGCTTGGCGCCGAGCAATAGTGAAGCCTTCACTATCAACTTCCTCATAGAGCGCCGCTTGATATAGAAATCCGATGTCCTGCGGCGGCCCCTCAGCTCTCAATTCGCCCTTATCCATCCAGATAACTCGATCGCACAGAGCATTGACCGCCGCACTGTCGTGAGAGACGAAGAGAATCGTGCCTTTCTCCTTAAACTTGCGAATCCAGCGCATGCATCTCTGAACGAAAGCCGCATCGCCCACGGCAAGAATTTCATCGACTATCAAAATATCGGCATCGACATGCGCCGCAACGGCGAATGCAAGCCGGGCGTACATACCGCTGGAGTAAGATTTGACCGGTTGATCAATGAATTCATCAATACCCGCGAATTCAAGGATAGAGTCGAAACGCTGATCGATCTGTTGCGTACTGAGTCCCATTACTGAGGCGGCGAGTACGACGTTCTCGCGCCCAGTAAACTCAGGATTGAACCCCGCACCAAGTTCAAGCAGTGGAGCGATTCGGCCAGTGACCGAGATAGTCCCACTACTTGGCTGCAGTGTTCCAGCGATCACCTGCAGAAGCGTCGACTTACCGGATCCATTGCGACCAATGATGCCAACCGTCTCCCCGCGTCTGACCTGGAAGTCCACGTTTTGGAATGCCCAGTATTCGCGGTAGAGCTTACGGTAACCCCGCAGGAACATTTGTTTCAAGCGATCCTGGGGTTTCGAATAGATGAGATAGGCCTTGCCTAGCCCCTTAGCATCAATCACCACCTCAGAGGACATCAGCAAACCCTTTCTGGGTCCGGGTGAACCAAGCATGCCCAGCAACGAGAATCGCGACGCTGACCAACAAGTATGCGCTCCACTCGAGGATGTTCGGTAGCTTCCCCCAGAATATTGCGTCACGCGCCTGGGTAATGCCGATCGTCAGCGGATTTATAAGAATGAGCTGCCTAAATCGTTCTGGAACGTTTTCTATTGGATAAAGGACCGGCGACAAGAACATCATTATGGTTGTCAAGAGCGGTATGAATTGCCGAATATCGCGAATGTAAACGCCGAGCGAGCTGAGAATGTAAGTAAACCCTAGTGCAATGAATACGATGGGCAATATGATAAAAGGGAGCACCAGGATCATGATCGAAGGCAAACCATACATCACTGTGAAAATCACCAGGAACACAGCGAATGCAATGCCTGCGCTGACCAGGGAGGCCAGTACTGAAACCCACGCCAACACGTCGAGCGGAAACACAACTTTCTTGATGTAGCTTGGATTCTCCAGCATCAGGCCAGGCGCCCTATTTATGGGTTCTGAAAATATTCCAAAGATAATGAAACCTACAAACAGCATAATACCGAAACTGTATTCGGATGAGGAATTGGCCACCGCGTGCTCGGGTACCGACCAGCGGGCGCGGAAAATCGTTCCGAAGACGAATGTGTAGATAGATATCGTGGCAAGCGGCAAAAGCGCAGCCCATACGATCCCCAAGGTCGCGCCGCGATAACGCGCTTGGATCTCGCGGTTGACCAACCGTCGGATCAGGACGCGCTGCTTCCAAGCATTGCTAAACACTGTCAGCATAAAGAGCCTCCGGGCCAATTCTATTGGGCCGCGCGATGTCGCGCACGATCTTCTGGAGGAGCTCATCACTCGCTAGCGGCGGGGCAGCTATATTTAACCGGTTCCTCATTTGCAAGCCAAAACCCCGAGGTTTCGAGGTTGTGCGATGGCACGATAATTCCCTCTTAAGCACGGACGCGTCTCAAAATTGCTCGAAGCACACGCGTGATGGGGCGTGGAAGATAGACGTAGGAGAGATGTGCCAGAAGAAATAATGCGCGCTGCTGGCGCCAAAAACCTGGTATCGGCAAGATGAAAGGGTTGGCTGAGGATATGGCACTCGTTTCGACGATGGACACAAGCGAGTTGTGCGGCAGATCTTTCGATCCTTCAAGCCGAGCCAAGACAGGCCGCGCAGCCTCCATGCCTGCGGCAACGAAGCCTTCCCGCTCTACGAGGAGCGCGAACAAACGCTCGATGGCATGCGCGGCAGTTCCGTCAAGTTGACCACGCTCTCTTGGGAAAAACCGATCCACCCGCTGACTGCTCAATACTATCAAGGCCGATCGGCGAAACCAAAACATGGACCCCGCAGGGAAGCGTCGCTGCTCGAGATCGAACGGTAGCTCCTCCCCACAGAGTGCCTCCATCATCTTGCTCATCGGTCGCCTATTCAGCGCAAGTCGCCCGTCAAGCGATAGAAGATGTCCCTCGGGCGCTAGGAGGCCAATTCGCTTTTCGCGGTTTAGAAGTTGATAGGCAATCAAGCCATTGCTATCCGAGGAGAGGAGGGAGTCGCACATGTATGCTCGCCAACCCACACCATCAGTCCGATGCGGCGATCGCTTCGCATGAATCTTCAGGCAGATATCGACGGCCGGAAGTTCAGAACGCAAAGCCTTCAAGAAGGGCAGAACGTCCCTTCCGCGATTTTCGACCTCTATCTCCTTTGAAAACCGAAGAAAGGGCGTGTCTGGCAGTGTCAGCCGACTGAGATTAGGAGGACGTGTCAGGACGAGCCCAAATGGACGGTCAATTTTCTCACTCAGTTCCTGCGCCATCTCTTCCCAGATATCCTGGTAATGGACATGCACGAAAACCAGAAAATCTATCCGCGAATTCGCCGGCATTCTTTTTAATTCGCCTGGTAGATTTCCCGGATGCAGCGGCGAACGCCATCCTGCCAAACGGGGAGTTCATAACCGAAATTATCTTTGAACCGCGTCGTCTGCAGACGCGAATTGGCTGGACGCCTAGCCGGCGTGGGATAATCCGCAGTTGTTATGTCGATCACATCCGCGCTCGAGCCGCCGACAAGGGTAGATTGGGCAAAAATTTCTCGGGCAAAGCCTGCCCAGCTCGTCTCACCGGCAGCGACCATATGAAAAGTGCCGAAGCAATTTGCGGCACCGCGGCCGCCGCAAATCCGATGAGCCACCACTAAAATGCCTGCAGCAATATCCGATGCATATGTTGGAGTTCCGAGTTGATCCGCAACAATCCTCAGTTCCGAGCGCTCATCCGCGAGTCTCAGCATCGTCTTAAGGAAATTATTGCCGTAGGTGCTGTATACCCACGCCGTACGCAAGATCACATGTGACGGATTTGCTGTCGCCACTTCCATCTCGCCGGCCAGCTTGGAATGGCCATAGACGGATTGCGGTCCGGTTTGACCGTCTTCGGCATAGGGTGATGCGGAAAGGCCATCAAAGACATAGTCGGTCGAGATTTGGATGACTGGCAAGCCGGCGCGTCGGGCTGCCAGCGCGACGTTACCTGCTCCAGACGCGTTTACCGCGAAGGCAGCCTCAGTGTCCGACTCTGCTTTGTCCACAGCTGTGTAAGCCGCAGCGTTTACGACGACATCGGGTCGGTAAGTCGAAATGGCACTTTCAATTGAGCCAATGTCCCTGATATCTAGCATAGGGCGACCAACAGCGACAACCTCCGCCGACGACGAAGAAAGAGCCAGCATCGACTGTGCGACCTGACCTTCGCGGCCAGTGACTAGAAGCCTCATGCGCCAGATGTCTCCGTTTGCGCGTGCCCGAGGCGTTGGCCCGCATAGCGCTTCTCCCGCAGAGGGCGCCACCAGGCCTCGTTCTTAAGATACCACAAGACGGTCTTTTCGAGGCCAGTTTCAAAAACCTCGTTTGCTCTCCAGCCAAGTTCCGACTCGATGCGTGTCGCATCAATTGCATACCGAAGGTCGTGGCCGGGGCGATCCGGTACAAACTCGATCAAAGAGCGGCGCGAAGCCACACCGGCAAGCGGCGACAGCCGATCGAGCAAATCGCAGATTGCTTCAACGACAGCGAGATTGGACCGCTCGTTGCGGCCACCAATATTATAGCTACGTCCAGGCTCACCTTTCGTCAGAACAAGGTGCAAGGCTCTGGCGTGATCCTCGACATATAGCCAATCCCGAACATTTTCTCCCTTCCCGTAGACAGGCAGACGCTTGCCTTCGAGTCCGTTCAATATTGTGAGCGGTATAAGCTTTTCCGGGAAATGAAACGGCCCGTAATTGTTCGAGCAATTTGATAACACGACCGGAATACCATAAGTATGGTGCCACGCCATCACCAAATGATCGGAAGACGCCTTTGAGGCCGAGTAAGGCGAACTTGGGGAATAGGGGGTCTCTTCTGTGAACAATCCGTCCTCGAGCGGCAAATGGCCGTAAACCTCGTCCGTCGATATGTGATGGAATCGGAACGAATCCCTCCGCTGCGAGGACATGCTGCTCCAATAAGCTCGAACGGCTTCCAGCAGTTCATAGGTGCCTAGAATATTTGTCCGAATGAAATCACCCGGGCCATCGATCGACCGGTCGACATGGCTCTCGGCCGCCAGGTGCATAACGGCGTCCACCTGCTCGCCTTTCAGCAATTCAAGTATCGTCGATCGATCACATATATCCGTTTGAACGAAACGATAGCGAGGGGAGTCCTTTATAGCGTCGACGGAATTAAGCGTCGCTGCATAGGTAAGTTTGTCGACATTGATGACGGAAATATCGGTATTGCCGATGAGATGGCGGCAAACAGCCGATCCGATAAAGCCGGCGCCACCGGTGACGAGGATTTTCATGAGCGGACCTCAGATAGAGAAGGGGGATACAATATCTTTAAAGGCAGGAGCTGCAGCATCTTTTGGCGAAAGACAAGGAGAACTGCCATTCAGAGGCCATTGGATATTGAAGACCGGATCGTCGAACCGAATTGACCGGTCATGCGCAGCAGAATAGGGGGCTGACACTTTGTAGAGCACCTCCGTGTGCGGCTCTAAGGTCAAAAACCCGTGCGCAAAGCCAATCGGAACTAAAATTTGGTTAAAGGCCTCTGCGGACAGCTCAAGAGCTACCCATTTCCCAAATGAAGCAGAGCCTCTCCGGATATCCACCGCCACATCAAGAACGCGACCCCGTAAAACGCGAACCAGCTTGTCCTGAGCAAACGGCGGCTCTTGATAATGCAGGCCTCGCAAAGTGAATGGTTCTGCAGAATAGGAATGATTATCCTGCATCCAATCGATAGTGATCCCGTGATCTTTCATACGCGCCCGGTTGAACGTCTCCGAGAAGAACCCGCGGTCATCTCCTATTTTTTTCGGCGTGATCTCAAGGACTTCTTGAATCTCAAGCGGCCGAACTGATAACATTCACATACTCTCCTGCTCTTTTCAACGCGCCGTTTTAACGCTAATAGCCCGGTATCGCAAGACAACCGATCCAGGTGGATTTAGCGGCGGTTTATTTAAACAGAGATAGGCTGGCTAGAGGCTGCATTGATGCAACATGGAGAAAGCAAATGAAGGGTATTATCCTTGCCGGCGGCAGCGGAACACGCTTACATCCGATGACAATGGCTGCATCGAAGCAACTTCTTCCGGTTTATGACAAGCCGATGATCTACTATCCCTTGTCTACCCTTATGCTTGCAGGCATACGCGACATTCTCATCATATCAACCCCGCACGATCTGCCACGATTTCGGACGTTGCTTGGGAACGGAGAAAAGTGGGGGGTCTCGTTTTCGTATGCAGAGCAACCTCGTCCGGATGGGCTGGCCCAAGCCTACATAATCGGTGAAGAATTCGTCGGAGGCGAACCTTCGGCCCTGATACTCGGCGATAACCTATTTTATGGTCACGGTCTTCCGGATCTATTAAAGAAAGCCGTGAGGCATGGCCAGGGTGCTAGCGTTTTTGCTTACCATGTGAAGGATCCCCAGCGATACGGGGTTGTTAGCTTCGACCACGATGGACGCGCAACCTCCATCGAGGAAAAACCAGCTAAACCTTTGTCAAGCTGGGCCGTCACGGGACTCTATTTTTATGATGGCCGCGCATCCGAATTGGCCAAGAAACTTCGCCCCTCCTCGCGAGGCGAGTTGGAGATCACTGATCTGAACCGCACCTATCTTGAGGAAGGCGTTCTCAACGTTGAATGTATGGGAAGGGGCTTTGCTTGGCTCGATACTGGCACACCGGACTCCTTACTCGAAGCGGCAGAGTTCGTGCGCACACTGGAGTGTCGCCAAGGGTTTAAGATTGCTTGTCCTGAAGAGGTAGCGTTCAACATGAAATTCATCGACGCGGAGCAGCTTATTCATTTGGGTAAGGAACTCGGTAAGAGCGCGTATGGCCTTTATTTGCAGGAGATCGCGTTGCAAAGCGCGTAGAGCGACAAATCTCGTTAATCCGATATTTGGATTATTGTCGAGCTGGTACGCGAATGAGGAGCAACGGGCTATTCGGACGAGCGTAACAAAGAGACGTGGGATTGTGGCGGCTGACGCAAAAGCATCTCTAGGCCAAATAGCCTTCATAGTATCTGAGGACTGGTTTTTCGCTTCGCATTTCTTGCCTCTCTTGCGCGCCGCACAGGATACCGGACTCCGACCCGTCGTGATTGCCCGAGAGCATGATCACCGCGGCATCATTGAAGAGGCCGGAGGGCGGTTAATCGCCCTTAACGTGGAAAGGCGGAGTTTGAATCCATTCGCCTTCCTATTTGCAGTGCTGCGACTTGCAACGATACTGAGAAGCGAGAAAATAGATCTCGTTCACTGCATAGCTTTGCGCTCGATCCTAGTTGGCGCTTTGGCTGCCAGTCTTGCCGGGGTGCGCCCTCGTTTTCTGGCTGTGACCGGCGGTGGCTTCATGTCGGCGGACAGAAGTGCATTAACGAGGATGCCTGCACGCATACTTCGTTTTTTCATTAGCAAGGTCATTACCAATTCGCGAACACATTTCGTTTTCGAGAATGTTACTGACCCACTCGATTATGGTCTGCAACCAACCGCCTCCAATGTCACTATACTTGGCGGCGCGGGCGTTGATCCCGAGTATTTTGTGCCATCTCCACTACCGCAAAGTTCCGAGTTGCGTATTGCCATGGTTAGCCGCATGCTATGGTCCAAAGGCGCGGACACCCTGGTAAACGCCGTAGAATTGGCGCGAGCCAGCGGTTGCGACGTTCGTCTTTCGCTTTATGGCGCGCCTGACCCCTCTAACCCGCGGGCTATCTCGATTGAAACATTGAAGGAATGGTCGCGCCGCGACGGCATAGAGTGGAATGGACCCATAAAAGATGTGAGACAGGTCTGGAAAATTCACCACGTCGCCTGTCTGCCTTCGCGCGGCGGCGAGGGCTTGCCGCGAACCATCCTCGAGGCGGCCGCTTGTGGACGGTGCCTTTTGGTGACTGATGTTCCCGGATGCCGCGATTTCGTTCGGAATGGACAAGAGGGATGGTTAGTTCCTGTAGGAGACGTACAGCGTCTCGCCGAGCTCATTCGTACATTATTCAGCGATAGGGAGCAGATTCGCTCTGCCGGCCAAAGGGCGCGGGAGCGGGTGCTTGCTGGATTTACCGAGGATCACATCGTACATACGGTCGGAGCCATGTACGAAGCCGCGCTTCTTTCAAGGTAATTTTCACCACGCGCGTTAGCACTCACCGCGAAGACGGTTGCTGGCGACCAGGACACTTGCTCAAAGTCGTAAGCCACCCGCAGCCATTTGACAGACTGGTTTATTTGGAGATCAGAGCAAAAATAAAGCGACAATCAGGATTATGCAGGTAAGCACCACAGCGACAACGGCCAGGGCGCTTTTCCATTCCTGTTCAACATATGGAGGATCCTCGTCCATCACGTCCATCATCTGCCTAAGCGGTAACAAGAGTATGCCCCCAAATTCGCGCGGGAGTCGAGGAAAAATTCACCTAACAGCCGGAGGGATACAGCATAGGCTGGCTAAATTTCGCCCAGCCAGGCGGAGCGTTCAAAATGTCGCTCAATCCTTCGGCTTGGAATAGTCATCCGATTCCCCCGCGCCGCTTCGTAAACATCTTCATTTAGCGCTCGTCCTCGCCCATTTTAACCAGGCGGCGCCAGGGCGATCTTCTGATAGCTAAACTAGACCCAGTATGACGGGAAGCGAATCAGGCTGCAGCAGCGAAAGACCGGAGCAAAGGTCGTCATACCCGTTGGCGCCCCTCTCAAGGCCGCGCTGGACGCCATCAGGAAAAAAAATCGGGGACGATCCTGCTGAACAGCGATGGCGAAGAATGGACGCCTGACGGCTTTCGCGCCTCCTGGGGCAACGCCAAGACCAAGATGGTATCGTGGGGTTGACGTTCAATGAACCTGCGCGGAACGCGCCGTGACCACGCTTGCCTTTGCCGGCCGCACCGGGGCGGAGATCGCGACGATCACCGGTCACAGCCTCAAAGACGTGCGCTCGATCCTCGATGCGCTTTACCTAAATCGCGATCCGCGACTCGCCGAGAATGCAATCGGGAAGCTCGAAAAGGGACGAATTCTCCCAAATGAGCACTCATCTTCTAACAGAAAGAAAGGAAAACGCTTAGAAAGCGGTTGGCTGGGAAACCTGGATTCGAACCAAGATTAACGGAGTCAGAGTCCGCTGTTCTACCATTGAACTATTTCCCAACAGCCGCCGGGCCGAAGAGTGCCCCTGCGGGGAAAGCAGGGCCTCTATAATCGAATTTGCCGCGGATGCAAACACTTTAACGCAGGAAAATGCGATTTTTTGACAGTCACCCTGGATCGCAATGATAGGTCACGAATTCGGCTGCTGCCAGCAGATTTTCCAAGCCGCACTGCCCCAATGCGCCAAAGCTGCTGCCAGACGAGGGATCTCGCCAATTTTGGGGTCACGCCTTCGATCACGTCACCAGCGCAACAGGCGCCTGCCGAGGACATATCCGACGGCGGTCACCATCGCGATCGCGATCGGGTACCAGAGCAGGACAAAGAGCGGGCTGTCGTCCGTGCAGTTGGAGGCATAGAAGGTTGCGGCGATGCCACTGGCGGCAAGGCCGGCGACGGCGCCGGCCGCACCCGGCTTTTCCGGCGCCCCTTGGCGCAGGGCGAAAAGGAAGCAGGCGAGCGGGCCGATCGACAAAAGCGGTATGAGCGTCAGGCAGAAGCGGGCGTTATGGCCGATCATCCGCGCACTCCAGCTGTCGGCCGGCATGACGGCCATTTCGACGGCTGCGGCGGCAAGCAGCAAGATGGGCGCCAAGAGCAGCGTCCAACCCCAGAGGCGCAGCGATGCATCCGGCCGCCCGATACGGAAGACGACGGCGCAGGCTGTCGCGGCAAGCGCGATGGTCACGACGAACTTGAACAGGAAACGGACGGTCTCCATCGCTGTATCGATATCAGCTCGAAAGCCGATCATGGCGAAGAAGATACCGCCGCTGATCAGGATGCCCGCGACGACCGCCAGGGTCAGGACTTTGCCGATCCGCATGCGGACCGGCGCGTCCTGCGCCAGAAGATTGATGAGGTCATCGGTTTTCACTGGTCTCACTCCGATACAAAGCCGCAAGCATCTTCAACGCGCGGTGCAGCGCCACGCGCACCGCCCCTTCCGTCATCTTCAGCCGGTCCGCCGTTTCCCGCACGCTACTTCCCTCGACGGAAATCGAGCGAACGATGGTCTTCTGCGGGTCTTTCAGCCGCTCCAGCATACGATCGACATCGAACCGGTCCGAGGCATCGGTATGCTCTTCCGCCTCCAGGAAATCGATCACATCATCGATCGGTACGCTCATATGCCGCCCGCGTCGCCTCAGGCTGTCGATCAACTTGTTGCGCACGATCGTCGACAGCCAGGGTCCGATCGGGCGGGATGAATCCCATGTGCCGCGCTTCAGATGGATGGCGAGCAGCACTTCCTGCATCACATCCTCAGCCTCGCTTACCGGCGCACCCAGCTGATCGCAGCGCCGGCGCGCCATGGCGCGCAGATGCGGCGCAACCGAGGTGAGGAAACGGTGATAGGCCTGCGCATCGCCGCCGATCGCCGCGCGCATCCAGACTGCCCATTCCTCTTCGCGCGCCGAATGATTCACCCGACATCTCCTCTACGCAGGACCGCAGGCCTTCGTTACCGGCAATGGCAACTATTTTTCAAGCCCTTTCGTGTCGTGGCGGGCTCTCCGCAAGATGCGCCTTTACCAATGTAGCGTCAGCCTCATCACCACACTTGCTTGGCAATGTTTCTGCCAAAACAGATAGCCGGCACACTATGAACGACCCCGTCTCAAAAAAATTCCGATGCGGCTGTAACATCCGCTCGAGACGCTCCGTAGACCTCGATGCAAGCCAATGACGGCTCGCATCCATCTAGGAGACAGATCCATGAAGAACAGCATCCTCACCCTGGCCATTGCTGGCTCGATCGCATCCGCACTTGCATCCGTTGCCGTGCCGGCTTCGGCCGCCGATACCAAGGAAAAATGCTATGGCGTCGCCCTCAAGGGTCAGAACGATTGCGCCGCCGGCAAGCATGATTGCGCCGGCAAGTCGACCATGAGCTATGACAAGATGTCCTTCAAGCTTGTTCCCACGGGCACCTGCACCTCGATGAAGACCCCGAAGGGCCACGGTTCGCTGACGCCAGCCTGATCCGAAGCCAGATTGATCGTCAATCATCTCTCGTAAGGAGTTTGTCATGAGCAAAATGTCCGCACTCGCCCTGGCCGCATCGGTCGCAACGGCGGTGACGCTGGTTGCCGGTGTGACGACAGCATCTGCCGCCGATGCCAAGGAAAAATGCTACGGCGTCGCCCTGAAGGGCCAGAACGATTGCGCCGCCGGCCCCGGCACCACCTGCGCCGGCACGTCGAAGGTCGACTATCAGCGCAACTCGTGGAAGTTAGTTCCCGCGGGAACCTGCGAGACGATCAAAACACCGAACGGCCACGGCACCCTGATGCAGGGTCCGGCCCCGGTCTGACCCCATCAGACAAAGCAATGCAAACGTGGGCGGCGCATCGTTTAATCCAGCGCCGCCTGCCTCCCGAATGCAAACCGCTTCGCAACTTTGCTGGAATTACTCTCATCCGGAGGCCCGCAATGAAACCATCACAACTTCCCCGCCGCGCCGGCGTCGGCTTCAAGCCAGAGCATTTTGCCGCGATCAATGGCGCCAAGCAGCCGATCGGCTTCTTCGAAGTCCATGCGGAAAACTATATGGGAGCCGGCGGTCCGCCGCATGCCCAGCTCAGCAAGCTGCGCCAGGATTATGCCTTGTCCATCCACGGCGTCGGCCTCTCCATCGGCTCGATGCAGCCTTTGGATAGCGAGCATCTCGCTCGCCTGAAGGTCGTCTGCGATCGCTACGAGCCGGAGAGCTTTTCAGAACACCTCGCCTGGTCGACCCACGACACGACCTTTCTCAACGATCTTCTGCCCCTGCCCTATACCGAAGCAACGCTGGCGCAGGTCTGCACCCATATCGATCAGGTGCAGACATTGCTCGGCCGTCAGATGCTGCTCGAGAATCCGGCTACCTACCTTCTGTTCGAAGAGAGCACGATCGAGGAAACGGAATTTCTGGCCGAGGTCGCCAGACGTACCGGCTGCGGCTTGCTGCTCGACGTCAACAATGTCTTCGTCGCCGCCACCAATCACCACATGGACGCGCGCGCCTATCTCAAGCGCTTCCCGGTGCAATGGGTGCGCGAGATCCATCTGAGCGGCCATTCGGAAACCGTCGACGATGCCGGTGCGCCGCTTTTGATCGACAGTCACGATACACCCGTGAAAGATCCCGTCTGGGCGCTCTATGAAGAGCTCATCGGCCGGATCGGTCCAGTAGCCAGCCTGGTCGAATGGGATAATGACGTGCCGGAATGGCCGGTTCTAAGGGCTGAGGCCGAAGCGGCCGATGCCATCCTCAAGCGTGCCACGGCACGCAGAGCAGCCTGAGGAGGGATCGATGTCTCTCGCCACGCAAAGCGAATTCGCCGCAGCGCTCATCGATCCCGCTCTCGCGGTGCCGGATGGATTGACGGCCTGGAACGGCCCACAGCCAGCACGACGTTTCAGCGTCTATCGCAACAATGTCGCCATCGGCCTGATCGGCGCGCTGGCCTCGCGCTTTCCGGCTGCCGAAAGAATCGTCGGCGAGGAATTCTTCGCCGCCATGACGCATGAATTCATCAGGCTGCATCCGCCGCGCTCGCCGCTGTTGCTCGCCTATGGCGATGATTTCCCCGACTTCGCCGAGAGTTTCGAACCGGCGCAGGAAATCCCCTATCTGCCCGATGTCATGCGACTGGAGGCGCTTCGGGGGCGGGCTTATCATGCGGCCGACGCCGTGCCGCTCGATGCGGCGCTCGTGGCGACCATCGAGCCGGCAGGTCTGGCGGAACTGGCTTTCGTGCCGCATCCTTCCGCTTCGGTCACACGTTCCGCCTATCCAACCGTCACCATCTGGGCGATGAACACCGGCGAGATCGAACTCGAACATATTAGCGATTGGACGGGCGAGGATGCCCTCGTCATTCGCCCGCAGATGGTCGTCGAGGTGCATCGCCTGCCGCCGGGTGGCGCAACCTTTCTGGAAGAGCTGTTTTCCGGCGCCGCTCTTGGCCGGGCTTATGAGACGGCTCTCGCTGAAGCCGCCAATTTCGATCTTTCCGCCAACCTCGCCGGCGCGTTCACGGCAGGCGCCTTCATGGCCATTCGCTGAACGCCAGGGAGAACCAAAATGCAGAATCAGACGATGACGGCGGCTCCGGCCGAACGAGAAACCGTGGCCCAAAGGCTCTATGGCGCCCTAAAGCTTCTCGACCATATCCCGCATGACCTAATCGCACTTATCGCGCGGCTGTCTATCGCCGCCATCTTCTGGCAATCCGGTCAGACTAAGGTGGATGGCTGGCACGTGACCGACAATGCCGTCTATCTCTTCCAGACGGAATACAAGCTACCGCTGGTCGACCCCTGGATCGCCGCCCATATTGCCGCTTTCAGTGAGCATTTCTTCCCATTTCTGCTCGTCATCGGATTTGCGAGCCGGCTCTCGGCGCTGGCGCTGCTTGGCATGACGCTGGTCATCGAGATCTTCGTCTATCCCGATGCCTGGCCGACGCATGGCACATGGGCAACCTGCTTTCTGGTGATCATCGCGGGCGGGCCTGGGCGTATCGCGCTCGACCACCTGATTGTCAGGCGGTTCACGCGCTGAGCCTGAGATCGGTAGACGGGAGCGCCAACACGAGCGGCGCTCCATGATGCCGCTAAATGCGCGTTTTATTCCGCGCATGTCGTCATCTGAAAACCAATGCGTGCTTCTGCGCGAGATGACTTAACGCAGGACGGGTTCTCCGTGGAAGCGGCGACGCGACGGCTTCGAGACCCCGAAGCCCACCTCCATCATCAGCCGCGGCTTTTGCGTCGGAACGGTGCCCATATGGAAACCGAAGGGATCTTCGACAAAGCCGAAGCCAGCTTTGCCAGTCAGCGTCAGCGCATTCGCCTCGCCATAATAATCGAGCACTTCGTTAGCCGGATGCCCAACAAGCAAGGTCAGCTGATGGCGGACCCGGCGGCGGCGATGACTTCCCTTGACGAAGACATGCGGGCCGGTGCCCTCATCAACATCGACGAGATTGAAGAAGAATTTCAGCATCCGCCAATCGTCGAGATCGAAGTGGTATTTGTCGAGCGAAGCGAGGCTCCGGTCGGCTTCTGAAGCCTGGGTCGGGAAGCTCCACCAGATGCGGGTGGTGATCACCTTGGCCTGACCGCCGAGATATTGGCGGGCGACGTCGATCAGCAGCGGATCGCGCTGGACCGCCATGACCGCTTCGCAATCGAGCGAGCGCTCGAAGAAGTGTCCGCTCAGAATCGGCCGCCCAAAACGAGCCTCCGCTTCCTTATGTTCGCCTGCGACGAATTCGAGCTTCCTGTCGAAATTGCCAAAGCAGGCGGTGTTGGAAACGAATTCTGCGATTTCTCGATGAATATGATCCGGCAGCATCAGGCTCGGATAAATGCCATCGGTCCGCAGAGCGTTGACGACGGCGCTGCGCTCAGTGCCGGCAAACATCGAGGTGCCGGAAACCGGAAGTCTGACGGGCTGCTTGGTGGCCAGCCAATGGATGCGCCGAAACGGCAGGGTCCTGGCTAGCAGGAACATGGGCAACCAGGCCGGATTTTCTTTGAGATCGGTCAGGTAAGTCGGTATCCTGACAGCCATACGCTTGAAACGGCCGCCCCGCCGGGCGACGGACTCCAAGTCATTTGCCGGGGAATTGTGCATAGCTATCCTTTCTGCACATCTGCAAAACCCGTGGCAACAGGCCCAACTCCCGTTGATGTAATCATTTGAAACTTCGATATTTATTCGCGATCGCGAATATCTGCTGCATCGCCGCAAATAGAGGTGGGACGATCTTGGTCAAGAGGCCGAGAAGCCAAAACCTGAGTGAAGCGGTGGAAATTCTCGCAGAAACACGTGAGGCTTTTGAAAACATTTGCGAAATCGCCCGGAACGGTTGTTTTTGAGGGCCCCGGTCTGGTCCGGCGCAGCGGATCGCAAGGAAGGCCGTCGCGTTTGCCGTTGCTTAGGATAATGGCGCTAGAAATTTGATAGGATCGATTGGAAGAGTAAAATTGCAGACGGAAGATGGCGGCATGTATCTGTCGCTATATTCCCTGTCTTCTAACAGTCATATTCCTGTTCGCATTATTGGCTAAATGAGCGAGAAAACGTCAAAGAAGGCCCCTTAGATGACAGAAACGAAGACCTTTGAGCCGGCGGAAGGCATCGTCGATTTCGACGCGGGTGAGGGCGAAAGCCCAACCGTGGTGGAGATGGACGATTATACCAAAAGCCTTGCCCAGGCGAAGGCCAAGTCCGTCAAGCTGGTCGACGCCATCACCGGCCAGGTGCTCAAGAAAAAAGATGCCGTGCATGTCGATGACCTCCGCCCGTCGCTCGCGGATTTCATGCGGCTGAAACATCCGGAGCTTCGTGCCGACGATTATATCAGCCGCAAGGTCATGGACGATTATCGCGCTCAATATATCGCCGAGCTGCTGACGGTGGAGCGCGGCGAGCTTTCCAACCTCGAGGACGAGGTCGTCGAAAGCCTGAAGACACATGACACGCTGGCGGAAAACATCGAAGAGGACTATGAGGACCACCGCTCGATCGGCGACCGCATGGCCGATGGCGTCGCGTCCTTCGGCGGCAGTTGGACCTTCATCATCTCCTTCTGTCTGTTTCTCGCCGTCTGGATGGGCATCAATCTAGCCATGGGCGAAAAGCAGGCCTTCGATGCCTATCCGTTTATCCTGCTGAACCTGGTTCTTTCGACGATTGCGGCTCTCCAGGCGCCGATCATCATGATGAGCCAGCGCCGCCAGGAAGAAAAGGACCGCCTGCGTGCCCTCAACGACTACAAGGTCAACCTAAAAGCCGAACTGGAAATCCGTCACCTGCATGAAAAGGTCGACCACCTCCTCAATCGCCAGTGGGAGCGCTTGACCGAAATCCAGCAGATCCAGATCGAGATGATGCTGGAACAGGCCAAGGCGGCGACGCGGGCGATCAAGGCCAATAAGGCAGCGAAGGTGAAGACCAGTGCGCTGAAGAGCCTCTTTACCAAGGTCAAGGATTCCGATCCGGACGATTCCGTCAACTGACATGGGCAAGCGGCTGCCAATAGCGGCGTGCCTGCATAGACACGCCTGCATAGACAGGATTGTTCCCTTGCCAATTCACTTAGCTCGCCAGGGTGCCGCTCACCGCGGCTCCCCTTGCCGGTCCTTCTGTCGATCTGCCCGCTGGCGGTTTGCGAAGAGAACCGGCACGTATAGGAGATAGAGCGAAGCACCAAGTACCCAGACCAGTCCGGGAAAGACATGCCTCGAGGCGAAGTAGATCTCGCTGATCGCCAGAGGCGCGATCATCGATGCGAGGCTGGTCAGGCTGGTCAGCACACCTTGCAAACGCCCCTGTTCGTCCGGACCCACGCGCTTGGTCATCAACGACAGCAGCGCCGGCTGGCCGACCCCGCCGAGGCAGAAGAGCGGAAACAGAAAAAAGACGAGAAATCCCCGCGTGACGAAAGCGATGGCGACATAAGCCGCGCCGTCGCAGACAATCGCGACCATCAGCGCGCAGCGTTCGCCCCAGCGCTCACTCAAGGGACCGGCGACAAAAGCCTGGGCGAGCGCATGGAACAGGCCGAAACCAGCGAGAGACAGGCCGACGGTCGCCGTATCCCAGCCGAACTTGTCCTGACCATAAAGCACCCAGACGGT
Source organism: Rhizobium sp. No.120 (assembly GCF_054558365.1). Taxonomy (NCBI): domain Bacteria; kingdom Pseudomonadati; phylum Pseudomonadota; class Alphaproteobacteria; order Hyphomicrobiales; family Rhizobiaceae; genus Rhizobium; species Rhizobium sp. No.120. The sequence continues at coordinate 246,657 of NZ_BAAJNQ010000009.1, forward strand.
GCCGCCGACCTCGCCGACAACGGCAATGAGGAGGGACATGAAGAGCAGCGGCACTAGCGCTGGAAACGCACCGATCCAGCGCAGCGCCGCCAGCGGATGAAAGGCCGCCGGATCAATCCGCTCGGGCTTCGCCGTTCTTGTCTCGGGCAGCACGACAAGCGCAACGACGAAATTCATCATCACCAGAATCGCGGCCGCGACGAAAGGAGCACGTAACGAAATCGTCCCGAGTAATCCTCCGATGACAGGCCCCAGGATGAAGCCGATGCCGAAACAGGCACTGAGAAGCCCGAAAGCGCGCGTCCGGCGCTGCTCCGGCGTGATGTCGGCGAGGCAGGCACTCGCAACCGCGGCATTCGCTGCGGTCAGGCCGGCGGTGGCACGGCCAAGGAACAGCCACCAGAAGCCTGGCGCCCATGCCATGAAGGCGTAGTCGATCATGCCACCCGCCAACGAAGCGAGTAGCACGGGTCGACGGCCGTAACGATCGCTCAGCGTCCCGAGAATCGGAGAGGCGAGGAACTGCAATGCCGCATAGAGCGACAGGAAAGCGCCGTAGCGCCAACCGAGTTCGGGCGAATGCGCCACGCTCAGCAGAAGCTCCGGCAGGATTGGCATAACAAGGCAGGTGCCGGCGGCATCGAGAACGACGACCGCCAAGATAGTCAAAAGCATCTTGTTCATAGCGAAAACTTATCATTGATAAGGAACTTTATCGCCGATAAATTATACGAGAGAGACTGTCAATCGGAGAGACGATGAAAATCGATCGAAGCCAGATCGTCGATGCGGCGCTGACCATTCTGAACGAAGTCGGCATCGACGGCCTGTCGACGCGGCTGATCGCCCAGCGCCTCGGCGTGCAGCAGCCCGCGCTCTATTGGCATTTCAAGGGCAAGCAGGCCCTTCTTGCGGCTATGAATGCCGAGATGCTGAGGCGAAATCACTCCCGAAACATGCCCCTTGCCGGAGAGACCTGGCAGGAATTCCTGCGCGCCAATGCCCGCAGCTTTCGCTCGGCCCTGCTGGCTTGGCGCGACGGCGCTCGCGTTCATGCGGGAACCGAGGTCGACGCTCCGCACCTCGATGCAATCGAAGCGCAGCTCGAATGCCTGCATGCCGCCGGTTTTGATCCCGAGAAGGCTCTGGGGCTACAGATCGCGATCAGTCGCTACGTGGTGGGGTGCGTGCTTGAGGAGCAGGCGGACGAAGCCACCTCCAGGGATGGGTCGGCAATTGATGCCGTCGCCGAAAGCCATCCGAACCTTGCCAAAGCTTTGGCGGTCTATCGCGCCAAAGGCCATGAAGCCTTGTTCGAAACCGGTCTCGACCTGCTGATCGGCGGGGCCGATGCCGGCAAATAGATACCCGCTCGCCCCGGGGCCGTTCCGGCCGAAAATGGGTCATCTCTCGGCCTGAAAGTGCAGCCGAGATCCGGCCCCATGCCCAAATACTGTCGAAACACGTAAAACAGCGGATTTCATCTGCTGGTGTCGATATGAAGGGTGCAGGCGAGACGATATGCGTGTTCGGCGGCCTTACCCGCTCTTGAATGGAGCCAACATCCAGTCAGCCGAAGCTACGTCACCTACCTTGCTACAAGTACTGAATTGTTTCAGGCATGCTTCGATGCGTGGGGGCAACGACCTGCGATCACGATCGATCGTCGCGATGTGCGAACCGGCCTTGCAGCAGTTCTTCGCAACATGCTGCTTGCCTTGAGGTCCGTTCTCGACAACGGTTCTTGCGGAAATGAGTAAGGAACGCCACCAGGTTCCTTACTGGGGGCAGCTTGCGCATCGAGAAACATGAAGCTGACATTACGCGAAGTCAACAACGATGGAATTAAGTTTTTCTCCGGCCTCTCAATCAGAAGACGCTGACGATTTAGCCAGAGAATGCCAGCGTCGCTTGCAGCCCATCATCAGCGAAGTCGTTCGAACTGCGGTTACAGCTGGATGGAGCGAGAGCGCTGTTCTTCTGGCGACGGTTGACGTTGCCTGGGCCCTCTATGAAGGATGCCGAAGCGAATCCGATAGTCATTGATAGCGGAGCAAAGTGCGCGACAGCGCTGCCGCCATCGCTGTGCCAACGGGTGCCGCGGAAGCTGTGGAAGAGAGGCTTGGCTACAAGGATGTTGATTTTTCCCATGTCTGGGAGGAATGGCAGGCCCTTCGCCGGCAGTTCGATCAATCTAAGCCGTGACGAGCCAAAGCGTACGATTTCGCCCCAGCCATCAATTGGAACACCAATCCCGATTTTGGCACGCGCCCATATCTACCGGCGATTCATCGGGATGATCCGTCTCAATTATCGTGACGGCAATGCCACCGGCACGATCATGACGCCGAAGACGGCGACATGATCGACCTCCCGAGGCGGCTGAGTAACGCCAGCTGTTGCAGGCCGCAGCGCCTCTCAGCTGCGGCCGAGCTTTCTGTGAACTTTGGTTCACATTTGGTTTGCCTTTCTTTGGTGCGTGAATTATAGTTCACAGATGATCGAAGTCCGCCAAACCACCGTTTTTTCAGAATGGCTCAAGGCTCTCCGAGACAGAAATGCCGCTTCGCGCATTGCCGTCAGAATCCGGCGTCTTGAGCTCGGCAATCCCGGCGATATCAAAGCAGTGGGTGATGGTGTGAGTGAGATGCGGATCGATTACGGACCAGGATATCGCTTGTATTTGACTTATACGGGCCGCACCTTGGTCATTCTTTTATGTGGCGGCGACAAGTCCTCGCAGACGCGCGATATTGCCCAGGCGAAGAAAATGGCGAAGGAGATCTGACATGGTGCTAGAAACGACCCGCTTTGATGTTCTGGATTACCTGAAAACGCCGGAGGAACGCTTCGCTTATATCGAAGCTGCTTTCGAGGATGGCGACCCCTCGCTGATTGCTCATGCGCTTGGCGATGTTGCTCGTTCCATCGGCATGAGTGCTGTTGCCAAGGAAGCAGGTGTAACGCGGGAAGCGCTCTATAAAGCCCTGAGTGAGCACGGTGATCCGAAGCTTTCGACGCTGATCGGTGTCGCCAGAGCGCTCGGCGTGAAACTCTCCGTGTCGCCCACCTCGTCGGACGAGCCCTCGAAGGCGGCTTGATTACGAGGTGGCGTGAAGGTTTCCTTCGTTGCTGTCTTATAAGGCTGAAGCCGCAGCCTATGCCGAGACTTGGGCCATCGGCGCCGCTTGGCTCCCCTCCCTCATCCGCCCTGCCGTTTCCACGGCGGACGAAGGCAAGGGTGGTTTGCTGGCTGCCGAGGCAGATCAGGACAGCGACTACCATGCAAGGAACATGATCAATGTCTCCGAGGCAGCTGAGTAATCAGCCGTCGACAGTCGCAGCGTCTCTCCGCTGCGGCCGCTTGCTTTCTTCGTATCTTGCCCGTTGTTCAGCCCGTGGAGCGCGGTCTCCTGATCGTTGCTGGGCGGATCTTCTTCCAATCCAAACCAGCCAGAAGTGCCATGAGCTGAGCATGGTCGAGGCGGATACGCGCCGCCGTCGTTGCCGGCCAGCAAAAGCCATTCTCCTCGAGAATTTTCGAATAAAGGCAGACCCCGCTGCCATCCCACCAAACGATCCGGACACGGTCCGCCCGTTTCGACCGGAAGACATAAAGCGCGCCGTTGAACGGGTCGAGGCCACCATCCCTGACCAGAGCCATCAATGATGCCGCACCTTTGCGGAAGTCGACAGGCTGGCACGACACATAAACAATGACAATCTCAACCGTAGAACCGGCGACCGCCTCGACCTGTGCAAACCGAACCTGTGTATCAACTGACTTCGAGAGAGGAGCAATCGATCCCGAGGCGATTGCTTTGCGACGCCAATCGTAAAGCTGAGAGGATCCAGACCCGCTCCACGGGCAATCGCCGATACATTCGCCCCCGGCTCCAGAGTTGCGGCAACCAAACGGGCCTTCTCATCATCCGGCCAGTCTCTCGGCTTGCGGCGCGTCGCGATTGGTGTCGCCGTCAAAACCTCGAAGGCTCGGGTCTGATTCACAGTATCACTCATAGGGCTCTCCGCATGACTCATGCAGAAAATGAGCGTTCTGTCCCTCCAGCGCTACGTGGGATGGCCTACCCGCTTACGAACAATTGGTAATTGGCGCCACATCACTCAGGAAAGCTGGACACGTTGCGCCGAGATTCTGTCTACAGCCGCAGCTTATTGGGCTGGAGTTCGCCGTTCCCGATCACACGACCCTGAGCCGTCGGACGAGATTGAAAATCCGCCAAGTGTAGCAGGACAGGGTCACGTCATATATGTCGCATTAGGATCAAGCTTTTCGAACGCGCCATTTCCGAGTGGCTGGGAGCCAGCCCTATCATTCGCCGAAAATCGCATCTCAAATGATAAGCGACGTATACTTGTACATAAAACGGATTTCAGAATCTTACCTTCAGATCGGCCCGCAATCCATGCTCTCGCGCGTTGCGAGCGAGTGAGCCGGAATATGAGAGCCCCAGCATCGCGCCGTTAGTAAGATTGAGATCAAGACCGGTCTCGATGACGGCCACGTTCTCAGCAATAGGCACGCCAGCTACCGTATATGGATTGCCCCCCGCAAATGCGAGTGACGCGGTCGGCACTTTGTCGCCAAAGGCGTGACGCCAACCAACCATGGCGCGTGCCGTAGCTTCGGCATCCCCGAGCGCAAATCGGGTGTTCGCCCTCAGGCCTAGCGTCGAATAGGTGACGTCCTCTCCGCCGCGTGATCCGTTTAGAGCCGCATCTCCGCCCTTCTCCGTAAAGTTGTTGCTATTGTAATTTACATGAGCGAGACCAGCAAACGGCTCCAACGAGAGCGCCTCCCCTTCGAGCCGATATCCAGCCTCGCCGAAAATCTGTGCGGTGGCTGCGTGATAGCTACCTCTTTCCGTTTCAGAAAAGCCCGGAAAAGCGACAGACCGGGTCGTAACGACATTGTGCCAGGAATAAGCGGTTCCGAAATGCAAACCCAAGCGGCCAATCTCGGACCCGCCGTAGGCACCGATATGGTATGTGTCGACGGCAGAGTTTGAGGCACGGCTTGCGAGATCATTGGAGGCATGGTCATAGCCGGTGACAAAGCCGAAGCGCCAATCATCGTTAACGCTCGCGTCAGCGCCGAGCAGAAACCCACCAATCGAACGATCGAACGATTCTGCATTGCCATTACCGTCCCATCGCCCCCAGGAGCCGAAGCCACGCGCCCAGGCGGTAATGGCAGTTCCTCTCACCGGCGCCGTGTCCGGCCCGGATGGCCGCGCACCTGCCATGTCGATGTCCAAAAAGGCAGCGCGCGATCGATCAATCGCCGCCTCGCGAATGAAGCGGCTGTCCTCCAATATCGCCCCCTGGAGCGAGGCATGAATCTCACCTGATAACGCGTCCAGTGCCCGCTGTGCGTCGCTCGCGTCGGGAATCGCCGCCAAGGCCTGATTGACCAAATTGCCTTGCCCGCTGCTCTCTAACCCATTGGCCGCCACGCACTGATTGGATGTGCGGGCGACATCACAGTACCTGACCGCGTTGCGCGTGACGTCGACAAAAACCTTATCAGGATCGTAGGAGAGCGACAAATTCACGAAAGGCATATTTTGCGTCAGCTGCTCAAAGGTGCCCGTCACCCCATCATCAGCCGAGAGGATGACCCAACGACTGCCCGGAGTGAAAGTGCCGGCGGACTTCACCACATCAACCGTGCCACCATGAATAGTTGCCGCACCCGTCGCTCCGATCAAGTCCCCGGCCAAGCTCGGGGTGATGTCCACAGCATAGGTCGAGCCTTCATCAAATGTGATATCGCCATTGACATGGAGGGTTCCCGGCGAATGACCGGGAGAGATGGTGCCGCCTTGAGCGATAGTCGTAGTTCCGACCGTGCCGGTGCCGCCAAGTTTACCGCCGGAAGCGATGTTGAGCGTTCCGCCGAGTTTACCATCGACGAAGAGCGTGCCGGCCGAGATCGTTGTTGTACCGGTAAAGGCGCTCGAGTCGGCCGAAAGGTTGATGCTGCCAGAGCCAAGCTGCCGTATGTTGCCGCCGCCACTGATCCTACCGGCAAAGACAAGATCGTCGGAACGGTCGAAGGCGAGCGTTGCATTGTCAACGACGTCGCCCACAATTGAGCCTGATGTGCCGCCAACGCCGAGCTTCAAGGTTCCGTCGCTGATTACCGTATTGCCGGCATAGCTGTTGGTTCCCGTCAGCGTGAGCGTGCCGGCCCCCGCTTTAACAAGTTCCCCCACACCGGTGATAACTCCGTCCACCCGAAGATCCGCATCCGTCTGAAGCGTGCCGCCGCCGGTATCCAAGCTAATTGACCGCAAGGTTACAATTTGGGATGTACTTCTAAGGCTGCCGCCATCGAGGGTTAGTCCACCGGCTTCGGTGCCAAGATTAGAGTCCGAAGAAATCAGGAGTGTTCCGTCTCTGATCGTCGTGCCGCCGGCATAGGTGTTGGCGCCCGTCAGCGTCAGCGTGCCGCTGCCGGTCTTGACGAGCGCGCCACCGCCGCTGATGACACCGCTCGCGGTAAGGTCGGAGTCGGTTTGAAGCGTGCCGCCACCGCCATTGAGCGTCATGTTGCGGGCGGTGCCAAACGCTGCGGTTGTTTGAAGCACGCCTGCGTCAAACGTGAGCTCGCCCGCCGTCAGCCCCAGATTGGCATCGGAGGAAACTCGCACGGCGCCGCCCAGAATGCTCGTTCCGCCGGCATAGGTGTTTACTCCTGATAAGATGAGTGTCCCGGCATCCGTCTTCACCAACCCGCCGCTTCCAGAAATTTGGGCGTTTATAGTCGCCACCACGCCCGGGTCGGTCCTGATCGTGGTCGCCGCGTCGCTGGCGGTCAGGGTATCTCCGTCGATCACATAGCCATCGCTCATGAACTGAATGCCCTTGAAACCAACGGCACCAGCGGAATTGTCAACGGTGACAGTACCGGCGGTACCCCCAAATACGGCGAAATCCTGCCGCCAGATGCCATTGATCGCGCCATTCGCATCGGTCCAATTGCGGCTGGAGGCGTCCCACCTTCCGCTTCCGCCGGTTATGGTGCCGTCATCGTGGCGAGCGACATCGCCACCGTCCCAAAAGCCGAGTGTGGCGCCGACGCTGGAGATGAGATTTATCTGACCTGCAATATTGGTTTGGACATAGAGGTCGCTCGAACTGACGCCGCTGGGTAGAGCGCCCAGGGCCAGGCCGTTATCCGTCAGTCCCCCGCCATAGTTCATCAACCGATAGACACCAGCGCTGAAGCCGCCGACGTCGATGACGTTCAACGTGCCGTCCAGAGTAAGGTTGCCAGTGACCTCGATCAGATCGTTGACACCGCCGCCGATTACGCCCGGGCGACCGAGCTGATAATTGAGAATGGAACCGCCATTAAATGAAAGCGAACCCACCGTCAGGGTGCCGGGGCTCGATCCCGGCGCGATTATGCCGCCATCCGCCACGGTGACGGATCCGGCGATCGAGCCGGAACCGCCGAGTGTGGCACCGCTAGCCACGGTCACAGCGGTATTGGCAAGGGAGCCTTCGACGCTAAGCATGCCATCCGCGACGGTCGTCGCGCCGATATAGGTGCTAGAGCCCGACAATGTCAGTTTGCCGCCACCCGTTTTCGTGAGCGCCCCGGAACCGCTGATGACGCCGCTCAGTTCGAGATCGGCATCGGTCTGAAGCGTTCCATTGTTGTCCAGGACAATATCGCGTGCGGTGGTAAAGGAACTTGTCGCCTGCAGCGTGCCCATGTCGAATGTCAAGGCACCCGAAAGCGCGCCGAGGTTGTTGTCAGACGAGACTGACAGGGTCCCACCGCTGATCGTCGTGCCGCCCAGATAGGTGTTCAACCCAGTAAGGGTCAAGTTTCCTCCGCCAGTTTTAAGCACGCCACCGGCTCCCGAAATGATGCTGGAATCGACAAGATCAGTCCTGCTGGTGTCGAAGCCGATCGTCGAGGCCGTTCCTTGCAGGCTGATCCCGTTACTCAGCGAGAGCCCTGCGGACTGAGGCGAGATAACCGCAGCCGCGCCCGGCGCAATAACGATATCGCCAATCAGATTTGAGCCGCTAACCAGGCGGAGGGTGTTCCCAGTACCGTTGAACTGTATGGCCGCGGCGCGGGTGAGGCCATCGCTGTTGAGGCCGCCCGCGATCGTGCCAGCATTTAAGACGAAGCTGTTTCCCCAACCGATCACGCCCGCGCCCGCGGCTGCGCCATTTCCCGCACCGCCGGTGATCGTGCCAATATTCTGAAGAATACTGCGGCGCCCGCCGAGATTGACACCCGCTCCGCTTGCCCCCGCGTTACCGGTGCCGCCCAGAGAACCCGTACCCGGACTGCCTCCTATTCCGCCTGTAATGGAGCCGATATTGGTAACAATCGTATCATCCCCAAAGACGAGCAAGCCGTCGCCGCCACCGCCGCCGCCAGCGCCAAAGCCGCCGTCGCCGCCGTTTCCTCCGTTCCCTCCGAAGATGGTGCCTTCATTGGAAACGGTGCCCCCCACAACAGCTGAGATGATTCCAGCGCCGCCACCGCCGCCGCCGCCGCCATTGCCCACCGCGGTGCTTGCCGTGCCGCCGCGACCACCCAGACCGCCAGACAAAGTGACGCCGCTGGTAATGAAGAGGTCTGTGCCGGAAAAGATACCTGCTCCCCCGCCACCGCCCCCGCTTGCAAAGTTAAAGCCATCCGGGCCGGCTGTCCCACCACCGCCCACCAGATCGGCGGCAACCACAATGGAAGTACCGGAGACAAATGAGCCTCCGGTTGCGCCGCCCTGCCCTCCGGAAACATCCCCGGCAGCACCATCTCCACCCGCACCGTTCGTGCTTGCGTTGCCGGAAATAATATCGGTGACGCCCGTGCTCGCGTTGAAAACACTTGCGTCACCACCGTCACCATTGCCAGCGCCGCCATTTCCCGTGCGATTTGGTATCCCAGCGCCACCTTCGGCGCTGCAAGGAGCCGTCGCGGCCGGGCCGCATGCGGCCCACGCCGATGTAAGATAACCATCCGTCAGAGTAAAAAAGGCCGCCATCGCCAAAGCCGATGCGCTCATCAGTGGTGTCGGCCAAGCTCGAGCGGTTAGGAAAAGAAAGCAACGCCGTCGCTCAACGAAAGGCACAGCAAATTTTTTCGTTTCCATCCCATCCCCAACACGTCTTCGCAGACTGGCTGCCCCACGCCCCCATGTCAGCACCGTGCTTGCGCTTTCTCGTCAAACGCGGAACTGCCTTTCGATTCTCTCTATCATGAGGAGCATTTTACAGCCAGAGAACAACATGAAAATTGCGCAACATGCATCTTCGGCGCGCATTTAGCGACTATGTTACGGCACCCAGCCGCTCGCGGTTGAGCAATTGCTACTCCAAACATCCGTTATTGAGGCCGGACTTCACACGATAGGTAATTGGAAAAGTAAGCGGCCATCGCCATGTTCAAAGGCCATATTTTTGAACGACCCTGGCAGGGGCCGCTAAACGCCGCCGAAGCGCGCCGGTACCAGCGATATGAGGTTGCGCGACGCCGACGACATAGAGCAGGAGCGGCGTCGCCAGGATCGAGCCTCCGCCACCGAGCAGGCCAAACATGAAGCCAACGATCCCACCGGAGCCAACGGCCGGCAAAATGGAGAAGCTCATGTCCTTCTGCTCCAAACCCGGTCGTGGAATGTCATGCCGATCAGCATGGCAACCACGAATAGCACCGTCTGCGGGATACCAATCGACAGGGAGGCGACGGCAGGGCCGGGACAGAAGCCGCCAATCCCCCAGCCGAGGCCGAACAAAGCCGAACCGACGACGAGCGGCGAGTCAATCTTCCGGTTCCCAGGTACCTGGAAGCTGTCGTCGAACGCGGGATGTCTTAACCGCTTCATGACCTGCACGCCGATGAAGGCGACGATGACTGCGCCGCCGAGGACGAAGGCAAGACTTGGATCCCAGTTACCGAAGACGTCGAGAAAACCCTGGACGCGTATGGGATTCAGCATGCCGGAAAGCGACAGGCCGAAGCCGAAGGCTATGCCTGACAAGAGCGCGACGAGGAACTGGTAGATGTTTCTGTTCATAGTCCGAGCCCTCGAAGAACCGTGACCGCGATCATGCCGGTTGACAGGAAGGTGGCGACGGCCACCATCGATCGCGGCGACAAGCGCGCAAGCCCGACCACACCGTGGCCACTGGTGCATCCGGATCCCATGCGCGAGCCGAAGCCAACGAGTAGGCCGGCGACGATAGTCAGCGGCAAGTTCGCGGTAATCTCGACAGTTGGCCACCCGCCGAATGCCAGTAGGTAGGTCAACGGGCCAAGCAGCAGCCCGAGCACGAAGGCGAGATTGCTAGCCAGCCCGACGCCTTGGGCCAGACGCCCGATCATGCCGCTGATCCCCGCGATCCGGCCGTTCAGAAGAAGGAGCATGGCGGCTGAAGCGCCGATCAGCATGCCTCCAGCCAGAGATTGAAAACTGGTGCTCATGTCTCTTCTTTCACGCAGAAGATGTTATGGAGGGCGCAGACCAGTCGCGCGGCCTTCTCCTCGGTCAGGCGGTAGAATATCTGCTTTCCCTCCCGCCGTGTTTCGACAATTCCCGAGCTGCGCAGTACGGTCAGATGCTGGGAAAGATGCGGCTGGTGGATGTCGAGTTTTTCCTCGAGCTCGCTGACGGAGAACTCTCCCTCAACGAGCGAGCAGACAATCATCAGACGCGCCTGGTGCGACAAGGTCTTTAGGAGATCGGCGACCTCTCCGGCCCGGCCGGCCATCTCCACGGGGGAGAGCCCCGCCTTCATCACCGCCTTCGATTCGGTCCTCATTCCCATGCGGCTCCCTGCAACGCATCGAGGGGAAATTTGAGGTAGCGCTTGCCATTAGCCTCCGGCTTTGGAAGGCGCCCGCCGCGGATGTTAACCTGCAAGGCATGCAGGATGAGCTTCGGCATGGGCAGCGTCCTGTCCCGCTTGGTCCGGAGCGCCACGAACTGCTCTTCCGTCATACCGGCAAGATGCCGGTTGGTCTTCTTCTGTTCGGCCACCGTGCTTTCCCAGCGCGGGGCACGACCGTACGGCTGGTAGTCGTGTCCGGTAAAGATGCGTGTTTCTTCCGGAAGGGCGAGAATGCCCTGAATTGATTTCCAAAGGACGCGGGCATCGCCTCCAGGGAAGTCCGCGCGCGCCGTGCCGCTGTCCGGCATGAACAGCGTGTCGTGAACAAACGCCGCATCGCCGATTACATAGGTGATTGAGGCAAGTGTATGGCCTGGCGAGAACAGAACCTTCCCATCGATGGAGCCTATCTTGAAGATCTCTGCGTGGGCGAACAGCCGGTCCCATTGCGAACCGTCGGTGGCAAGGTCCGGCCAATTGTAGATGCCCTTCCACAACTTCTGAACATCGACGACGCGTTCACCGATCGCCGTCCGGGCGCCGGTCTTCTCCTTAAGATAATGGGCTGCGGAGAAATGGTCGGCATGCGGATGAGTGTCGAGGATCCACTCGACGGTTAGACCGCTGTCGTGGACATAGCTGAGGATCGCATCAGCATTGATGGTTGCGGTAGCTCCGGACTTCTCATCGAAATCGAGCACTGGATCGATGATGGCGCACTTGGACGTCTCGGGATCGGACACGACATACTGCACACTCCAGGTGCGCTTGTCGAAGAAACCCTTCACCTGCGGCCGACGCGCGGCGTTCTGCTCGAGCCAGGCGGCAGCGGCACTGGTGTCGAAGCCGCTGGCGCGTCCAAACTCGGCGACGTCTTCCGCGCCCATTCGCCCGTCGAGGACCTCGCCGATCAGATAGAGGCTGAGTGACCTCGTGCCCGACTTGCAGTGCGCCAAGACCGGGCCTTCGGAGGCGTCGAGCGCCTTCTGGAATGCACGCACGTCGGCTTCGGTGATCGTAGCGAGGGTGATCGGGATGTACGCGTAGGACAGGCCGCATTGCTCGGCCTCCCGGCTTTCGACGTCCGTGCCGGGCTGGGCGGCGTCCTCGGCGTCCGGGCGGTTGTTGATCAGCGTCGTGAATCCCCGGCCACGCAGTGATCTGATATCATCGACGCTCGGCTGCGGCGAGACCGATAACCTCTCAGAAACCTTGATGACAGACATGACTGGCTCCGTAGTTCATTACAATATACATTATAATATATTATATAATATAAGAGTCTCAAGCCTCTTGAGGAGCTTTATTGTCGCGGCAGACTACAGAGCGAAGAGGCGGCACGCAGACCTAGAAAAATGGCTTGCTGAGGCGCCTCTCCACAGCCGGCCGGCCGAAGCGGGCATCGCCGAAATGATGGCGGGCCTCTACCGCCACCCGCTTGATCCTATAACCGAGGCGCGGCTATTCGAATGGCACCGAATGATCATGATGGCGCCTGGATATCGCGGTTATCGGCAGCCATCGCCACCATAACGAACCGAAGCAGATCGTCTCAGGTGCTTTGGGGCGCCGGCGCGTGCACTTCGAAGCACCTCCATCCAATCGCCTGGCAGCGGAGATGGACAGACCTCTCGAATGGCTCGAACAGACCTCACCGAAGGACCCGGACCCCTTGCCACCCTCACCCGTGTCGGCATTGCCCGTCTGTGATTTAGGAGCATCCATCCTTTTGAGGACGGCAGGTCAGCCGTATCGGCCGGGCGATCGCCGATAGCGTGCTTGCACGAGCGATCGCCACGCGACCTTCAGCGCATTGTCGATATCGTTGCTGAGGCATCGCCAAGGACTATTACCCAGTGCTGGATGCGGCGAGCACCACGCTCACCATAGATGACTGGCTTTCGTGGTTCGCGGATCGGGCGCTTACGGAGATAGTCCCCGTGCCAAAGAAGATAACGTTGCGCGGCGCTTGATAACCGTTCTTGGGATTGGCCCGATCATCGCAACGGCTCCGACAGCACTGGCGCCAGAGCCGAGACGTTCAAACGCTGGAGGATTTTGCCGCGCGGCTCGGGCTCACGACAAGCAAGGGCTTGGCAAGACTTCGAAGATAGGAAACAAACGCCAGGTCGTCCCCTCATTATTGAAGCTAGTGTTTTTGTACGATGGGCGGCACGAAAGGGAGCCGTTGCGGGCGCCAAGGACCATGAAGCCTTGTAGCAGGGCTAGAGCTGATGATCGGAGGGGCCGATGTCGGCAAATAGATACTGCTCGCCCAGGCCTATTTCGGCCGAAAAGGCTTTGTTGGCAAGATACGGCTAATCACCCAAGGAGCGCTGAAGACCCTCCAGCGCGACTTTTAATGAGTCAAATATTGTCATAATCAGGGCGAAATCATCCTCTGGGAAATCAGTACGCCAACCCTCCGGTCATTACCGTTGAAGAGAGCGTCGGCACCGCCCTCAACTTCACTTTCCTCGACTTCGTTCAAAATTCTCCTCAAAACTTCTTGGATGCCGCGACTTTCGCGCCGACGGATTTCTGCCCGTCGCCTTCGATGTTGAACAGCAGGCTTGTGTCGAGCATCCAGAAGCTTGCGGTCTCTAGGCTCATGCCGGCGGTCACAGCTCCGAATGCACCCGAACCGTCAAGCCCGGAAAAGCCGCCGGTGACACCGAGCTTAGGCGTGAGCTTCGTGCCGTTCTCCATCGTGAACGAGCGGGCGATTTCGGCACCCAGGCTAACGCGGAACTGGTCCTCGTTGAACCCGTCAATGGTAATGGCATCCCCTGAACTGTTCTTGACTGTGTAGTCGTCGACCTTTTCGGAGAAGTAGACGGCCCTGAGCTTGGGCGAGATCGTCGTGGCCTCGTCGAGGTCCCATTGCCCCTCGATCGAAGTGTCAGCCATCCAGCGTGTCGTCTTGAAGCCGCCGTCCCAGAACTGGGTGTTGATCGTATTGCTCGATCCGCCATAGCGCAGGCTACCGTTCCAGAACACACCCTTGCCCAGCTCCAGCGAAGCATAGGGACCGGCCAGCCAGCCATTGCCGGTCAGCTTGGCATCCTGATCGGTCGGATCTGTCATACGGTCGTAATGAAACGACACGCCGACCAAGGCCTTTTCCGACAGCAGATAGTCGACGCCCATGTTGACCATGCCGAAGCTGCCCCACTTGCTGGTGCTGTCCTTCTTGCTCTTGTCGTCATGCATCAGGAACGCGCCTCCGATCCAGACGTTGAACGGCGCGGAGCCGGCATCGTTGTCACCACGGGCGGCCCGCATCTGCGCCAGGCTGGTGGAGAAGCCGAGCTTCATGCCCTGCTCGGAGGGTGACGCGAGCGCGGTGATCGGATCGGTCGCCTTCTGCATCTGCCGGCGTTGCAGGAGACCGGGCACCTCGATCGTGTTGGCGATCATGTTCTGCCTGGATTGGACGAAACCACGGACGAGGCCGTCGATGTCCTCGGCGACCTTTGCGGCGTCATAGCGGACATTGTAGGTGATGGTGCCGACATTGGAGGTTCCAAGCGCGCTGACGAGCTTGAAGCCGACGCGGACCTGGCCGGAATAGGCCGGGTCTGGCGTATAGTGCAGGTACCAACCGACCGGGGCGGTTGCCGGCCCCGCTTGCGCCAGCTGACCCTGGATGATCGTCACCGTGCCCGCATTCGGCGGCGTGACGAACGCCAGATCCGCGGATGTGAACGGCCCACCCGTGGCGCCACGGTTCAGATACACATCCGGCGGTGTCGACCCTTCCGGCACGTTGATGACCTGATCCGTCGCACTGACGGCGCGTTGGATGACCTTGAGCGTGAATGCCACCGCCGCCGTCGAGCCATTGCTGTCCCTGGCCTGGATGGAGAAGCTGTAGTCCCCTTGCGTGCCGGCAGCGAGCGGTCCGGTGAGCTGGCCGGTGGAGATATTGAGGATCAGACCGTTCGGCAGCGTGCCGGAAGCCAGGCTGTAGATCGTGGTTCCGACCCCGCCGGTGGCGGTGATCTGCTGGCTATAGGCCTCGCCGGCCATGGCCTGCGGCAGCGCGCCGCCCGACGGCGAGAAGGTGAAGGTAGCCGCCGGCGGTGCAACCGCGATCGTATAGGCGGCCGAGCTTGTGGCATTGTTGGCGTCAGTGGCGCTGATGGAGAAGCTGTAGTTCCCCGCCGCCGTCGGCGTGCCGGTGATGGCGCCTGTGGCATGGTTGAGTGAAAGGCCCGCAGGCAGCGTGCCGACGACAGCGTAGCCATAGGGGCTGGTGCCGCCCGATGCCGTGACCGTCTGGCTGTAGGCTACGTTGACGACACCGGCCGGCAAGGTGCTGCCTGGCGGCGAGAAGGTCAGTGTCGGCGCTGAGATCGTCACGCTGACGGTCGCAGGCGCGGAGGTGCCGGTGGCATTCGTGGCAGTATAGGTGAAACTGTCCGATCCGCTGTAGCCTGATGTCGGCGTATAGGTGATCGCGGTGCCCGAGGCCGTGGCGGTGCCATGGGCCGGCGCCGTTGCCACGGCAACCGCTGTGGCGGTGCCGCCGGACAAAGCAAGCGTGACGGGGTTCGCGCTACTGTTGGCCGCAACGGTCAGGCTGACCGCCCCCGCCGTCGGCGCGGCCACGGGCGTCACTGAACTGGACGAGGCCGAGGCGGCACCGGTGCCGGAGGCATTGGTCGCCGTTACCGTGAAGGTATAGCTGGTGCCATTGGAGAGGCCCGTCACCGTCAGCGGCGAGCCGCTACCACTTGCGGTCAGGCCGGCGGGATTGGACGTCACCGTATAGCTGGTGATCGCGGCGCCGCCATTCGATGCCGGTGGCGTGAATGCGACTGTCGCCTGGCCATTGCCCCCCGTCACTGAGCTGATCGTCGGCGCGCCCGGCACCGTCGAGGGCGTTACCGCGCCTGATGCCGAAGAGGCGGCACCCGTCCCGATGGCATTGGTCGCCGTCACCGTGAAGGTATAGGCGGTGCCGTTCGTCAGTCCGGCCACCACAATCGGCGAAGTGCCGCCAGTTCCTGTCAAACCGCCGGGACTTGAAGTGACGGTATAGCTTGTGATCGTAGCGCCGCCGTTCGAAGCGGGGGGCGTGAATGCAACCGTCGCCTGACCGTTGCCAGCAGTCACCGACCCGATCGTCGGGGCGCCCGGAAGCGTGGCGGGCGTCACCGCGCTCGACGCTAGGGAGGCACTGCCAGTGCCGGAGGCATTGGTCGCCGTCACCGTGAAGGTATAACTGGTACCGTTGGAGAGGCCCGTCACCGTCAGCGGCGAGCCGGTGCCGGTGACGGTGAAGCCACCAGGATTGGACGTCACGGTATAGCTGGTGATCGCGGCGCCGCCGTTCGAGGCCGGTGGCGTGAATGCGACTGTCGCCTGGCCATTGCCCGCCGTCACCGAACTGATCGTCGGCGCGCCCGGCATTGTCAAGGGTGTCACCGCGCTGGATGTCGAGGACGCGCTGCCGGTGCCGACGCTATTGGTCGCGGTCACCGTGAAGGTATAGGCGGTGCCGTTCGTCAGTCCGGCCACCACGATCGGCGAAGCGCTGCCAGTTCCTGTCAAACCGCCAGGACTTGAGGTCACGGTATAGCTGGTGATTGCGGCGCCGCCATTCGAGGCGGGGGCAGAGAAGGCGATCAGCGCCTGACCGTTGCCCGGCGTGACCGATCCGATCGTCGGCGCGCCTGGCACGGTGGCCGGCGTCACGGAGCCCGATGCCGCGGAGGCGGCGCCGGTGCCGTTCACGTTCGTCGCTGTCACCGTGAAGGTATAGGCCGTCCCGTTCGTGAGGTCTGTCACGGTGAGCGGCGAGCCGCTGCCTGTGGCGGTGAAGCCACCGGGATTGGAGGTCACCGTATAACTGGTGATCGCGGCGCCGCCGTTCGATGCCGGCCCCGTGAACGCAACCGTCGCCTGCCCGTTCCCGGCACTGGCCGCCCCGATCGTCGGCGCACCGGGAACGGTCGAGGGCGTCACGGCCGACGAAGCCGAAGAAGCGGCGCCGGTGCCGACTGAATTCGTTGCCTTCACTGTGAACGTATAGGCCGTGCCGTTCGTGAGGCCGGTTATTGTGATCGGCGAACCGCCGCCGCTGGCAGTGAAGCCACCCGGGCTGGAGGTCACGGTATAGCCGGTGATCGCGGCGCCGCCGTTCGAGGCGGGTGCGGAGAAGCCGACTGTCGCCTGGCCGTTGCCGGCCGTCACCGACCCGATCGTCGGCGCGCCCGGCACCGTCGTGTTGACCGTCAGCGAGATCGTGCTGCTGGTGAACGTGGCAGGGCCGGTGCCGTCCGAACTATCGGTTCCAGTCACCGTGAAGGTGAAATGACCAGCTGCCGTCGGCGTGCCCGAGATCGTGCCGCTGCTGCTAAGGGTCAGGCCAGCCGGCAGCGCGCCGGAAGCAAGTGTGGTGCTGAACGTATAGGGCGGATGGCCGCCGCTCGCCGTCAGTGACTGGCTATAGATCGTGCCATAAGACCCGGTGATCATGGTCGTCGGCGTGACCGTGATGGTCGGATTGCCGACAGTGACCGTGACCGTCGCCGGCGACGAGGTGCCGCCGCTGTTGGTCGCGACGTAGGTGAAGCTGTCGTTGCCCCGAAAGCCTATGGGCGGGGTGTAGCTGACGCTGCCCGAGCTGTTGATCGAGACCGAGCCGCCCTGTGCCGTGGTCGCCGAACCGACCGCATAGCTGGACGGGCTGTTGGTGACATGGCCGCTGACGTCGATGCTCGTCGCAGACGCGCTACCGGAATTGTAGGGAACCGTCGTGCCGTAGCTGAACGAGCTCGCAGTGGGTGGGGTGACGTAGGTATAGAGCGAGTTGGCGCTATTGCTGGCGCCGGAGGTGGTGACGATCACGCTCGCGGCTCCAGCTGTGCCAGCCGGCGTGACGGCCGTGAGCGAGGTCGGGCTGGCGACCGACACGCTAGTCGCCGCGTTGCCGCCGATCGTGACGGTGGTCGATCCCGCGACGAAGCCCGTACCGGTGATCGTTACCGCCGTACCGCCGCCAGTCGAGCCATGGTTCGGGCTGATCGCCGATACGGTCGGCCCAGCGACGTTCGGGATCGTAAAATTGAACGTGACGGTCGTATCGGGTGTACTGACCGCGTCATTCATGCTGGCGGCATAGAGGACAATGCTATCGGGGCCGTTCGCGATCTGGGGGCTGCCCAGATAAATGCTGTAGCCGCCGTTACTGTCGCCCACCGGAGGAGCGTTCCAGCGGAAATAATAGGTATTGCCCTGGCTGGACGTGACGGCTTCGTAGCCGGAGATGCCGACGTTGTTGGGCTGGGTCCAATCGTCAGACGGACTCCTGAACAAACCAGCGCCCTGCCCATCACAACCATCGTTGTACGTTTGCGCGATCTGGGCGTTGCCCGAGCCCGTCGCCGTGAAAGTCATATTGTAATTGCAGGTGGCGGCGAGCGCGGGCGTCGCGTGCAGCAGGCTTAGAAGCCCAAACAAGCCGACAAGCGAGGGGAAACTGACCCCGACGGCGCGCAACGCCCAGTTACACAAAAATGACAACCGCAGGGCACAAAAACGCGCCCAAGCCCAACGCACAGAAATCCCCGCCATGCCAGCAACCCGCCGTATTGCCGACAGATCGCATGTCTTAAGCGACCTGTACGTTATCCGCCCATAACTTCTCTAGATCAAGTAAATGGATCCGATCTTAAAATAGAGATATTCTGCTTCAGTCTCGGATTCATCGACTATTGTCAACGACGACTAGGCGACCAAAGAAGTATTCGCCCCATTTATTCGATGGTGTTGCTAAATTCACTCGGTGTGGCAGCTTAGCGATCTTCGGAGGACACATGGAGGATCAGGGAAATGATTAATATCTCGATCTCGAAGGGATTGAAGCTCTCGGCCATAAGTTGAATGTTCTCAAGCCCTAGCAATATCTTGAGATCTGGACGTCACTTCTGGTGCACACGAAACCCTTCTCAATCTTCGCAAGCGCTGCGTTTGCCTCGCGAACGTGCTCGTAATCGAGGCATGTCTTTTATTGGCAAGTGAGCGTCCAAGACGCGATCGATTCC